>CAYTVR010000302.1:0-8772 GCA_964441245.1 uncultured Saprospiraceae bacterium | reverse complement strand
TTTGATGAGGTCAAGATACTATTCAAATGAATTATATAACAATTTGATTACTAGATTTAATTTTCTCTCTATGCTTGGCTACAACTACCACATCTATCAAAAATAACATATATATCAATAGTCTAGATAGTAGTTCTATTTTTGTGGTATTTTTTTTGGCCACTTTGATTTAGAATAGTTTATGTTGGATTGAAGTGTATGCATGGTTATTAGTTTAATTAAATAAAAATATGTATTGTGTAAAAATTAAAGACTAACTTGGATAGATTGATTTCAAAAATTTGGTGTTAAAGTGGGCGTTATGTCTAAAATCAAGAGGAACTAGTGTTTAGATTGAGCATCACATGTTTGCTCGTCATATATTTTGGCCTTCTTAAGTACTTGAATCTGTATTCAAAAGATTTAGATTGTCTTAGCATTAAATTAGTAACTGAAAAGAATCTTAAGCTGCTGATTATTAGTTCTCACAAAATTTAAAAATACGCTTAAATGAGTTGTAGAATCGTTATTTCATAGATGAAGAAATTTCTTTCACATTCTTAGCTTAGTCATCAATTTCCAATATTAGAAAAGATCTATTGAATCCAATGGACTTTGTACTTGTTGTAAATATTTATTGGATATATGCATATAAATCTCAGTAGTTTTTAAAGAGTTATGTCCTAGTAAATCTTTGATAGCATTGAGTGGGATCCCAGATTCGAATAAGTGTGTAGCATAACTATGTCTTAGCCCATGTAAGGTAACATAAGAATTTACATTGGATTTATCTTTAGCTGTAGTAAAAATACTTTGTAAAGCACTCTCACTATAATTACCTCCTGTTTGTCCTTCAAATAGCCAGTATCTTGGCTTGTACATTTGGCGATATTGTTTAATGATCTTGGCAGCATTTTTCGATAGCGTTACATATCGATCTTTCTTTCCTTTTGCAGACTTAACAAAAATACAATTTCTACTATACAATATGTCTTTTACACGAAGTTTTAAAAGTTCTCCTTTGCGAAGGCCTGCAGAATAAATAATCGCAATCATTGCTTTATGCTTTATATTATTAATCGAATCGAGCAAATCCTTTACCTCTGATTTAGAAAAAACATTGGGTAGACTTTTTGATTTTTTTGGCCGAGGAATATAAATAACTTTGTCTGCTTGGCCTAGAGCACGCTCAAAATAGGCTTTTAATGCATTGATCAACTGATTTTGAGTACTTTCGGCAATTTGATGTTTTACGACTTTAAATAAAATGTATTTCTGGATTTGAATTGGTGAAATAGCAATAGGGTCCACATTGGCATAGTATCGTAATAATCCTAATAAATGATTGCTGTAGCTTTTGATTGTTCGCCATCCTTTGCGTTCTAGGTTTAAACGGTCTTCTAACTCATTTAAAGCATTTTGTTGAGGTAAACCTAATGATGGAGGAATATGCTCTTTCCAAACCTTTTCTGTTGTTTTTTGGGGTGTTGCATTCAATTCAGCAGGTATATTTGCTCTGATTTTAAACTGACAGTCCGTTTCCACTTGTTCCAGTATTTCAAAGGTCTCTTTTACATAGGGCAGACTCCAATACTTTTCGGTAAAATTCCATGCTCTTCCAGGTATCGTTTTAATTAGTTGGACAACTGTTTTTTGCTGTGGATTGACGAAGGCTTTAATTCGGTATTTGGAATCTTTTTTTAAAACTACTTTCCCAAAGTTGTTTCCTAATTTTAAGGGATTTCTTTCTTTTTCTGTCAAAGCTGATTCACTGTTTCCAGCTGAACTGAATTTCTTGTTTTCTGCTGATTGGTTAGTTGTAAATGGGGAGCCTTGGGGATTATTTTTTTTATTCTTTTTTTTGGCATTTTCCTTTAGGTGAGAAAGCTCATATTCCCAATTGAATGAAAAAGATATGCTTGATCTAAAGGCATGCATTAATTCATCTATGATTTTCTGATCAAAGGGGACACTCCACTTTTTTTTGCTCCCGTGATATCGTCTTTGTGGCAAATTCTTAACCATGTTTACGGTCTCTAGAAAAGACTCATGTGGTAAAACGTTTAGGATTATACGATTTGGAGTATCTAGAAATTTCTCTACAATAATCTTTGTTGAAGGATTGTAAGGTGATTTTTTTTGATAGTGCATAATGTGTGTGTTTTTTAATAAAAGTAAGAGAATTATTTAGAAATAGGTAGATTTAATCAACTGATATTGTGCGATTTATGAAAATAGTCATATCTTAACCGTTATAAACGTTTATAACGGTTAAGACTAATTTTAACATCAAAACATTTTAATAATGAATTGTAAACATTGTGAAAAGAAAATGACAGGGCGATCAGATAAAAAGTTTTGTTCTATAAATTGTAAAAACCATTATCACAAAAAACTAAGAGCATTCAACAAAGATGTTATTACTAAAACTGATGAGATTCTCCATCGAAACTATATCATCCTAGTTGAACTAACGAGGCATAAGAAAATTAAAAGAATTCAAGTTCCAAGAATTAATTTGGAAAAGGCTGGCTTCAAATTCAACTATCATACCGGAACTTATAAAAATAATAATGATAAGATTTATCACTTCATTTATGATTTGGCTTGGATGGAATTTTCAACCCAAGAAATTATGGTTATTCATAAAAATCAGAAATAGTTTTTGCCAGTAGATAACGATAACAAACGAATAGGAAAAGGCCCCCTTAAAACGAATAGTGCATGACCCTCCGAAACAAAGTAGGAGTTCTCAGTAACTAAAAAGAAAAATTCCAAATAACAGGTTCATAAAACGAATAACAAATAATATTAATATAAAAGATAGAAAAGTAGAATTACAAAATCCCAAATAAATAACAAAGGTTAATATAAAATGAAAATAGATATTGGTTATTGGATAGTTGCACTTCTTATCACCTACACAATCATAGATGGTTTTTGTAGATGGGGACCTACATATTATCATTCAAACAGTTACAAAAAAGTAAGAACAACAATAGACTCTGTTAGGTGGGTGGGAAGATACAATAAAAATCCAACTTGTTTTTCTAATTCATATCCCAATAAAATAATTTGGATTTCAAAAAAGGCATACTTAAACCAAGAAAGACCTATTGATTCAAATAGAAATTTTACAGATAATTTCGAATACGAAGTTTGGAATTCACCTCATACAAATTATATCTATGGCGTTGAAAAGAATGAGGAGGAATTTCCTAAAAATAAATTCTTAAAATATTGCATTTTGGGAGCTATACCAATTATTCTTTTTTATGGGTTCGAGATATTCAATTTTATAAGAAGAAGAAATAAAAAACACGAGAGGAATTTATAATTTATTCGCTTGAAAAAAATGACTCTAATTGAAAAATGAAAGCTGCTGAGAATAATGGGCAAATGACCATAGTGGTATTTTAGCCAACACGCTATCTGACCCTCAGCTACTTCGTCATATGCGATCTGTTCTCGAAAGAAGATAAAATCACCTACATTTTTCATTCAGAAAAGCCAGCATATTTAGGATATTAAACTGGTAATCGAAGAATGAATGTACTTCCTTTATTCATAGAACTCTCTATTTCGACACTTCCTTTTAGTTTATCCATTAATAACTTAACGATCGCAAGACCAATCCCTGAACCTTCAAAATTTTTTCGTTGATGAAGCCTTTTAAACATCTCAAAAATCTGCTCTTGATAAGCGGTTTCGATCCCAATACCATTGTCCTCTATGAAAATTTCAATATACTCTTCGTTTGACTGGGTACTTAATGTTACTGTCGGATTTAGAGTGTCATTAAACCTCAAACCATTTTCAACAATTTTCTTTAAAATGATATAAATCATCGAAGCATTGGTATTAATACTAATTAAACCCCGATTAATAATTTTCGCATTTTTTTGATTTTCCACATCAATCAGCGCCATTTCTAAATTATCAACTATTTCGTTTAAATTAACAAGTTCAACAACAATATCTTCATCTTTGGACAGCTGTGTGTATCTTGAAAAATCTTCCACTACTGTATAAAGTTGAGAGCTACTTGCTCTAATGGTTTCAAAATAATCCTTGAATTCTGATTTTAATTCTCTTGGTAATTTTCTGTAAATTAATCCGATATGATTCCCTATATTTCTCATAGGTTCCTTAACATCATGGGATGCAATATGATTAAAGGTTTTTAATTCATAATTTGCTTGTACAAGATCTTTATTCACTTTCTTTAATTCAGTTGTTCGCTCAGAGACGGTAACTTCTAGTTGTTCATTATATTTTTGTTTTTGATGACTATTCCGATAGACCACCATAGCCCAACTGAATATCAATAGAAAACCTAAAAAAAGAGCTAATGTCGCTATATTTCTAATTTGAATTGCTTTTTGATTAGAAGCTGCCTCCGATTTAAGCAACTGATTCTCTATTTCTTTTTGCTCTACTTCTAGCTCAGTTCTGAGTGTCTCTACTTTGGTTAATAATTCAGAACTATTGACACTATCTCTATGGACTATTTCCTTACTTCTAAGCTCGTAAGCTTTCTTATAATCTCCGATTTGAGCATAGCTCTCTTGAAGGATGTCATAAGTATTAGAGAGATTTTGATAATTTTTCTGTTTATTAATTTCATTCAATGATTTTTCTCCAAACTTAATTGCTGCTTTATAGTCTTTCCGTTTTTGATAGTGTTTAGCTTGGCTAGCATAAATAGTAGGTAACAAGCTGCCTATATTGTTAGTTTTGATTAAATCATTTGCTTGAACATAGCTTTGATTAGCTTTTTGAAATTCCCTCATATTATCATAGTATCTCCCTTCCTCAATTAATACAAGAGCCATTCCTTTTGAATCTTGTCCTATTTTATAATAAGCGTAGGATTTCTTAAATGACTTTAAAGCCTTTTCATAGTTTTGTTCATGTACAGATATTACTCCCAAGTTGAAATGTAATTCTGCTAATCCAATCGTATCTTTATTGATCTCAAGACCTTTATTTAAATATTCCTTCGCTTCGTTATACTTACCTTGATTAATTAGAATATTTGCAATATTTCCCAGAAGAGCACCTTCAATATCACCTCTTGGATTATATTTTCTCTCAATAGTCAAAGCTTTTATATAGGCTTCAATTTCATTATCAGTTTGATTGATATTGTTATAATATAGTGCATAAACCCAATACACATAAACTAGTCTATCTTCTTCCAAATGGGTATCGACATGTTTTTCAAGTAATTGTATAGTGTGTAATAAACTATCGGCAGGAGCTCCTAAAAAAAACTGGGCATTGAACATTTGCGTATAAGCTTCGAAGATAGTAGCATTATCTTCCAATTTTTTACAAACAACTATTTGCTCACGACAAAATTGGATCGCTTTAATTGGTCTACTATAAAAGTTGAGTCCAGCTAAAGAGGTATAGATTTTTATTTTGGTAGAATCGTCTTTGGTTGTTTTAATAATATTCAACAAACTATCGGTTTGTTTTTCAATTTGTTGCGCAACAACCACTTGAAAAAGAAAGAAACAAAAAATGAATGACAATGTCTTAACCATATTGGCAATTAAAAAACAATCTAATTACTATTCCATTTGTACGCTGAATTCAGTTAAAAGTTTTTATTACTTTTAGAAAAAGGAACATCGTATATAGCATCATGAGACGATAAATACCAAGACTAATCAAAATATACTCCAATTTTTGTTGCCTAGTTCGTCTCTTTTTTATAAAAATAATACTCAGAAGTTGTTTAAAAAATTCAAACATGTTTGCGAAATGAGATTTTGTCCGACTTGTCAGCTTTTTAATCGCTCGTCCGTACGGATGAACTCATAAAAGTGCTTTGATTTGATCAATAGCTCAATTTCTCAGTTTTGTTTCGAATTCTTAAAAAATTTCTCAATGTAGCTTTTTGAAGGGGCTGTTGGGTAGACGACTCAGGTTGATCTTCTCTTTAACTTATTTGTCTGGATCGGAACCATTCAGGAAGAAAACGAGCTTTTTTCATCTCGATTTCATCATTGTCTATCTTTAAACTAAATTGTATCTTGGATAGACATTTAAGATAAAGCCAAAAGAAAAGAAAATTTAAATGGCAATTTATTGAATCTATTCAATTTAATTCAATGCTTCCTTTTTAGAATTTGTAATCAAAATAAGATTGAAAATGTATAAAATAATTAACTTAAAAATCCTTTTATTATACTTCATCTTAATGCTATTTTCTTGCCAAAAGAAACAAAAAGGAATAGATAAAGAAAAAGAAAGGCCTAATATTCTTTTTATCATGTCTGATGATCATGCCTACCAAGCCATTAGTACTTACTCGGATCATTTGATAAAAACACCCAATATAGATCGTATAGCCAAGGAAGGAATATTATTTACGAATGCTTGCGTAACCAATTCGATTTGCGCTCCATCTAGAGCAACTATCCTCACGGGAAAACATAATCACATCAATGGAAAAATTGATAACATCATGCCTTTTGACACGAGTCAAATTACCTTTCCTCAGTTATTTCAAAAAGCGGGATATCAAACGGCCATGTATGGTAAACTCCATTTTGGTAACCATCCCAAAGGAGTCGATGATTATATGATTTTACCTGGACAAGGGCATTATATCAATCCAAAATTTATCACACCAACTGGAGATACTACAATCACTGGTTATGTTACAGATATCATTACTGACCTGAGTATTGATTGGTTAGATAAAAAAAGAAACAAGGAAAAGCCTTTTATGATGATGTATTTACATAAAGCTCCACACAGACCTTGGTGGCCAAGTCCAAGGAAATTCAAAGAATTTACAAAAAAATCCTTTCCGGAACCTGCCTCATTATTTGATGATTATTCCAATAGAGGTACAGCTGCTAAAACTGCAGAAATGAATTTACTTCATCATATGAAATATGGACACGACTCTAAAATACGACCAAAAACTATTGAAGAAATGGGAAGTGTTGAACCATTTGTTCCGCCTTTTATTTGGAACGGAGTAGACGGATTTACGGGACCTTATGGAAGGGCAAACGAAAAACAAAAAGCATTATATGACCCAGTTTTAGACTCCATTAATGTTTGGTTCAAAGAAAATTGGCCTAGAATGAATGATAGACAAAAAATGAAATGGAAATATCAACGTTACATGCAGGATTATTTAGCTTGTATTTCTTCTGTCGATGATAATGTAGGTCGGGTTTTAGATTATCTCGATGAAAGTGGATTAGCTGAAAATACCATGGTAATTTATACGTCAGATCAAGGCTTTTATCTTGGAGAACATGGCTGGTTTGACAAAAGATTTATTTATGAGGAATCATTTAAAACACCATTATTGATTCGTTGGCCAAATCATATTACACCCAATACGACTAGGGATGAAATGGTTCAGAATTTAGACTTTGCTCAAACATTTTTGGAGGCTGCTGGAATTGCCGCCTCGGAGGATATGCAAGGCGAAAGTTTAATCCCCTTATTAAAAGGAAATATTACGGAATGGAATCGAGATGCTGTCTATTTTCATTATTATGAATATCCGGCAGTTCATATGGTCAAACGTCATTACGGGATTGTGACCAAAGAATATAAGTTAGCACATTTTTATTATGATGTTGATGAATGGGAATTATACGATAGGGTAAAGGATTCACAAGAAATGAATAATGTATATCATGATCCGGCTTATGCTACTATCGTTGCTAAACTGCATATTAAATTAAAAGAGTTAAGAATCAAATATAAGGATTCACCAGAATTAGATCAGAAATATATCGATCTAAGCTTGTAGCATTACTTAATTTTTTTTAAACTATTCTTATGAATTACAAAGCCTTTTCTGTTTACGATAATGAGGATTTTTTTGAAAAATATATTGAAAAAAGGAGTAAAGGGAAATCACCAAATGAGTTAATTGAACAACCTATTATGGATGAGTTGATTGGTGAGGTGATGAATAAGAAAATTTTAGATTTAGGCTGTGGGGATGGACAATATGGAATCACGTTATTAGAAAAAAATGCTGCTTTGTATTGTGGTATCGAAGGTTCCAAAAGAATGGGAAACTTGGCGAAAGTTAATCTAGAAAATTTTAATGCTTACATAGAAATAGCTGACATCGAACAAGCCATATTTAAACAAGAGGAATACGATATGGTCATTTCAAGATTGGTATTTCATTACATTGAAAATCTCAGCGCCTTATTGAATAAAATTCATCGCAGTATAAAAAAGGAAGGTGAAATAATCTTTTCCATTGAACATCCAATCATTACTAGTTGTTACGATGCTTATCATAAAAAAGTCAAAAGAGGAAACTGGACTGTAGATAATTATTTTGATAGTGGAGAAAGAGTCAATGAATGGATCGGTAAAAAAGTTATCAAATACCATAAAACTTTAGAGGAATATTGGCGTATCATCAAAAGTGCTAATTTTGAAGTTATTGAAATTCGAGAATCCAAACCGCAAGAATCAAATTTTAACAACAACGAGGAATTTGAAAGGAGGAAAAGGATTCCTCTATTTCTATTTTTCAAATTGAAAAAAATATCCATCTTCGACAAATCCTGTGGACATTTATAAAGTGAGATTAAAAAGTGACCAAAGGAAGCGTTGAATTTTAAATGTCTATACGCACAGGATTTGTCGAAGAACCAAAAATATAATGATTCACTAAGAATATGAAAATAGAACATATCGCAATTTGGGTCAATGATATAAATGCCATGAAGTCCTTTTATGAAAAATACTTTAATGCAAAAGCTGGCGATAAATATCATAATCCTAATA
>CAYTVR010000301.1:0-8804 GCA_964441245.1 uncultured Saprospiraceae bacterium | reverse complement strand
ACATTCAGAATTCTCTTATTTTTTTTCGGATTTAGCAAAATGCTAAAGTCCAGCTAAGTATTTATAAAAATCAGAGAAGAACTGATGTCCTAAATGCTGACTCCTATATTATCGTTGCTAATTCGCATTTATCACTCGCCCGCTTCCAGTCACTTCCGCATCTAGCGTTGGGAAACCCTTATAGCGAACATCGCCACTTCCGGTAATCCGAATATCTAATTCATCATTGACTCGCACATCAGCATCACCGCTTCCCGTTATTTTAATATCACCTTTATTAGCAGTCAAATCAAAAGCGCGATAATCACCAGATCCAGAAATACCTAAATCAAATTTGTCCGTACTACCTTCTAAAGCTACATTTCCAGATCCTGTGATTTCACCTTCAATATCTGTGGCGTCCAAAGCAATATCAATATCACCTGAGCCTGCAATTCGTAAATCAATATCCTCTACATTAAAATTATTTTCGCCTCTAATTAATCCTGAACCAAGAATCGATAATAACTCAATGTTTTCCATTTCGATAAAAATCTCAATATCATCATGTCGCACAACACATTCATCAAATTCAATTTCCCAAGTACCGCTCCTTACATCTCGTTCGATCTCATCAATGATGTTTTGCTCTGCAGTAATTTCCACCTTCTGTTCGGGGCCTTGTGTGATAAAGACATCTGCATTTATCTTTAATTTAATCCCATCAAACTCGTCAATATTCAATACTTCAGTAACGGCATCACCTTCTCCAAAAAGACAATTTCCAAAATTATCATCATCATCCGAAGCATCATCATCAATCTCAACCACACAAGCACTTCCGATCAATAATGGAAATAATAACATTAAAATCCAATTAGTTTTTTTCATTATAAAATTGTTTTAGTTTCTTAAAAAAAAATATAGCTGTACAATTAGCTGTCAAAATTTTCAACCTCGCCCGGGTAAATAAATCGACCGTATAACACGTTTTTCACGATCAAGGATCCATTCAAAACGCTCGCATTCAATTATTCAATCATTCCCTCCCCTTCTACCATCTTCGATGTCCAAACCCACCAAATCTAAAAGTCAATCCCCCAATCACACCGTTAAAAGTATCTTTATCAATTCCTGAATTCGAAGGATTAATCCCATCAACATAGCGATAGCCAACAGTCGCAGCAATTCGGAAAAATTTAAACACATTTAATTCTATTCCAGCTTCAGGTTCTACCACAAACACCCCATCAAAAGAATCCGGATCATTATCTAATTCAATATCTACTCCTCCCCAGCCAACACGAACACTCGAATACAAATGGAGTAATTTATTAGAAGGATAAGTCGCTCCCAACCAAAAACCACCATGTGCCAATTCGATTCTTTCTATATCATCAAAAAAATCTTCGTTTACCGTTCCTATCCCATACCCTCCAATAAAAAAGTGATCAATAATCAAAGCTCCTCCCCCTCCAACAGAAGTCGTCACATCATCTCCATGAAAAGAATACTCGACAATCGGTGCACCAAATGCGCCAATGATTCTAGCTTTATTAAATAGTGTTTCTTCTTGTGCCGTTAGGATGCCAAATCCAAAAACAAAGGCAAATAAAAAAATAATCTGTTTCATATTATTATGTTTTTTGATGGAGTCAAGACAAATGATTGATCCTGTTTTTCTTATAAAAGATTCAATTTCACATGACACTCCAAGTCAATAAATCGTACAACACGATTATTGATCATGATTAAAAAATAAAAATTTGATTTTTTTTGGAGACTTACAAACCTATCATGGGCTGCTCTGTTTTATATTATATGTTTAGTTTTTAAAATCTAAATCCAGCATAGACTCCGACCCATTGATTTATTTTTCGTTCTTTAGTAGAGTCATTTAATGTGACAAAACTATAGGGAACCATCACTGAACCAATTTCATTTGTTTCTGCGTTTTTCACTTTCGATACCAATACATTAAACACTGGTCCGATAAAAAAACTTCCTTGCTCTCCCGTGTGCATATGGGCTAAAAATTTAGCCGACCATAATAAATTAAGTTCCTTCGTCCACAATGCGCGCTCATTCAATTTCATCACCATTAGTTCTAGATTCGCATCTCGATCTTTTGTCCAAGACTTCATAAAACCAACACCATATCCTAGTCCCCAACCTTGTACCCCATTTTTAAATCGCATGCCAGCATGCATCATATTATAAAAAGATTTGACACCGAATTTCATTCCAAAATTAACATGCATCATCTCGCTACTCGACACTTCAAAACGATTATAATTATTCTCACCACCCTTCACAAAACTCATCAAACCAATCGGTGTCCCTCCAATCGAATCACAGACATTGATTAATCCTATTTGAAATTGTCGAACATAATCTGCTTTGTTATAAATCCCACTTACTTGAAAGCCATCCACCTCTGCTGCAACATTAGTAATTCCTGATAATTGAGATCCAGCATAGCCTTCGTTGTGATTAAAAATCCCTGCAACTTGCAAACCGACCGCATCTGCTCCCACCACATTTCCAATCCCTCCAATCTGAACACCCTCAAAATTTGCTCTAACCACATTCAAAATTCCAGCCGCTTGGTAAGCTTTTACATTTTGAGCCATATTAATAATGCCCGCAATCTGAATGCCTTTTTTTATATCTTCTTTATCTGCAATCCACTCACTATTGCGCACATCTCCACCGACCATATTGACGAGGCCCGCGATTTGTACTCCTTTGACATCCTCTTTCACTATATTCACAAAACCTCCGATCTCCACCCCATCCACACCACCATTATTTCCCACAAACAAGTTGAAAGAAACATTATTCACCGTACGTTCGCTTTCCGCTCTATTGGTTCCTATTCTTGGGATCACTGAAACTTGTGCCAATTTCGTCTCATTATAACTGGTCAATTTTCTTTCTGGAGGCAATACACAAACTCCTTTGTCAACTAAGTCATGATAATAATTAGATGCCTCCAATTTTTTAAAATCGTATTTTTCTAATAATAAGCGATCCGGAATAATGATCTCTTCTTTCTGCTTTGACAGATCACTTTCTTTCGGCGCTGATTCAATTGGTGGATTATATTTTTCTTTTTTTCGTTTCTTTTTTGGTGATTTATTTAACTTAATTTTTCCTTTTTTCAATACCAGTTGATCACCAATAGGCATATAAAGAATATTCACCTTATCAAACATTTCTTTCAATGCCTTGGACAATTTTTTATTTCTTACTCGATAATTAATTTCCTGATCCAATGACACAACATCCTTACTATATGAAAATGAAATTGAATAATTTTCGCTCATATCTGACAATACTTCAGCCAAGGGCGTAGCCACATAGCGGAAGCTAACTTTTTGACTTAAGTCAAATTTCTGTGCTATTCCTCTCATACAAAATAGGCACAGCAGTAACCCTAAAAGGCAGAATCGTTTCATGTCTTTTGTGTCAGTAAGTATGGCTTAAAAATGGAATTCGAGATCTTTTTTTAAGCTTTACTAAATCGTATTAATATTGATTAGTATGAAGTCAGTTTAGTAAAACGGAAAATTCTTATTGAAAAATTAGTTATTCTATTCGTGGTTTGGGATCGCATCCATAACCATTTAAAATAAATTTGTCCTTTTCTTTTACCACTTCTATATCTAGGCTGTACGCCAAAACCTTCAGTAACTCTGATAATGTCGGTTCTTTATAATGCCCTGTGATATGGCAATTCAGTATCTCAAGTGTACTTGCCTGAATTTTCGCACCAAAATATCTTTCCATTGCCGGTATAACTTCTGCAAGCGAAGCATCATCAAAAACAAGCTCTTTCTTTTTCCAAGAGGTCTTATTCGTGTTGGGCTCCCTTACTTTTAAAAGTGTTTTTTGCTGGGCTCTAAAAAC
This sequence comes from uncultured Saprospiraceae bacterium, assembly GCA_964441245.1. Taxonomy (GTDB): domain Bacteria; phylum Bacteroidota; class Bacteroidia; order Chitinophagales; family Saprospiraceae; genus JALZUU01. Next base: position 4,913 of record CAYTVR010000301.1, on the reverse strand, counting down.
ACCAGCATCTCCTGGTTGAAGAATCAAACTCTTAGCCGTAATAGACTTTTCTTGAAAAGCGACCTTTCCTGTTTCTACACTCACCTCCACAAAACGCTCTTCAGGATAAGCTCTTACGTTGAAGGAAGTACCCAGCACAATTGTTTTTGTTGCTCCACTTCTAATTTCAAATGGGTTTCCATTTTGATGAGCCACATCAAAAAATGCCTCTCCCTCTAACTCAATCAACCGTGGTTCAAAATCTGCAGCATATTCCAATTTGCTTCGTTCATTCATCCATATTTTAGTTCCATCTGGCAAAGTCAGTTCTTTCTTTTCATTTACTTCACTTTCGAATATCACCATTTTGGGTTGAGGATCATTTTGATTTTGAAGAAACACATAAGTCAATCCAAAACCTACTAAAAAGACAGCTGCCACTTTCATTAGTTGCCTGATCAATCCAGTCCTATTTTTTTCAGCAACGACTGGATTAGTCTTTAATGTTAGTTTAGGATCTTCAATTTCTTGAAATTTCTTTTCAAATCGATCCCAAGAATTTTCAACTTCAGTTGTTTCCCAAGTATCATCTAGCGTCGTTTTATACTGACCTGTCAATTCCCAAAGTGCTTTAGTATCTTCATACATCAAGCGATTGGTTTCACTTGCGTCGATCCATTCAGAGAAAGCCTTCTGCTCCAGCTCCGTCATTTCGCCTGCTAAAAAGCGAGCGATATCATTTATTTTATTGACTTCATGCATTTATTCAACACCTTTTCTAATTACAAGACGTCAAGAGATATCAACTACCCCTATTTATCTTTATTTTTTTTTAATAAAAAATCATTTTCATCCAATCAACAAATCAGAAAATGAGCTAATATTCCATTATTTTAATCCTTCAATCGTTCTCTCAATACCCGTAAAGCCTTTCCCATTTGGTTTTCTACGGTCTTAATGGACAAATCTAATTTTTTAGCAATTTCCCGATAAGAAAGATCCTCAAATCGACTCAATTTGAAAATTAATTGGCACCGAGGAGGCAATGCATCAATCGCTTTGACGATACGTTGATCAAGTTCCGTATGTAGATATTGGTCTTCAACGCTTGGTGTGGAGGTATCAACAAAGGCAAGCGGACTAGCTTCTTTTTTTAGTTGTCTTTGTTGCTTTCGCAAAAAACTGATTGCTTCATTGATCCCCATCCTATACAGGTAAGCACCAATCGAAGAGTTAATCGATATCGTTTCTCTTTTTTCCCATAATTTCATAAAAACATCTTGCGCCAAATCTTCAACTGTCGCTTTATTTTTGACATAACGAAAAACCGCTTTACATACCTCTCCATAATACTCCTGAAACAACAATCGCAATGCTTCACGATCACTGGCTCGAAGCCGTTGAAGAATTAGGTTGGGTTCTTTATTTGACATTTAAATTTTATGAAAAGAAAAATCAAAGCAATTAAGATAATTTTTGAATATCAGTAGTACAAAGTATTCCTCTCAATGATAAAAAGAATGTTTGTAAAACCCATCTTAGATTCGATTTTTAATAAAATTTTAAGCCCACATTTTTCCTTTAAATTAGAGTCTTAACTTTTATGTACTTTTTATTAAAAGAAATTAAGTTTTTATTACTACATTTGGAGGATAGACTTTGAGCAAACTACACAAGTAAAAAAAGCTTATTATTCTCCTTAAACCATATGTGACTTTCAGACTGTCTTACGGTCTAAATAAAGGACATACACCCTTCCGGGATCGCTATCCAAATTTACTGATACTTTTACTTTACCAATTGGTAAAATTACTCAAAGACTATTAGATTGATTTTGTATTAATCTACAACTTGTATACACGTTGTTTAAAAATATTTTTATTTCTATTTATCAAAACAAAAACAGAACAATTAATTATGAGATACTCTATTCCCTTCCTCTTTGTAGCTCTCATTGGATGGATTGTACTAGGTGGTTTTTGGCAAAGTAGCACCTGCTGTTCTATATTCGCTGGACCAGCCTTATCTATCAAGGATGGTGCAACAGCTATTGCTAGTAATGCTAAAAATCTAATTTTCGGAGTTTCTGGAAATGCCATGGATGTAACCAATGAAGGAGTAAAACCTTCATTAGCTAAACTAGCTGGTTACCTCAATGAAAATCCAACAAAAGCAGTGACCCTAACTGGATTTTATGGAGCCGATGAAAAAAACAATACTTCATTTGAAAACTTAGGCTTAGGACGTGCAGATGCCATGAAAAAATATTTGATTGGCTTAGGCGTTCCTGCTACTCAATTGCTGACTGGTGCAGCCGTAAAAAACAATCTTTCTTTCAATGAGGAAAAATTGTATGGTGGTATCGGTTATACCTTTAGCGAACTAGCAGGTAGTCGAGGTATCTCCATAAGAGATGCAGCAGCCTTTAGTGCAGGAACAGATGACAACTTTGTTTTTGCTGAGTCTAGCTTTGAATATAAAAAACCTATTTCTGGCGCCGTCAATTTAGAATTTGGAAAAACAGCTGAATATCTAAAGAAAAATGCCAACCGATCTCTTCGTATTACTGGTCTATATGGTAAGGATGAAAAAAATACAGGCATCTATGATAACCTAGGTTTAGGTAGAGCCAATAATATCAAAGGCCTTTTAACTGGTATGGGCGTAGCTGCTTCTCAAATAGATTTAGATGCTAAAATCCTTCCTGATATGGCATTCAACGATGCTAAAGAATTTGTAGGTGGAGCAACTTATGCTTTTTTCGATACACCTAATAATGAAAATCGTTTAGCTGATGTAGAGAAGAGATTAAGAGCAAAACCAATGATTTTGTACTTTGCTACTAACTCTCAAAATATAGAATTATCAGCTGAGCAAAGAAGTTACTTTTCAGATTTATCTTACTACTTAGATAATAAAAAAGGAGGCAAGGCCATCGCAACTGGACATACTGATGATCGTGGTGACCATAGTCAAAACACAAGACTAGGCCGTAAACGAGCAGAGTTTGTACAAAATTATCTTGCTAAAAATGGAATCAGTAAAACTAAGACGCAAGCAATGTCTAAAGGACCTGATGCACCAGTGGAAAGCAATGATACGCCAGCAGGTCGTCAAAAAAATAGACGTGTCGAAATTACTATTAGATAAAACGAATTACCTTATTAAAAATACTTTAACTAACATCAAAATTAAATAAAACATGTGCGGAATATTACCTTGGTTAATTCCAGCTATTGCGGCTCTACTAGGAGGAATAATTGGCTGGCTGCTTAGAAAATCTAGAATATCTGAATTAGAAAACAGTTGGGCTGCAGAAAAACAACGTAGTCTTAAATTCAAAACAGATTATGATGGTTCAGTAAGCTCCTTCAACTTATTACAAGGTCGATATAATGACCTAGATCTTTCATTGAATGATTGGAAAGCGAAGTACAATACAATGGAAGGCAACTACAATAATTTACAAACAGAATACAACACATATAAAACGGACAGCGCTAAACAAATCAATGGTTTAAAAGCTGACTTCTCTTCTCTTCAAACTAAGTACGATGAGCTACTTGCTTCTCGTAACAATTGTGATGCAGACTTAACTAAAGTAAGAGCTGAATTGGCAGCTTTAAGAAAAGATTCTGATGCAAAGATCTCTTCTTGGAGTACCAAATATACTACACTAGAATCTTCTTTTAGTTCTTACAAATTAGAGTCTGAAAGTTCTTCAGGTGCTTGGGACACTAAATGGGCTAATTTAAACACACAACACAGCGAAGCTCTAGGAGCATGGGATTCGAAATACAGCAGCTTGAACTTGAATTATACCAACTTACAGCAAGATCACGACGTAGCAGTTGCAGGATGGGAAGCAAAATACAATGTTTTAATGGAGCAATACAATAATGCTCAGACGTCATTAACTGATTGGGAAGGTAAATACAACGGTCTTTACGTAAATTACCAAAACCTACAAAAAGATCACGATGCTGCAATTGCAGACTGGAATTCTAAATACACCATTTTAATGGGTCGATTCAATGACCATGATACTACAATAAAAAATTGGGATGGTAAATATGGTCTGTTAAACAGCAATTACCAAAAAGCACAAACGGCTAACGATGCTGCGATTGCAGATTGGGAATCTAAATACAATATTCTTTTAGGACGTTTCAACGACCATGAAAAAGCATTGAAAGACTGGGAAGGTAAATACAGCATATTAAACAGTAATTATCAAAAAGCACAAACTTCTGGCGATGAAGCTATTTCAGGATGGGAGTCTAAATACAATTTACTCTTTGGTCGTTTCAGCGATGCTGAAAAAGCATTAGAAGCTAAACCAAAAGAAGTAGAAGTGATCAAAGAAGTCGAGGTCATCAAGGAAGTAGAAGTGATTAAAGAAGTGGAAGTCATTAAGAATGTGGAAGTACCTGTAGAGGTCATCAAAGAAATTGAGATCATCAAAAATGTGGAAGTGCCTGTTGAGGTGATCAAGGAAATCGAGATCATCAAAAACGTGGAAGTACCTGTTGAAGTGATTAAAGAAGTAGAAGTCATCAAAGAGGTCGAAGTGGTCAAAGAAGTAGAAGTGCCTGTGGAAGTCATCAAAGAAATCGAGGTGATCAAAGAGGTCGAAGTCATCAAAAACGTCGAAGTACCTGTGGAGGTGATCAAAGAAATCGAGATCATCAAAAACGTCGAAGTACCTGTAGAGGTGATTAAAGAAATCGAAATCATCAAAAACGTCGAAGTGCCTGTTGAGGTCATCAAAGAGGTGGAGGTCATCAAAAACGTCGAAGTACCTGTCGAAGTGATTAAAGAGGTCGAAGTGATCAAAAACGTCGAAGTACCTGTCGAAGTGATTAAAGAGGTCGAAGTGATCAAAAACGTCGAAGTACCTGTCGAAGTGATTAAAGAGGTCGAAGTGATCAAAA
>CAYTVR010000300.1:8409-8832 GCA_964441245.1 uncultured Saprospiraceae bacterium | reverse complement strand
CTAGCATCTGTCAATTCATTGTATATCTTATAGGCCAAATATTCTTTGAGCAACCATTCCTTAGCCATCTCCTGATCTTCGATACAAAGAGGTACTAACTTCAGATCATCAAAAGTTGACATACCTGCCTCTTTCAATTCTTTCTTCTTAAAATCAACTTTTAGCGGAAGCATTCCGGTGCATTTCATTCTACGGAATTTACCTCGGAGACTAACTTTTGTATTCCAATTGAGTTGTTCACCTTCTTTGTTCAAAAACCTTAAGACAGCTGGATGTTTTTTAGCATTGCGAACATCACCAGTCACCTCGGCTAAATCAAATTCTAAAGTCATCTTGATCACCTCAGAATAATTCATAGCATCAAATATGCTGTTTTGTTTTGGGGTGTTTGAAAATCCGAATTGAGTTATACTTAAAAGGGCA
>CAYTVR010000300.1:0-8399 GCA_964441245.1 uncultured Saprospiraceae bacterium | reverse complement strand
CAATAACCATTAGAGTATAAACCTTATTATAAATTGTCTTTCTCATTTTCTCGGTTTTACGACTATTAATATTTGTAACAATACAAAGATGCAGTAAAACCTTAAACGAGATTAGGTCAAAAAGGGATCATTGATGGTTAAAATGGGACACAATTTTTTAATTAAAATTAACAATTAAGTTTTTCATTTTGGAAAAATGCGCTCAATGTTTTGATATTTCTTTCTAGACTGACATTTTATTATGCATTTTAAGCGTAAAATCCGAATTTTAGTTGGAAAAACGGTATTTTCTATCGTTAAGCGAAAAATTAGACACTTGATTTTAAGTAAAAGGAAAAATTGAAAAACCAATCCATAATGGTAAAAACTGGATAACACAGGCTTCGTGTAGATTTAACACCTAGTTAACAAATAAAAAAGGGGATTTTGACTTAAAAGCCAATGATTAGTTTTTAATTCCAATATATTGCTTACGAAATTGGGAAGGATTCAGGCCAGCATACTTTTTAAAATACTTGACGAAATTGGTTGGTTCTTCGAAGCCACTTTTAAAGGCAATTTCTTTGATGCTTAAAGAAGTATTGATCAGCAGTCGTTTCATTTCAATGATTAAAAAGTCATTGATGTATTCTTTAACGGGTTGCCGCATCACATCCTGGGTGATGCGATTCAATTTTTTGGTAGACATTCCTAATTCATCTGCATAATACTTTACTTTTCGAGAATGCAAAATTTGCTGCTTGACTAATTTCCTAAATAAATTGAACTCTTCCTTGTATTTTGATTGTGGTTCTTCTTTTCGATTTTCTTTCCGAATCCGTTCTGCCAAGCATAAAAATATTTTCAGTGAAGACTGAATAATCTCCTCCGTCAATTTATCATTAGTAGCGTCAAATTCCTTTTTGATTCGAAAGACCAATTCTGTAAAAGTCTCAATTTGAGGATCTGGAATCTGAATCACTGGAGGGTAGAGGTGATAGTTATACAAACTCAAGCGTTGCATCAAACTAGAAGCCAAACTACTCTTTTCTAGAAAGTCTTCTGTAAACAATAAGAAAAAGGCATCTCGATTGATATTTTTCTCAAAGGCATGTACTTGTTCTTTCGAAATAAAGATAATACTTCCTTTTCGGTAGGCATATTTTTTAAAATCAATATAATGAAATCCTTCTCCATCCAGAATAAAAAGAATAGAATAATAACGTAGCCTATGCGGTTTAAACGGATTGTGAGAAGTAGGTAACTTATCGTCTGTCAAAATTTCCTTATTGGAAATAATTTCAAATTCAAAATCCTTGTGATGGATATTTTGAAATCCTATTTCTGGAATGGAATCGCCTTGTTTCATTAGACAAATATACAATGCATTCTTAGCCCTTCAAATTTATTTCAATGGCGATCCAAACCAATTTGGAAGATATAGAATCTAGTTCAAATAAATTTGTTAAGCCATTCAAAGATTTAGCGAATTTTCACTAAGTTTGTGACTCACGACTCAGAATAAAGTCTGAATAAATAGCTGTTATTAGGTAATGGCTAAATTTTTTACATTAAAATTAATTTGAAATGAGTATTGAAGCCCTTTTAAGCGGTATCCAACAAAAAGCAGCAACCGCACCAGCACTAGGTAAAACCTTGAAATTTGACTTTGGTTCAGCTAAATTATTTGTAGATGGCACTGGTGATTCCAATCAAGTCTCTTTAGATGATAAAGATGCAGATTGTACAGTCACTGTCTCTCAAGAAGATTTTGCAGCTTTAGCAAAAGGAGAATTAAATCCTATGACAGCGGTGATGACTGGTAAAGTTAAAATCTCTGGCGATATGAGTATAGCGATGAAGCTACAATCTTTATTTGCTTAAGCATAAAAGATATATCATAAAAAAAGGAGAAGCATCCAATCAGGTTTGCTTCTCCTTTTCCTTTTTATTGAAGACTGTTTATTTGTTTAAAATGATGGAAAATAATAACGAGAAACCCAGCCTCCAAAAACTAACTAAGCCCCAATAAATACACCTTACCTGAAAGTCGATAGGGGAGCATACCTTCTGGAATTTCCTCATCAATCGCATTTTTTTGACGTATCAGTCGATAAACACCTCTTTCTACTTTACCATTGATAATCAAAATCCCTTGTTGATCTCCAACAGAATCATTGACACAGAAGATCAATAAAAAACCTGCTTTTCCATAAGATGGTCGATCTAGAAAAGCAGCAGCTTGAATGGCATCAGCCATGCCCAAAGGTCGAATAGGATCAACAAATTCACCTCCTGGAGCTTGTTGGATACTTTTCTTACCGATTTCGGTCCCATCAGTAACAATAATGGTCAATCCATTCTCTGCGGTTGTAAATTGGGCTTGCGCCAAAAATGGTAATAAAATTAAGGATAAAAGCGAAAAAATAAATCTCATGGTTTAACGTTTGTGGTTCTTGTAGGGAACAATTGATTGATAAACGATTCTCCTCTACAGAATATTATGGGTATCCAAAAAAATACTCTTTGTTTAAATGAATAAGGCATTAAAGTGCTCTATATATAATAGTATTTGCAATAGAGATGCCAATTCAAATTTTTAATGCCTACTATGATCTAAATATTCGACAAAGTACTAAATTTATTTTTTCCACAAAATAATCCTCCTCATTTATTAAGAATCATGAAAACAATTCTTCACCTTTGTTATAAGTTATTATTCACATGATCCTAACTATATGTTCCATGAATTACAAAGTCATTTATCCAACAAGGCTTTTTTCAATTCCAACCAATGGCTTATCCAATAGCCAATTTTGCACTTCTTTTGGCAATTCGATTCCTTGCATTTGCAAAGCTTGGATACGATATAAATAAGCTGCTCCATTCATGATGTGTTCGGCTACATCTGCTGCATGTCTATTGTTATAATCTTCTAAGTAGCTGCCTTTGACCCAATTATTAAATGATCCCATTGAGGGGCCACACCAGATTTGATAATCTGTTTTTCTATCTTCTATACCACCATTGGCCCAATTAGAAGACAGACCAAGATACCATCTAAAAATCAAGGCCATTTTTCGATGAGGATTATCCTTTGCACGTTCAATTTGATGTGGATCTCTGCTTTCGAAAAACTCAACACATGACTGCCAAATCGATTCCATAGATTGACGGAAAATTTGTTTTTCTAATGAGGCTCTTTCCGTTGCTGGGATATCATCAATAGATTTATAATTTTGATAGTAGTGATATAACTTTTTGGCTCGTGGGCCAAATAAGGTTCCCCTTTTGAGTACTTGCAATTCTACGCCCATTTCAAACATGTCCGAGGCAGGAGCCATCATAATATCCGTAGAAGATACTTGGGATAACAATTTTCTTACATGCTCCGAAGTGCCTGCTTCAACACAAGCTTGATTGACAGATCCGGTCACCACATATGCTGCGCCCATCATAAAAGCGGCCAATGCTGATTCTGGCGTAGAAATACCACCTGCTGCACCCACTCGAATCTTTTTAGTGAATTGATATTTCTCTTGCAATTCATCACGTAAACGAATGATCACGGGCAACAAAGCTACCAAAGGTCGATTGTCCGTATGCCCACCCGAATCAGCTTCTACAGTAATGTCATCTGCCATGGCTACTTTAGAGGCTAGGTCGGCTTGCAAAGCGGTGATTTTTCCTTTTGCAACTAAGCTATCCAATATGTTCTTAGGGGCAGGTTGTAAAAAGTGACGGGCTACTTCTGTTCTTGATATTTTTGCAATTACCTTGTTTTGTATTAAAATATTCCCTTCTGTGTCTTGCGACAAACCTGCTGCTCGGTAGTGAATAATATGTTCCGACAATGCCAAATAAGCAGAGGCTTCTACCACACGTACACCATGATCTAAAAACAATTGAACTGCTCCGGCTTCCAATGCTTCCTCTGTCGGACTATTGATCAAATTGAAAGCATAGCTTTGATTGGATAAGTTGGCTTGAATTTCATGGATCGCTTTTTTGACTCGATCAGGCACTAAACCAGCAGCGCCAAAAGAGCCTAAAAATCCAGCTTTACCAATAGCCGTGACCAAAGCTTCGGAAGCAATTCCATTGGCCATAGCACCCGTTTTATAAGCATACTTCAATTGATAATCAGCTCTAAACGAAGGATCGCCTAATTGCTCAGGAGTCATTGGAGCGACCATGGATTCCACTTCTAAACCTGGACCTTCCGTACTAAATTCTCCACCATGAGCCACCCCCAATCTTCCTCTAAAATCCTTAAGGACAAAACAAGTTTGATCCATCGCCATTAATTTTTGACGCATTCCTTCATGGTCAAATGAAATAGCTCGCGGAGAACCTTTCCAAAATAATTTACTTTTCGTATTCATAATTATGTTTTCTTTTTAATCTAAGCCTCTTCAATTCCAATTCCCAAATCTGTCAACTGATAAATCCGAGTTCCTTCATTCCAAAGGTAAGCATCGGTAATAATTCTCAATTGTCCATTGACCATTTCAATAGATTTGATATGTGCTTCTAAATGCATTTCTTTCGCATCTAATAAAATCTGTCCACGATATTTCCAAACTGTTTTATGATTATCCAATTGCACAAAACGTGGGTTTTTAAAATCTTTACCCAAGTCTTGCTGTAAAGCAAAAACCTGAATGGCCTGTAAAATTCCCTCCACGCCCAATGAACCGGGCATTACTGGATCTTGATAAAAGTGACAAGTAAAAAACCAATCATAGGTTTGTACCACTTTGCTCGCATAGACATAACCTTTTCCATGTTCGCCACCATCTTTTACGATTTTTAGGTGGTCCAATAAATTCAATTGATCTCCAGCAATTTTGTAATGCGGTTTATCTACTGGAGCTTTAAAGAGTTTCATTTTCCCGTAAAGGGAATCCAACTTGATTTGCATATAATTGGATGGCGCTAATCCTTGTTGTTCATACCAAGCAGAGATTTCTTGTCCATTGTCTAAACCAACTTGAGCTGCTAAAGACTCACCCGGAAAAAATCCAAATGCAGATTTTCCTTTATAGAAAATATGTCCATCAATCGCACATTCAAAAGTGTATTTTTGAATAATCACTCCACCTAATGCAATCGAAGAAAGTAAGACTGCTTTGTTTGTAATTGTTTTACCACGAAAGTCTGTGCCGATTGGTAAATCAAACATTTCACCATCACCGTCTAAATTTCTAAAGTATAAATTTTTATCTGCAAACTGCAAAGTACTACCCAAATAAGCGCCGAGTAAACCACAAGGTTGTAAAGCGATTTCCATCAAAATAGAGTAGGGCATGGTCATACTAGAATTCTGTTGATAATACCAAGCATCAATGGGCACATCGTATTCTGCATAAATCGTAGAAGGCTTGCTAAAATCTCCACGAGTACCGTCTATTTTTAAAACTCTTGAAATCAATTGTAAGTCCGTATTCGGTTGTCGAGACACCGTTAGACCATCATAGACTGCAAAGTCAGGACCAAAACATTTTGATAAATCATCTAAAGCAAAAGTGGTAATTTTTTCTTCGTTCAAGAGAGCACCTTCTGATCTTGGTGAGATTTTGACACCTGCTGTTGTTTCTAAATATTTTGGCTTATCTTTTTCTCTTAACTGTAGTCCAAGGTTTTCAAAATGCACCGTCACTACACCATCTGAAATGATTTCTAAATCTCCAATGACATATGGATGGGGTACCAAGCCAATTTCTTTTATTTCTAATCGATAGACCAGTTTAGTATCCTTTGGGGTCACTTGTTTTCGGCAACGAACCTTTTGTGGTAAATCAAAAACAGGTTGATATCTAGCGTCTTTTGTCAATCGTTGCAATCCTAACATCAACATAAAAAATCGCAATAAATTTCCACCGCCTTCTGCTTGTAATGATCCTGCAAGAACTTCGTCATCTCGGAAATGACAAGGAAAATACCAATCATCAGGATGTAAATCTTTTTCTGCTACAATCAAACCAAGACCATAAGCACCACCATGAATATCCACAGAAGTAATTCGATCTAACATTAATATTTTTTCTGGTGGTAAACATAAAGAGGGATTGCGACCATTGGCGAAATAGGATTTATCATCAAAACATTTTTCGGCTTCTCCATTGATTAGATGTCGTAAATCGGTTTTGCTAAAAGCAGTTTTTTGGGTTTGCAACAAAGGAGTGAAACGGCGTTTTACAGCATTAGAGCGAACCTCTTTTTCTTTATCTGTGTATACGACTCCATTGCCTTCTTCTAATTGTTCATCAGTGAAAAATCCAGCACAACCGCCATCCATTTTTAGCACCAGCCGATCTTCTACATAACAACGATAACTAAAAAAGAACAACAAATTTTCACCATTCCTAATAAAAGAATTAATGGAAATATCGTAACGCAAGGTTTGTCCTTCAAAGGGTAAATCATCAACAAAAGTCAAGGTGCAATCTAATAATCGGTAAATAAGATTTCCTTTATTTTCGAAATCAATCCCCAAGTAAGAAATCAATAATAAATCACATTGACCTGATTCGACAGAGACCGCCCAAGGGATTTGACCATCTGTTGTAAACCAAGCATTATGCGGAATATCATATTCGGTTTGCATCGTAGAAGCTTGGTATACTCCTTTTGTTCCTTTTAAGCCAGTGACTCGACTGACCAATAAATAAGGGTACATTGGTAGCATCACTCTTCTTCGATAAGAATCAATAATAGCATAATCTTGACCAAAGACATTGGCAATTTTTCCAGTTGCAAATTCTTCTAGATCTTGTTGCGTAAATACAATGTTTTTGTCTTTCAAATGTTCGTTATGGGTAAAATCATAAATGGGCAAACCATTCTCAGCGATTTTTTTTGTTTGAGGTGTTTTGGTTGGAATGGATTTCGTTGGTAATTCCATAGTTGTAATGGTATTTTTATTTCGATAAGTATCGGAAATGATATTTTGATTGCTTAATGTTGTTGAAGTCTTTGGTAAAACGCTTTGACGAATTGCGTTTGCGAATACACTCTTTTTTTGTTTGAATTTTTCTTTGATAGCTGGTTGGTAAAACTCATCAAATACTCGGTGACCTCCCGGTACAATTGATGCCATAAAACGTCCACTCTTGGTTTCATTTTCATTGACTTGAAATAAATGAGAGAGATCGATATCTAGTCCATGACTAATCAATGCGGCCAGCAATTCTAATAAAGATTGTTCTGTTGATTTGCCTTTTTGATCAATAGCTAGAGCTAAATGTTCCTTTTGATTTAAGATGGATTTGATCCAATTTGTACAGGTTGAACTTGCACCAGTTTCGATGAAAATTCTTGCACCTTCTTCGTAAACGTGTTCAACAATTTTCGGAAAATTAACTTGTTGCGAACAGACTTCGGTAGAGTTATGGGCTATTTCTTTCGAATCAAAATTGATTTTTTGTTGTGTCAAACTTGAATAAAAATCAATCGCAGGTTTTTCCAATAATGGGAAATCATGCATTTTGATCATCCCCGTTTTTTCATTTCTACAAAAGTCATGATGAATAACATTTTGAAAAGGAACCTCTACAGATTTACAATTTAATTCTGCTATGATTTCCATACATTGAGATCGATCTCCGGAAATAATAACTTCATTTGCAGTATTGATAAACGTCAAATAAACTTTATCTTTTTGATTGACTAGCGGTTCGATTTGTTCTTTGGAGGCCAAGACGATCAAGCTTAACCATCTTGCCTTTGCTTCTGTTGTTGAAATATTCCAATGTTCCGCTAATAGTTCTAAATCACCAGAAAATCGTTTTTTGAAAATAGGAGACTGTTGAAATTCTTCCGCATTTTTTGGATCCCATAATCCAAGAGAATACCACATGCTGCTACATTCGCCCATGCTGTACCCAAATGCCATTTGTGGTTCTAATTTAAAATACTGGCGAAGTAATCTGGTGTAAACCGCTGAGAAAAAAACACCGCAGGACATCATGGCAATGGCATTGCTATAAAAGTCCGGTTGATCTTCATTCGCGGACAGCCGTTTTGGATTGAGATAGTCAGGATAAACAAATGGTTCAAGAGAATCTACCTGATTTTCAAAATGATCCATTAAGTCTGGGAAGCGTTGAAAAACATCTTGCCCCAAGCCTTCGTATGCCGTTGCAGAACCGGGATAAACAAAGGCAATTCTGGCTTCTTTACCCAAAGGTGCACCACTAAAATAACTACCACTGGGTGTTTTTAGAATAGAAGCATTTTCAATACTGCGATCCAAATTACTTTTAAAGAAATTAATTTCATTTAGTAGTTTTTTCTTGTTTTTTGCAATTAGACCAATGGAATATTTTCCTTTTTTAGTTTTGAAATTTTCGTAAAACTGACTCGCAATAGTGGGTAGGGGCGTCTCCGTTTCGATGGCAATTTCTAAAGCTTTTAAT
>CAYTVR010000299.1:0-8862 GCA_964441245.1 uncultured Saprospiraceae bacterium | reverse complement strand
TTTCAAGAAACAGCAATTGACAACCAAGGTGTGGCAGTTATAGATTTTTGGGCAGAGTGGTGTGGGCCTTGCAGAATGATCACTCCAATTATTGAAGAACTTGCTAAAGAATATGATGGCAAAGTGACCATTGGAAAACTGAATGTTGATCATAACCAGGAAGTATCCATGAAATATGGAATTCGAAGTATTCCTACAATTTTAATCATCAAAAATGGTGAAGTGGTTGAAAAACAAGTAGGCGTTACTTCTAAGCAAGCTTTGTCTACTAAAATAGAGGCACATTTAGCTTAAAACTAGTAAAAAAATTATAATTTAGGCCCTTACTTTGAAATTTTCAAAGTAAGGGCTTTTCATATTTATTTTTTGGATGATTTGACTTATCCCGCATCAATGCAACAGTTTAAAAACGGGAACGTTATTAATTAGGTGAAAAGTTTTACTTGACTTAAAAAAAGCAAAAGAAGATAACTCCATCTTTAAAAGCTCTTTTGATTAAAAACCATAGCATGAATTTACTAGACAATTACGAAGTTCGAGATCTGGGAAACTTAGAATTATTGGCCAAGCAAGTAGTCGAAGGATTTATCATTGGTTTGCACAAAAGTCCATTTCATGGATTCAGTGTAGAATTTGCAGAGCACAGATTGTACAATCCCGGCGAAGCTACCAAAAATATTGACTGGAAAGTCTACGCTCGCTCTGATAAACTTTTCGTTAAACGATTTGAAGAAGAAACCAACCTTCGGTGTCAAATTGTGATTGATGCTTCTTCTTCTATGTACTTCCCTGAGGTCACTAAGAAAAGTAAAGAATACACCAATAAACTAAGGTTTTCTTCTCTTGCTGCAGCCGCAGTAATGAATCTATTGAAAAAACAAAGAGATGCTTTTGGTTTGAGCATATTTGACGAAAGTGTAAAAATTCATAGTCGTTGCAAATCGAGTACTTCACACTATAGATTGATGTTGACTCACCTAGAGAAATTAATCAAAAATCCAGAACGAAATAAGACCACTTCAGCCGCTGAAGCTTTGCATCAAATAGCGGATAATATTCATAGACGCTCCATGGTCATGATCTTCAGTGATATGTTTGAAAACTCAGAGAAGAACGATGAACTTTTTTCTGCTTTACAACATTTAAAACACAATAAACACGAGGTCATTCTTTTCCACGTAGTGGACAAAGAAAAAGAAATTAATTTCAACTTTGAAAATAGACCTTACATTTTTATTGACATGGAATCAGGTGAAGAAGTTAGACTTCAATCGAACCAAGTCAAAGATCACTACATAGCTGAAATGGCTAAATTTAAACAAGAATTAAAAGTAAAATGTCTTCAATACAAAATTGATTTTGTAGAAGCTGATATTCATAATGGTTTTAAAACGGTTTTGCAATCTTATTTAGTTAAACGAAATAAAATGGGAGCCTAAATAGATCCTGTCAAATGCTTATAATAATTCTGAAAAGAAATTTTAAATAATTCAATTCTGAACTTTAGATTGAGAAATATTAAAAATACAAAAACGAAAAACGATGATCAAACTTTCCAAAATACCGACGCTTCCACCCAAAGGAACAGATAAAAAAGAAATCCGTAAAAAGACTAAAGACCTAGTCAAACGTATTGGAGAATTACAAGAGGATATGATTGCTGAAGGTAAACGAAGTATGCTAGTTATTTTCCAAGGAATGGATAGTAGTGGAAAAGATGGTGCGTCCAAAAATGTATTTAAATATTGTCCACCTACTGGTGTGTCTGCTTATTCATTCAAAAAGCCAAGTGATGAGGAGTTTGCACACGATTTTTTATGGAGAGTTCATAAGCAAGCTCCTGAAAAAGGACAAATAAAAATCTTTAATCGATCTCATTACGAAGACATTCTAATCCAAAGAGTACACGGCTGGATCACTAAAGCTCATGTGGATAAACGCATGAAAGCGATCAATGCTTTTGAAGACCTACTGAGCTTTGATAACAATACAACCGTATTAAAATTTTACATGCATCTTTCTAAGAAAAAGCAAACAGAAAAACTCCAAGAAAGAATTGACAACCCAGCAAAAAACTGGAAACATAATGATGGAGATTGGGAAGAAGCTAAACTATGGAATAAATACCGTCGATGCTATGAATATGCGATTAATGAAAGTCTAATCCCATGGCACATTGTACCTGTTGATGAACGTTGGTATCGAGATTATGTAATTGCTAAAAAGGTGGTAGAGACGATGGAAAAATTCAAAATGAAACGCCCTACCCTTTCCAAAAAATAATCTTTTCAACCCATATTGAAAAATTAAAAAATAATACTTTGCTGAAAAAAGTTAGAGTCGATAAATGGTTATGGAGCGTTCGAATTTTTAAATCTAGATCTAAGGCAACCGATGCCTGCAAATCTGGGAAAGTAAAAATTGATGATGCTAATCTTAAACCCTCTTATTTACTTGAAAGAGATACGATTTTAAAAGTAAGAAAAGAAGGCTTCGATTTGGTTTATAAAGTTGTAGATCTATTGGACAAAAGAGTCTCTGCAACACTCGCAGAACCTTGCTACGAGAACCTCACTCCAGAAGAAGAATTAAATAAATATAAATCTTGGTACATCGGAAAAGGTGCGCCAGAAAAAAGAGAAAAAGGTGCCGGTCGTCCAACCAAAAGAGAGCGTAGAGAGCTTGATGATTTTAAAGATTGGGAATGATGAGCATGATGGATAATCAATTGAATATCCATCATTTACTTTGTTGTCTCTATGTATGCCCTTTCTGAAAAGCACTAGCCACCACCACTTCTTTGCTTCCTGCTTGATAGGCATAAAACCCTTCCCCTGATTTTCGTCCTAATTTTCCTGCTGTAACCATGTTTACTAATAAAGGACAAGGTGCATATTTAGGATTTCCAAAACCATCTTGTAGTACACGTAAGATCGAAAGACATACATCTAATCCAATAAAATCTGCCAATTGTAAAGGTCCCATTGGGTGCGCCATTCCTAATTTCATCACCGTATCAATTTCTTGAACACCTGCGACACTTTCATACAAAGAGTAGATGGCTTCATTGATCATTGGCATCAAAATACGATTGGCAATAAACCCAGGGTAATCGTTGACTTCAACTGGCATTTTTCCTAGTGAACGAGAAGTCTCCATAATAATCTTAGTCACTTCATCCGACGAAGCATAACCACGTATGACTTCCACTAATTTCATGACAGGC
The DNA here is from genome assembly GCA_964441245.1 of uncultured Saprospiraceae bacterium. GTDB lineage: Bacteria > Bacteroidota > Bacteroidia > Chitinophagales > Saprospiraceae > JALZUU01. Next base: position 5,636 of record CAYTVR010000299.1, on the reverse strand, counting down.
ACTGGATTCATAAAATGCATTCCAATGACCTTATCCGGTCGATTGGTAACGGCTGCGATTTGAGTGATAGAGATAGAAGAGGTATTTGATCCAAGGATTGCATCAGATGGAGCCAATTCATCTATTTGTTTAAATATTTTGAGTTTTAGGTCAATATTTTCAGTAGCGGCTTCTACGACTAAATTCGCATGGGCTACCGCTTGCTTCATGTCCGTAAATGTTTCAATATTACCTAAAGTGTCTGCCTTATCCATTTCGGTGATTTTCTCTTTTTTAACCATCCGATCTAGGTTTTTTCCGATAACGGAAACGGCCTTTTCCAAAGCTTCATTAGAAATATCCATTAAGGAAACTTTATATCCTTTCATGGCAAAAACATGCGCAATCCCATTTCCCATGGTCCCTGCTCCTATAACTGTAACTTGTTTCATATGTTTAAAATTAGTGTTAGGTGTTGACCTACTATAGTGTTAAAGTGTTTTCCTTTGTGGAATGTTTTCTAGGCATAATTTAATCCAACCGACTGATAGACGGGCAATGCCTTCTTTATCTAATCTTTAGTCAGTAGAGTCTCATATGCTTAATTTTTTTGTAGTGCGAAAATAGGAAAATCCTTACTCCTTTCTTTACGAAAAAAATCTTTTTTTGATCCAAAATGGATTTATTTTTTTCACAAAGAGTCAAAACTTCTGACATCTAAATCTTTAAACTAATATTAGTTCCAACTTATAAGCAAATGAAGTATTCCTAAATTTTCAAGACTAAACAACTAAACTTTCATTTACTAAATGATGAATTTTATATTGTAAAGAAAATTTCGTCTGAGTAAAATATTTTTTTTCAATAATCAAAATTCAATTGCCCCAAGTTAATTCCCCCTTTAAACTTCTTTTTCATTCGGATTTTTTTATCGGGTTTATCCTTTTTGTAGTAAGAAAGTGTCGCTCTAAATCGAGTTTTATAATACCCTTTGAATTTTGGAAATCGGTAATACCAGTAATGCCCCGGAGGTAATTCCTTTTGTCCAGTTATTTTTCCATTCTTACATCCTGGACAATCATTTACCGTCTTCCAAACTCCATTGGTATCTTGTGCTTCTACTAAGAGTTGAATCCGATTTTGATTCGTTCCGAAGACCAAAGTATCTTTGGAAGGATTTAGGACGTAAAGATTATTGGCTTCATATTTACTTTTAAATAATTTCTCCCTACGACCAATAAATAAGCGTGGCCGATGCAATAATTTTTTTTGAATCCAATGCAATTCCTTAGGATATTTTTTACGCATGTTTAAGTTGACCTTCTCTGATACATCATAAGGGAGTGGAACGGTCTTTTCTTTTTGACTCCAAAGACTTTCTCCATCCGCATTGATTAATTGCCACAAGTCATTATACTCGACCATAAAAGAATTTCCGTCAAAGACTCTTGTCTTGATATTATCCGCATAGATCGGTAACAACTTTCTTTCTAACACATCATATACGGATCGACCTCCCCTTTTTCTTTTACCATTTTCTATCTTCGGTCGAATCAACAAAAACCGATTTTCTAAAAATCCGAAAGCTTCTTTCCCTTTTAATTCCTCAATCAAAATCACCTCTCCTCTCCTATTCATTTTGGCGATCCCCTCCTCTATTCTTACGAAGGTCCAATCATCATAAAAAAAATCAACTGTCTTTTCCGGACGACGAGTATATTTGGAATTGATCACCACATCGAGGATTTTTCTTTGGTTTATTTTTTCTCCTTTTCTATTGAGTAAATACCAAGTCTTCTCCTTCCTAGCTTCTACCATGGCCACTCCCTGATCAAAGGTATAGGCGGCAGTCCATAAGTCATTTTTAAAAAGTACCTGACCTGTGGTATCCATAAAACCATAGCTTTTTATTCGACTAGAAGAATTTTCTTTTTTCCTAGTATTAGAAAACGGAAAAATACCTTCTGAACCTTCTCGATAAAAAGTTGGCGACCAAACATCTTGAATTGGATAATAAGATTTGCTCAGGATATTGAAAAGTCCTGGCTTCAACGTTTTTAAGTCTTTCACATAAACCCAGTTATTCCCGATGGGTCTTATGCTTGCATATTTTCCGTAAGGAATAAGTATTTGCTCAAGCGTATCTAACAATGCATACTCGAATATTCCTTCATTTTTACGCCAAGAAGTAAATAGATGATCCTTATTAATTTGGACGTAAAAATGCTTTGGTTTCAATATCAATTCACCATTATTTCTTTTTACCCCATAAGCTCCTTCCTTATTTTTAAAACTAGTGTATCTCAATGTTTTTTTGGGAGTCAAAGCTGCCGAATTCGCAATCGCTTTAATTTTTAAAGCTCTAAGTTCTTCTTCTTTTCCATCTCGCCAGCCTTTGAGAATTATAGAATTAATATGATTAATTTTGTCATAAATCGGCGGATAAACCCATTCTCCGTTTCTATTGATCACCCCAAATTTACCCTGCTCTCTGACTTTGGCTAAGGTATCCCTAAAAGGAAAAGCCTCTCGGAATTTAGGAGGTATCACGACTTCTCCTTTTTCAGAAATATATCCATACTTTCCATTATCCTCTATCATTATTAATTCAGCTTGCGCAAAAATGATGATCGGAAATGCCCATAAAAGGAATATCAAAATTGAAGTCAATTTTTCATTTCCATTATAGTATGGTTCGAATATTTTAAAATTAATCATATCAAGAAAATTTCGTCTGAGTAAATTATTATACCATTACAATCTTATTATGGTTGAAAATAAAATTTAGGAAATCCTACCAAATATTGCGGTCCTACTTGACTTGAATCATCAAATTAATACATTTATTCTCCTTATTGTTTCGCTTTGACAAGCAAACAAACTTGATCGACCAATACAACAAACAAAATCGTATTGCTCATTCCTGCTTGGGCAGGAAAGTTAAATTATTTGACAATTATCTATAATGGCAGGTAAAACTGAAGTGGCCTTTTGGCAGTATTGTTTCAAATGACGGTAAGACAAAAAAATAAAAACAAAGAAAATTTATACAGGATTTAAACCAAGCTCCTTCCCTTTTTCAATCATATAAACGCGAGCAGCTTCATATTCATTGTCTATATGACCATCTAAAATCGCTTCTCGGATCGCGACCTTGATGTCTCCAACCGTACGAGATGGTGGGATTCCAAAAGTTTCCATAATCATTTCGCCTGTAATCGGAGGTTGCCAATTTCGAATTCTATCTTTTTCTTCTAAGTCTTTCAATTGAGTTCTGACCATCTCGTAATTTTCAAGATAGCGTTTGACTTTTTTAGGATTTTTAGAAGTGATATCTGCTTCACATAACATCATTAGATCATCGATATCGTCACCAGCATCAAATAGCAAGCGACGAATGGCAGAGTCTGTGATATTTTCTTTGGTTAAAGAAATAGGGCGTAAATGCAGTCTGACTAATTTTTGCACATATTTCATTTTTCCATCTAATGGCAAACGAAAACGTTTAAAAATTCGAGGAACCATCGCTGCACCTAATGCTTCGTGGCCGTGAAAAGTCCAACCATGCTTGGGTTCAAAACGTTTGGTTGGCGGCTTGGCAATATCATGTAAAACTGCGGCCCAACGCAACCAAATGTTATTGGTATGCATACAAAGATTATCCACGACTTCTAGGGTGTGATAGAAATTATCTTTGTGTCCTTTTCCATTGCGATATTCGACTCCATGCAGGGCCACCATTTCTGGAAAGATGATATGTAAAAGTCCTGTTTTAAACAAAAGTTTAAACCCGTGTGATGGTTTTGGAGCAGAAAGAATCTTTTGTAATTCTATAGTAATTCTCTCTTTAGAAATAATGTTGATCCTATTCTTATATTTAGAAATGGCACTCAAGGTTGCATCGTCAATACGAAAACCTAATTGAGTAGAAAAGCGAATACCCCGCATCATCCTCAGTGGATCATCTGAAAAAGTTTTTCCTGGCTCTAAAGGTGTTTTGATTAATTTTTCTTCTAAATGATGCAGTCCTCCAAAAGGATCAATGATCTCTCCAAAATTGTTACCAGTCAAACTCACAGCTAAAGCATTGATCGTAAAATCTCTTCGGTTTTGATCATCTTCCAAACTCCCCTCCTCGACTGTTGGTTTTCGCGAATCTGAACGATATGATTCTTTTCGAGCACCGACGAATTCTATTTCTAAATTACCGTGTTTGAGCATAGCGGTACCAAATCGTTGGTAAACCGTTACTCGCGGAATTGGTCGCAGACGAGCGGCCATTTCTTGAGCTAAGCGAATTCCAGAGCCTAGACAGACAATATCCATATCTTTGGAAGGACGTCCAAGTAATCGATCTCGAACATATCCTCCAACCACATAAGCAGGCATTTCTAAGGAAGTAGAAACCTGCTCAATCAACATAAATATTTCTCGCTCGTGCGCTTGTATATTAAATACCACCTTACTTAGTAATTTGCGGAAGCTTATTTTGTGTTTCTAAAATATTCGTCTTCCTACATTGTGTAATCTTGCTTCAAAGAAAGCACTATTAAGGTACTCCCTATTCGTGAACAAATATAAAATTTATTGAAAAGTTGTTATAAAACTTCAAACAGTCTTTATTATGAATTAATTAAATGAACCAACATTAGGGATATTTAGAAAATATTGAATGAAAATTTTGAATAATAATTTGGACTTCGTTCATGTCCGCTTGAAGCATTTTCTCCTTTTTTGATCACGACTCCAAAGATAGAAGGCCTATTCAATATTCTCCAATTGATAATCAATATTTCTAAGTCACTGCGGTTCCGTACACCTCTGCTATTTCATCCATAATGGCATATAAATCATTTGGATCAAAATTGGTGACTAATTTGGTACGATAAGGTTTGATATGTGGAAAGCCTCGGAAGTAATTGGTATAATGACGACGCATTTCCAAGACACCCAATTTAGGACCTTTCCATTCAAGGGAATGTTTTAAATGTTGTTTGGCAGCAGCCACACGTTCATGAACAGTTGGCGGAGGTAATATTTCGCCAGTAGCGAAATAATGCTTAATCTCTCTAAAAATCCAAGGATTACCAATGCTTGCTCGACCAATCATGATTCCATCTACGCCATATCGTTCACGATACAACTTCGCTTTTTCAGGACTATCAATATCGCCGTTACCAAAAATCGGGATATGAATCCTAGGGTTTTCTTTGATTTTACCAATCAAAGTCCAGTCAGCCTCGCCTTTGTACATTTGTTTTCTTGTCCGGCCATGTATGGAAAGCGCTTTAATCCCTACATCTTGTAATCTTTCAGCGACTTGGTCTACATATTGAGATTTATCATCCCAACCTAAACGAGTTTTTACCGTAACTGGCAAATTGGTAGATTTTACGATGGCATCAGTGAGCTTCACCATTCGATCCAAATCTTGCAAAATTCCTGCTCCAGCCATTTTACAAGTCACTTTTTTTACTGGACAACCATAATTGATATCTAAAATCTCTGGTTTTGCTTCTTCAACGATTTCAGCAGCACGCATCATAGAATCGATTTCAGCACCAAAAATTTGAATACCGATCGGTCTTTCGTAATCATAGATATCCAGTTTTTGAACACTTTTGTGTGCATCTCTTATCAATCCTTCTACCGAAATA
>CAYTVR010000298.1:0-8873 GCA_964441245.1 uncultured Saprospiraceae bacterium | reverse complement strand
ATTTGTTTTAGTTCGAACGTGGACTTTTGCAGATCAATGTGGAAATGAAAGTAGTATAAGTCAAACGATAACCGTTCAAGATGATACCGCTCCAGAAGCGCCAATTGCACCAGCAAGTATCATGTTACAATGTGCAGCTGATGTTCCGACTTCAATGGAATTAAGCGCACAAGATAATTGCGATGGCGAGATCACGGTTTTACCAACAGAGGAATTAATATCAGGTGATTGCGCTAACCAATTTGTTCTAGTTCGAACCTGGACTTTTACAGATCAATGTGGAAACGAAAGTAGTATAAGCCAAACGATCACTGTTCAAGATGATACCGCTCCAGAAGTACCAACTGCGCCAGTAAATGTTATGTTACAATGTGCTGATGATATTCCAACTTCAATGGATTTAACCGCGCAAGATAATTGTGATGGAGCTATCACTGTATCTTCTAGCGAAGTGATCACTTCTGATGTTTGTCCGAATCAATTTGTACTGACCCGTATCTGGACTTTTGTAGATCAATGTGGAAATGAAAGTAGTGTAAGCCAAACAATCACCGTTCATGATGATGTTGCTCCAGAAACGCCAATGGCACCAGCAGATATTACGGTGCAATGTGCGGATGATATTCCAGCTCCAATTGAGCTAAGTGCTGTTGATAATTGTGATGGTCAATTGTCTTTTGTTTCACCAACGAGTGAAATCATTAATGGAGATTGTGTAGATCAATTTTCAATGATTCGAACATGGACTTTTACTGATGCTTGTGGAAATGAAAGCAGTGTAAATCAAACGATAAATGTTCATGATGATACCGCTCCTGAATTTACTTTTGTCCCTAATGATTTTACGCAGGAATGCGGTGAAATGCCAAATTTTGGTACACCAGAAGCAATGGATAATTGTAGTGATGTAATTATTTTGCATGAAGATGAAGAAGGAGATTGTTCGATTACTAGATTGTGGATAGCATTAGATGGATGTGGCAATAGCAATATCGCAACGCAGACCATTACCTTCGAAGATGATGAGGAACCTGAGTTTACTTTTATTCCTGAAAATGTAGAGAATGTAGAGTGTAATGCGATTCCTGATTTTGTTGAACCTATGGCTGAAGACAATTGTGGAAGTGTAGTGATCACTTTCGTGGAAACGAGTGATGATCCTGATGTTTGTCAAGATAACGGATATGGTATTTATAGAGTTTGGACGGCAACCGATCGTTGTGGAAATACGTCAACCATAAAAACATTGTTATGGATTGAAGAAGATTACCGGGAACCAGATTTTATTTCTTTTCCAGAAGATTTGGTGATTACCTGTGATGAGTTTCCTCCAGTGCTTACGGAAACGCCGACTGCGATTGATAACTGTAGCGAACCAGTCATTACCTATTATACCGAGTATGGAACAGGTGGACCTGAAAGTTGTGAGGAAGGAGAAGGTTTTGATTGGCATGTAGTATGGATGGCGACGGATGCTTGCGGAAATGTACAAACCAAGATTCAAAATATTTGGGTAGACCCTTATCTACAAGCCAGTCTTGGAACGGTAGATGGAGAAGTTTTTAATGAAAATAATCAGATGATTGAAGAGGTGAAAGTGCAAGCGAACGGAGGCACAATTTCCATGTTTGATGAAACAATCGGAGACGGTTACTTTGATTTTAATTTGCCTACAGGAAATAATTATGAAATAGAAGCGAGTAAAAATGATGATCCCTTAAATGGAATTTCGACCTTTGATTTGATCTTGATGAGTCAACATATTTTAGGAATAGAAACTTTAGATTCGCCTTATAAATTGATTGCCGCAGATGTCAATAACTCCGGTACGATCACCGCTTTCGATATGGTAGAATTGAGAAAATTAATTTTATTTATTTACAACGAATTGCCTGAAAATCCTTCTTGGAAATTTGTAGATGCGAGCTATAATTTTGTCAACCCAAGCAATCCTTTTGCATCGACTTTTCCTACGACTTATCACATCAATGGTTTATCAGGAAATGAGATCGCTGATTTTATAGGGATTAAAATGGGCGACTTAAATAGCAGTGCGATTCCAAATCAATTGGTCAGCGCAGATACTCGAACCGATTTAGATAAATTAGTTTTAAATCTAGAAGACCAAACAATGGAAATGGGAGAGGAGTATACGATTGAATTTAAAGCAAAAGATTTTAAAGAAATAAATGGTTATCAGTTTACCTTAGATTTAGACGAAAGTCTTGTTGATTTTGTGGATGTGAAAATGGAAGATTTACCTGGGTTGACAATGGACAATTTTGGTTTTGCCAAATTAAAAGAAGGAGTGATTACGACCAGTTGGAACAACATAACAAGTACCTCTTTAACCGACGAATCAATCATTTTTAGTTTGCTTGTAAAAGCTAAAAAAAGGACTTCATTAAGTGATGCATTATCTATAAGTACGCTTTACACAAAATCGGAAGCCTATACTGTTGAAATGGAAAGAATGGATATTAGTTTAAACTTCAAATCAGTCATTGGAAATGATTTAGATCAGGCTTTTGCCCTTTATCAAAATCAACCGAATCCATTTAAAGATCAAACCTTGATTTCCTTTAATTTGCCAGAGGCTTCATTCGCTACCTTGACCATTTATGATGTAGCAGGTAGAATGTTGAAACAAGTAAAAGGTGATTATGAGAAAGGCTATAACGAAGTCTCAATCAACCGTTCTGAATTGAATGCAACAGGATTATTGTTTTACCAATTAGAAACAACAACTGATATTGCTACTTTGAAAATGATGGTGCATTAATAAGTGGTTTGTTTAATAGATAAAAAGCCTCTTCTCCAAAATTGGAAAAGAGGCTTTTTATGCTTTATCTTTTGATCGTTATTGCAAAACTTAATGATGAAAATTATTGTTATACGAGTTTTGTGTCAAGTGTTTTATAGCCTATATATGGTAGTTTAATCTCAAGTTTTTTGTTTAATTTTGTAATAACATATAAAAATTTTAAGCACAAAAACTGAAAATAGTCAGATATAACCAAATGGAACAAGTGTATAGCTCACTTTATATATTTCAATTTTTCACCACAGAAATATAAAATACAAGTCATTTACTTTTCCTCCAAAAATTGATTTCAAATTTAGAAATTTATTAACCTAATAGCATTTGCTTCCTTATACTGGGATCAAGTTTCAATTCATTCCTATTCATGAATTAAAACTTGTGCTAAATCTATCAAAGATCCAAGTAATCTTGGCGAGCACTTACAGCTTAAATCATTGATTTTTTGCGAAAGCTATAGACTTAATTTTTAAAGACAAAAAGAACTCACAAGTTTTTATAGCTAAGCCTATAATAAGCACATAATAAACAGTTGCATTCATCCTCCAGGAAGAAATGTACCCAAAGCAATTTTACAAAAAATTTGAAAAAACAAAAAAATGAAAACAATACAACTCATTTACTCCAATTTTATTTTTCAATCGAAACTTAAAAAAACATTTCTACATTTTTGTCAACTTGGAATTTTAATTCTTTTCATTGTCTTTTTAGGAATATCGCAAATCAACGCTCAGACCTTTACGGATGATTTTGAATCCGAAACAACTGGAGCAACCAATTTCTCTGAGGGAGGAGTTTCTTTCAGTACAACGGGTAGTATCGATATTGGCTTTTTCATGAATGGTGGAGCCGGTGGAGCTGCTGGTCCTCCGGCCAATGATTCTAGATTTTTAGAAGCAGCAAATGCTACTGGGAATGTAGGGGAGATTATGCTAACCACGGCTAACCGTGTTTTTCAATTAGAAACGATGGCCATATGGCTGTCAGAGATAGCCACTGGCGATTTCTCTAATCCGGGTTCTATCACTTTTACTGGAACACCGGCTGCAGGTGGTGCTACAATCCCCGTTACTTTTAATATCACCCCAACCAGTGTTAATAATTGGCAAGTGATCAATTTTGCTGGAACTGCTTTAAACGGAGTCAGTTTATCTAAAGTCGCAGTATCACTTGGGGCAGGCATACAATACATGGCCATTGATAACTTTCAATTTACCCATCTTGATGCGAGTGCCGTTTCTCTAACCATTGATGATGTAAATATTGTAGAAGGCAACACAGGAAGCACGGTTTTTCAATTTACAATTACCAGATCAAACAATAGTTCTGCTTTCACAGTGACCGCACAAACTGCTGATGGCACCGCCTCTTCTGGATCAGATTATACCGCTTTAGGAGCTACCTCAGTTAGCTTCGCTGCTAGTGGATCACTTACGCAGACAGTCAATGTTACTGCTTCTGCTGATTTAGCTCCAGAAGATAATGAAACCTTTTTCGTCAATTTAACAAATGCTACCAATGGAGTCCAAATAGTTGATGCACAAGGGGTCGGAACCATTTTGGATGACGATCAAAACTGTGAAACTTTTGAAGATGAAATGGCTGCGGGTTTAACTACTTTTACTCAAAATGGTATCAGTTTTATGACAACGAATGAATTAGCCACGGGCTTTTTTGCCAATGGAGGTAGTGGCTCCTCTGATTATTTTTTAGAATCAAATATTAATAATGACCCACATTCCGGAAGTGTGGGACAAATTCAAATAACAACACCTAATAAAGTTTTTGAAGTATTAGAATTAGATCTTTGGTTGTCAACAGATGGTGATCCGGATACTCCAGAAGATGGTTCAGCAACCTTTATTGGAACCTTAGCATCTGGAGGAACAGCTACGGCTACGCTGTCTACCACAGGAGTGGGTAGTCAATGGCAAGGGCTTTCCTTTGCAGGTACTCCCTTGGATGGAGCACAATTAACTGCTCTGGAAGTAGTCTTAGTATCAGACGTTCATTACATAGCCATTGATGATTTTAAATTTGCCACTTTTGATCCAGCCGACGTATTGGTTTCGATTAATGATGTTTGTTTAAATGAAGGAAATAGTGGGAATAGTAATTTTACTTTTACGATTTCTCGAAGTGATGTAACAACTGCTTTTGATGTAACTGCTCAATCTTTAAATGGTTCCGCTATCGCTGGATCAGATTATATTGCATTTGGGCCAACTACTTTGAATTTTGCTGCCAACGGGGCCGCAAGTCAAACCGTCGATGTCCAAGTCATAGGAGATATGATGTCAGAAATTCCAGAAAACTTTTTTGTGAACTTATCCAATGTTACCAATGGAGCCATTATTTCCGACGGTCAAGGGGAGGGGATTATAAAAGACGATGATACCGTTTGTGAAACTTTTGAAGACGAAGGAATGGCTGGATTAACTATGTTTGCAGAACCAGGTGTCGCTTTTTCTACAACAGGAAATTTAGTTACTGGATTTTTTGTAGGAGGAAGTGGAGGTGCTGCAGGATCGGATTATTATTTAGAATCACCAGGAGTCACTAATTCTGGAAGTGTGGGGACTATAACGGTCACCAGTCCCAATACAGCGATTAATTTACTTCGTTTAGATCTTTGGTTATCCAATGATACTGATTCAGATACACAAGAGCCAGGGATGGTACAATTGGTGGCCACCTTAGCTGGTGGTGGAACGATCATGACAACCCTTGGTACTACTGGGAGTAGTTGGAATGAGAATATTTTGCTTCCAACCTTCACAGGAAATGATGTTGTTGCTTTAGAGGTTATCTTACAGGGAACTAGTAATTATGTCGCATTGGATAATATCTGTTTTGAAGTGATAGAACTCTTACCATTAATCTGTCCGACCGTAGGAGCTGTTAGTACTAACGAAACTGCTATTTGTACAGACGAAACTTTCAATGTGACTGCAACAGGACTTGCGGGACTAGATATGACTACAAATAATAAAGAAGATTTTGGAATTGAATTCGTAGCTTTTGCAACCACACCTGCTGATCCATATATTGGAGGAACCTCTTTAGGTACGATTCCATTTGGTAGCTTAACTGGTGGTGGTACAACAGCTGCGCTTGTCGGAGCAACACTAACAACCCCTGGCGCTTATGATGTATATGCTATTCTCTCTCCAACTCCTTCAGATGCGGCCTGTCGACCTTCGGCGATGACAACAATTACAGTCAATGCACTACCAACGGTAACTTTACTAATTTCTGGTACACAGGATGAGTTTTGTGTGGATGATAGGGTTGAAGTAATTAACTTTTCAGGATCACCAACAGGCGGAGTTTATAGTGGTCCTGGAGTGACCGATCTTGCAACGGGTGCTAGTTTCGCCTTTAATCCTGTTACTGCTGGAGTTGGAAATCATACTGTAACCTATACGATTACCAATAATGTTATGGGTTGTTCAGGAACTGCAACCGATAATATTGTAGTAAATGCCCTACCGACAGTAGCTTTCACGGCCCTCGCTGATTTGTGTTTAAATGATGGAGTTCAGACAGGAATTGGAGGAGGAATGCCTATTGGAATAGATGGTGCTACAGGCGTGTATAGTGGAGATGGTGTTACAGACGATGGCAATGGTTCGACATATAGTTTTGATCCAGCAGCAGCGGGTGTAGGTGTTCATCCGATAACTTATACTTTTACTGACGGAGATGGATGTTCCAATAGTGCTTCTGACGATGTTGAAGTTTTTGCTATACCAAATGCAATGTTTACCGCTCCAGCTGATCTTTGCTTGACCGATGTAACGGTCACAGGATTAGGAGGAGGTACACCCACAGGAGGTGTTTATAGTGGTCCGGGAGTGATAGATGATGGAAATGGAATGACCTATACTTTTGAACCCAATACAGCCGGAGCCGGAGTACATACCATTACTTATACGGTTGGTGTTGCTGGTTGTTTGGATGCTACAAGTGATATGATTGAGGTTTTTGCTTTACCAACTGTTACCTTGACTATTCCTGCTGCTCAAGATGAGTTTTGTCTCGATGCTACTGGACTACAATTAATTCTCCTTGCAGGCTCTCCAACAGGATTAGGTGTATATAGTGGCCCAGGAGTAACAGACCTAGGAAATAGTGGCATTGCTTTTACTTTCAATCCCGCTATGGCAGGAGTCGGAACACATATCATAACGTATACATTTACAGACGGGAATGGCTGTGTCAATTCGGCTACGGATAATATTATCGTAAATGCTTTACCAGTCGTAATGTTTACTGCTCCTTTTGATTTATGCGTAACGGATGGTGTTCAAACCAGCGTTAGCGGAGGCACGCCGTCACAGGGGACCTCAAGTGGAGATATGGGTCTTTATTCGGGCCCGGGTGTAATGGATGATGGTAATGGGGTTACCTATAATTTTGATCCAGCAGCAGCGGGTGTGGGTACTCATACTTTATCCTATACCTATACCGATGGAGATGGATGTTCCAATAGTGCCAGTGATGATATTGAAGTGTTTGGATTACCAAACGTTGCTTTCACTGCTCCGGCTGATTTGTGTATTGATGCTGGTGAACAAACAGGTCTCGGTGGTGGAACTCCAGTAGGAATTAGTTCTGATATAACTTGGACTTTAGATGGGGTAGTATTTGATGATGGTGGAATGGCAACTGGTTATCTTACAGTTGATCCTTTAACGAGTGGCATTACAGATTGGAACATTATGGTGAGCGGTGGCACTACAAGTACTTTTCCAGCGTTTACCTATACACCTGCAAATTCTACTTCATTTTTTGCATCTGGTACCATTGTGATAGATGATATGGGTTCTGATCGGTCAATCAGATTTACAGGTGATTCAGATTTGTTAACTTGCGCGCCTACTAATAATTTAACACTAGGAGGATTTGGATTTGGAATTGGAAATGTAGAATGTTTTACCTGTTCACCATTTCGAGCATTATCTGGTCAATTATTAGGAGTATGTGCTGGCGGTACTGTTTATAGTGGTCCAGGAGTAACAGATGATGGAAATGGAATGACCTATAGCTTTGATCCAACTGTTGCTGGAGTAGGTGTACATACCATTACTTATACTACTTCTGAAAATGGATGTTCAGGTTCCGCAAGTGATGATATAGAAGTTTTTGCTTTACCAGTAGTCAATTTAACGACTGCATTAGGCTATTGTTTGGATGCGCCAATTTCTAGTGCTCCAATAACTGGCGGATCACCTGGAGGTGGAGTTTATAGTGGTCCAGGAGTGACTGATTTAGGAACTGGATTGGGCTATAACTTTGATCCAATGGTAGCCGGTGTTGGTACCCATGTCATTGAATATACCATTACAGATGCCAATGGATGTGTCAATACAGCGATGAGTGATCTAGATGTTTTTGATTGTGGTTTCTCCATTACTGATCCATGTGATTGTTTAGATAATGCAAGTGTAATTGATCTAGACACAGGAACGGGAGGTGATAATGGTCAATTTAGCGAAGTGGTCAGTATTGTAGATGCGACTGGAACTCCATTACCTATGGGGCAGACTTGGTCCGTAGTTGGCGCAACTGGAGCTTTTGATGCCTTTAATATCCCAGCAATTGGGATGCAAAGTGCTGGAGTACCTGTGGCTACCGATGGTTCGGTTAGTTTAATGTTTAATGCTGGAATTTACGAAATACCATTTGTACATGAAGATGCTATAGGATATTCTATTACAATAGAAGGTCCTTTCCCAATGGGTAGTGCAGCCAATGTGACTGTAACCATTAGTAATAACTGCTCTTATCCAAATCCTGTTTTTGATCCTATCTTATCTAATTTAGATTTATGTGCGGAAGATCCATCTTTTACCCTTGGAGGATCTGATACTGATGGAAATGGAGCAGATGGCGTGACTTTTACCATCAATGGAAGTGCTGCTACTGTTTTTGATCCCGTAGCACTCGGCGGTGGAAATCATACGGTTGTAATGTCCTATGATGGAGCAGCTGATGCGAATGGTGGAATTGCCCCAATGGGCGGAACCGCCTTTCCTGGTTGTACACA
>CAYTVR010000297.1:0-8879 GCA_964441245.1 uncultured Saprospiraceae bacterium | reverse complement strand
CGATCGTTGGTTTATTGATCGTTTGGCAACACACATCTTATCTTATGAGGATGATGGACAAGTCGTCTTTTTTGAAGGCAATTTTGATGCTTTTGAGGAAGCTAAAAAAGCAAGATTAGGAGATGTCACCCCAAAGCGACCAAGGTTTAAGAGTTTGTTGTAATGACTGATTGGGATTGGTAAGCTTTGACAGAAAAAGAAAAAAAGTGATGAAATAACTTGAAAATTGCTAATAACAGCATATTTTCAAGTTCCTTATTCTTTAACTCTCTAAAAACTAAACTTATGAATCCATTTGAGTATTACACTGGAGCCTTTAAGAAATATGCTGATTTCTCAGGAAGGTCAAGAAGAAGTGAGTATTGGTATTTTGTTTTATTTAATGTCCTAGCCGTTATTGTGACGCTGGTATTAGATAGTTTTATTGGTTATCCTGTTTTTTATTTGTTGTATGTTTTAGGTTCTTTTATTCCAGGATTATCTGTAGCGGTCAGAAGATTGCATGATACTAATAAAAGCGGATGGTTTATGTTAATCGCATTGATTCCTCTGATTGGTTCTATTATTTTATTAGTCTTTTTATGCACGGATAGTGATCGAGGCGAAAATCAATATGGACTTAATCCTAAAGATCCTGTAGCAATGAATGATGGGATTTCAGAACACTTAGTGGAATAGGTTTTATATGAATATCCAATATCCAATATCGATTAAAGATTGATTATTGGATATTGGATATTGGATATTCAAAATTAGTACTGATGCTTACCTCGGGTCCATCCCTTTTTCGCTAAATATTGATTAGCAGAATCAGCCGCAGGTTCCTCCAATTGAGTCCCCATACTATCATTCCATCTATTCAAATATCCAAATAAAGCGATCACACCTAAGATTTCTACAATCTCCCCATCTTCCCAATGTTGGCGCATGTTTTCAGAAATTTCATCATCCACGGCATTTGGTACTTGAGAAGCAGCAATGGTCAGATCAAAAGCCGCTCGCTCTGCCTCACTAAAAGCTGGGTAGGTTTTATATTCCCAAATATTATTCATTTTATCCTCTTCCGATCCATATCTTTCTGCCGCTCGAATGGCATGTGCTTCACAATATCGACAACCCGTTGTCATGCTAGACAAATAGGCAATCAATCTTTTTAGAGCCGAAGTCACTCGCCCTTGATTTTCCATAACTGCTTGATTCATTTCCAAAAATGCAGTTGCAATCCGTGGACGATGCATCATGGTGAATAGACTGTTAGGGGTGAAACCAAGTGTTTCTTGATAAAAGGTGGCCATTTCTTTCGCTTTCGGAGAAGCATTTTCATCTAAAGGAGTTACTAAAGGTCTTTTCATTTTGTGTTTTTAATTTGGCTGTTTTAAGTTTACTAGTATTGAAAATTTTATTTCTATGCTGTAAAATATGAAATGCAAATAGAACAGTCTATAATTTCGTCTGAATGTTTTCTACTTTGTGAAAAAAAGATGAAAGAATGCGTCCTGACCGACTTCTATTCTGTATTTTTTTGGTTCTTAATTCAAGTCAATTATGAAAAAATTTTATAACATTCACGAATTTAAGGCGAAAGCCAAGAAGATTTTACCACAAGAATCCTATGAATACCTAAAAGGTGGTGCAGAGGATGAAAGGACTCTTCAACGCAATATCTCTGAATATCAAAACTTTCAAATTCGCCCTAGACGTTTAGTAGATGTTACTAATGTTGATACTTCCGTCAATATATTAGGTGAACAATGGAAAAGTCCAATTGTATTATGCCCGGTAGGGACACAAGGTATTTTCCATGAAGATGGAGAAAAAGCAACAGCTAGAGCAGCAGATCACATGGATCATTTGATGATGGTTTCTACCTTATCTACCTTTTCCTATCAAGAAGTGGCTGCTGAGATGAAGCGAAAACCTTGGTTTCAGCTATATCCTACAGAAAATCTAGAAATTGCGAAAGAATTGCTTCGTAGAGCGGAAGACAATGGATGTGAAGTTTTAGTGTTGACCATAGATTTTCCAGTACCTGGTAATCGCGAAAGAAGTACTCGATTTTTATTTGCTAATCAAGAGGTCAATATCAACATGCGTAAAGGGAATTTGGACTCACTAGTGACCAATGAAACCGTTTTCAATGCTTCTATGACTTGGGACATAATTGATTGGTTAAGAGCACATTGTACAATGAAAATTGTTTTAAAAGGCATTATGACTCAAGAAGATGCTTTGTTGGCCCTTGAACATAAAGTGGATGGTATTGTGGTCTCTAATCATGGTGGCCGACAGTTAGAAAGTGATTGGAGTACCATTGAATGTTTGGAGGAGGTTATTCAGGCAGTAAATGGTCAAATTCCGGTATTGATGGATGGAGGCATCCGAAGAGGGAGTGATATTTTTAAGGCAATGGCGCTTGGCGCAAATGCAGTTTGTATAGGAAGAGCTTTTATTTATGGCTTAGCAGCAAATGGGCAAAAAGGAGTAGAGGAAGTGCTGGCACTTTTACAAGAAGAGCTCGTTCGTACCATGCAATTAGCTGGATTACCGAATTTTCATCAAATCCAAGGAAGATTTGTACAACGGAAAAAATAAACTTCACACAAATAATAGATTTTAGCCTAAAAGTTTTAAAAAACAAAGTAGCAAAACCAAGAGCCAACAACCGATATCCAGAAACCAACAACCAAATCAAAGTCTAATTATTTCCTGAATTTCAATTCTGGACTAAGAAAATTAGAATTCTATCTAAATATTAGAGAAAAGCAGTTTGAAATCCTTAATTTTCGCCCTTAAAAGCGCATAAACCTAAATGTCAAATCCATGATACCCGAGGTAGATCAAGAAAATAAAATAACAGTAGCTTTTGATAAGGCTTTGTGGAATGCAGTAATCGATGCTTGGTCGCCTGAGCACGATGTCACTCATTTACAAGAATTAGCTGCCAAGATTGAACCTATCGTTACCTCTATTGTCGCTATTGGCGATCATTATTCAGCCTTGATTCAAGAGCGTCCTTCAGCTCAATATGCCGACTATTTCGTTATTTATGAATGGATGGGTCGCGCTAAAAGTTTTGCCTTGCTATGGAGAGATGTGTTGTTTCAAGAACAAAAAGCATGGTTAGAAGTATCCGCACACAGTTCCAACCTTTCTGCGTTTAAGGAATTGAGATTACAATCTAAAAAAGTGGTGGAATCTGCGGCAATGGAGTTGAGAGAACAATTATCCAATCTACCATCGGGCAATGTGAATAAAAAGCAGCTAGATCGTTGGAAATTGCAAGATAAACCTTGGTCGATCTACAAAGAACAGTTAGTTCAAATACCTGGACAATGTGAAGCTCTTTTGAAGCAATCCAACGCCTTGTGGAATGCGACCGGAAGTTATGTTTTAATTAAAAGTCATTTTGCGGAAGAATACCTCAACTACATCAACGTATTAGCTGAAATAACGGATAAACTGCAAACCATCCAACAGGACACTTACCAAACAGAAGATTTCGATGTCAATCATTTGTTACATGAATTAGAAGCGATCCACAATCGGCTAGAAAGCTTAGAGGGAATTGAACCTTTTAAAGCGCAGTTAGAAGAACATCTTTCGAATCTTCCCGGTCTTGAGAAAGTTAGTGTAGATACCGATCAGGGTTTGTTGTTGTACAAGGATTTGAATTTACAAAAAACAACTCGCGCTTGGTTGGAATCAGAAGTGATGTCTGATATTTATAATTTGCACACCATTGAAGATGGAATCACCAATAAAATCAATTTAAGCATTGTCAACATTCGAAATAGGATGGCGGTCTCCAAACAAGATGGAGAATCTTCCCCCAAAGATGAAGTGGAACAGGCTTTAAATAATTTTTTAAAAAGCCTTGAAAAGTCGAAAGAAAAAATTTCGGAGCTGCAGCAAATGACGATGGAAAATTTGAATGCGGATTTCGATTTAACAAAAATTTACAAGGAAAACTTTTTGCCTCAATCTCTGCAATATACGATCAATCAATACCGGGATCATCAATGGCAAAATTGGAAGTCAGTTCGAGAATGGTTTCAAAAAAAGGGACAGGTATTTCAGCAATTAAGAAAAAATGTACGCGAGGAAGAAGCACTTAGTATTTCTGAAAAAATAGTTAGAGTAGTTCGAGATCGAACCCCGCAAAAAGAGAATTCGCATTATACCAATATGTTTTTAACCGAAGGTTGGATTGGAGATTCCTTTTCAATTCCTCGAAAAGCAGAGAATAATCGGATGGCCACTTTAGTGGAAAATTGGCGCCTAGGTTTTAGAGGTGGTGTGATGTTAACAGGGAAAAGATTTTCAGGAAAAACCTTATTTGGAGAGGTGGTCAGTCAACAACATTTTTCCAACAAAACCATTCGGCTGAAGCCAAAATGTAAGATACAATTAGAGGGACGATTTTTTGAAACGACTTATGATTTGGGAGCTGCTTTAGAATTTTTAGTCAAGTATGGTTTACAAAGTGAAGCGATGGTTTGGATCGATGATCTGGAATTGTGGCAGGATGAAAAAATCAGTCTTGGAGAAAATATTAAGCATTTATTACAAACGATTGACCAAACCTCTAGTCATTTATTTTTTGTAGTAGGTTTGAGTAATTGGCTCAAATCACATTTGAATGATGTCTTTGAAATTGATAAAGTTTTTCAAAGTGAGATCAATTTAGATCGGATGGATTATCGAGATATTCAAAGAGCGATTTTGATTCGACACAGTGCCACGCACATGGATTTGATCAATGAGGATAGAGAGGAAATAACTGGATCAGAAGTTCGAAAAATAATCAATGGTGTTTGTAAAATTTCAGAGGGAAATGTGGGCGAAGCTTTGCATCGATGGGCTTACAATATCCAAAAATACAACGAAGAACGAGTGATTGTAAAAAAAGGAAGTGGCTTTACTTTACCAGAATTTATTAGTACCAATGCAGCCTTGATTTTGCAAACGATCATCATGGAAAGAAAAACAAATGAATACCAATTGCGTAAATTATTTGGCCCTGCGTTTAAAGATACCTTTAAAGTAATCGTCCATCGTTTGCTCAATTTGGGTGTTTTGAAAAGAGAAGGAAGTTGGCTAGAAGTCAATCCTTTTTTGGTCAACGATGTTGGAGAATTACTAGAACAAAAAAGTATCATTCAGTTTCGAAGTAATAGAGCTTATAAAGCCAAATCAAAACTTTAAAAATAAAGCAATTGAACTTATTAAATAATTTTACCCTATGAGTAAGTACATGATTAGTTGGGGAGATTGGTTATTAGCATTGGCATTGCTAATAGGTTTGTATTTTGGATTGATGCTCTTTTTAGAAGTCCTTCGTAGAGTTCAGTTTTTTGGGCGTTTTCAAAAAAGAGCTATTTATCTTTTGGATATATTGTTAAAACTTTATGAACCAATTGTAGTGACCATACTACTGGTTTTGTTTGTTTTTATCAATCCATATTTGCATGGTCTATTTGTGGCGTTTTTACTGTTGGTCGGTTATTTTCCGATAAAAAACTACATGAATGGTCGAGTGTTTTTATGGTCCAATGAATTGGAAATCGGAAACAGGATTCAAGTAGATGAAAACACAGGAGTGATACAGGACATGGGACGATTGGGCTTGTCCTTGCAAACGAAAAATGGACTTCGATTTATCAACTATTCTAATTTATTACAGGATGGTTATATGATGCTCAAAGGTGATCGAGTAGGAGGTTTACACCAAATTCAAGTAGAAATTCCAGAAGATCAAAAAGTGAGTGAAAAAGATATTTTACAGAAAAAATTATTTGCCTGCCCATACATTGATTGGACTTGGAAACCTAAGATCATCAACGATCACGAAAAGGAAAATAGCTTTATGATTCAGCTCATGATTCGAGAAGACCAACATCTTCAATATTTAGTTCAATTGATCAAAGAGTGGGGATATGAATGTTATATCGCAGATAACAAAATGAAACTGAATTAGGCAACTAGACAAAAGAACACTAAACAAAAAAATATGAATTTTTTATTTTCTACAGGAATTTTATTGGCGAGTACAGGAGATGATTTAGATCCTTATTATTTAATTATCGCAGCATCTTTGATTATCATTTCTTCATTTGTTTTTGGAGAAATAGCCAATCGAACCAATGTTCCTTCGGTGCTGATGTTGATCGTTCTCGGTATTTGTCTAAGTTTTGGTTTGGAAGCAATGGGATTGACCAAAGATTTGTTTTTTCCAATTCTTGAAGTCTTAGGAATTGTAGGATTAATTATGATTGTATTAGAAGCCGCCTTGGAGCTCGAGCTCAAACCTGAAAAGTATTTACCCATAGCCAAAGCTTTTGGTATTGCTCTGGTAGGTTTAATGTTTTCTATTTGGGTAGCCGCATTGATTCTCAATTATTTCATTCCTGGGATGACCATGGAAAAAGCTTGGTTGTATGCCACTCCTTTGTCCATTTTATCTTCGGCGATTATCATTCCGAGTGTGAGTAGTTTAAGAGAGGACAAGAGAGAATTTCACATCTATGAAAGTACTTTTTCTGATATCATGGGCATCATGGTATTCTATTTTTTAACTGGACAATTAGATGCCGCAGAGACTGCATCTGGCCTTGGAGGTTTTGCCATAAATGTCTTATTGACGATTGTTTTATCCTTGGTCGCTAGTTACCTGATCGTATTGATTTTTCAAAATATCAAAAGTCATACGAAGCTGTTTCTTCTAATTGCGGTATTGCTATTACTATATGCTTTAGGCAAAAAGATGCATTTATCCTCTTTAATTATCATTTTAGTTTTCGGATTATTAATTGCCAATATGAAATTGTTTTTCCGAGGTCGATTAAAGAATTTGTTAAACTACAAAGAAGCCAAGCATATTTACGAAGGCCTACATGTCATCACCATGGAAACAGCATTCGTGGTAAGAACTTTCTTTTTTGTGATTTTCGGGATTACCATTGTTTTACAATCTTTGCTTAGTCTAAATGTAGCTATCGTGAGTATCCTTATCATCATATCGATTTATGTCATTCGCTATGTGATTTTACGAATTACCATTGGAGAAGATATTTTACCACAATTGTTTATTGCTCCAAGGGGATTGATAACAGTTCTTTTGTTTTATGCCATTCCTACGGAAGCAGCAGTAGAAGGATTCCAACCAGGGATTTTATTATTTATTATTATCGGAACCAGTTTGATTATGACCGGAGCCATGATTTCAGATAAACAACGGACTGGCGAAGCGGTTCGAAAAGCGAGTGGACAACCTATCGGATATGAACGTTGGAAAGCACCAACCTTAGAAAAATTAGACGAGGGTAAAAATGCGCATTGAAAATAGACGTTATTTGAAATAGAAGGAATATATTCTTTGCAAATCAAAAGTCAAAATAAAGCCCGTTTTAAACATCAAGTTTAAAACGGGCTTTCCATTTTTTCAGTTTCCCCTCATTATTTGTCATTGATTAGTCAAATCACACCAGAATCCTTTTCTGCTCTATTCTTCCTTTTTAGAAATTAGATTAACTTTACTGAATAATATTTTCTCTCTTTTTCAGATTATTGTGTTTTGACGGACGTAGGTTTAGGATTCTTATATAAGATTAGGTTAATAGGTTCGTCTATTGTATTTTGAGTTTGTTTTAAAACCTAATCCGAATCATTTCTTTTAAACATGCTCTATATACTTTTAAGAATACCCAATTGATTATGATGAAAAATATATTTTTTCTAGCACTTCTTTTCTTAAGTACTTTCCGACTTAATGCTCAGGAAGTATACACCATATTATTTAAAACTGGAGCAACAATACCTGAAGAAAATATTCGGGAAGCAGTCGAATCACATAAAATTACTTCAGCAGAAATATTGGATGGTTATTATTATCGACTGATTCAATTTTATGATATTCCTTCTAGCCTTCAACATACACAAATCACAAACCAAGGTATTCAGTTATTACAATATTTACCACACCGAGCTTATATTGCTGCGATTCCAGTAGCATTAGATTTACAGGAATTAGTGCCTTTGAATGTCCGATCGATTTTACCAATCGAATTGGATCGAAAAATTGCAGACAATTTAAAAACGTCAACATTAGGTGAGTGGGCCGTTAATGGGAATAGAGTAGAAGTAATGATTCAATATTATAAGAATCTTAAACAAGAAAACTTAGCAGATCATTTTGCTCAAAACGACATCCAAGTTGTTTTAGCCAATGGCTTGAATAATTTTATCAAAGCAAGTATTCCTAAAAATAAAATAACAGCAATTGCTGCATTACCTTTTGTTGCACACATCGCTATCATTGATGAACCAGGTATGCCTGATGATACAGAAGGACGATCTTTACATCGAGCGAATCTATTAGATACCTCTTATCCAAGTGGAAGAACTTATACTGGTGCGGGAGTAAATATTTTAGTCAGAGATGATGGAACCATCGGCCCTCATATTGATTATCAAGGTCGTTTGAACCAAGATCTAAATGGCAATACACAAAATCAAGTAGGCGGAAATACGCATGGAGATAATGTAGCTGGTATTTTAGCTGGAGCTGGAAATTTCGATCCACATAAAAGAGGAATGGCGGCAGATGCTTTTATTCATACCTTGGATTATGAACCGACCCATTTAGATGCAACAATGAGTTTACATTTAAACAGTAATGTACTGGTGACGAATTCTTCCTACAGTAATGGTTGTAATGATGGCTATACGGCCTCAGCCGCTACCGTAGATCAACAGGTGTATGAAAATCCAACCTTGATGCATGTTTTTTCTGCAGGAAATTCCAACGGGAGTAATTGTGGAGATAATAATTATGGCGCTGGAAATCAATGGGCCAATATTACTGGTGGACACAAACAAGG
>CAYTVR010000296.1:0-8922 GCA_964441245.1 uncultured Saprospiraceae bacterium | reverse complement strand
ACGTAGTTCTTCATAATCTTCTGTATCTACAGGGTAAATACCCGCAAATACCATTGGTTTTACATCTTCGAAACCTTGAATACCTGCTTCACAAGGTGCCTCAGTATGCGTGATCGTATCCCCTACTTTAATTTCCTTTGATATTTTTATTCCCGTAATGACATAACCTACATCTCCGGCTTGTAATTGTTTTTTAGGAACTTGGTTCAGCTGAAGAATACCCACTTCATCGGCAAAATAATCTGCTCCAGTATTGACAAAACGAATTTTATCTCCTTTCTTCATCACGCCATTCATAATCCGAAAGTAAGCAATCACGCCTCTATATTGATTGAAAACAGAATCAAAAATCAACGCTTGAAGAGGCGCCTTAAGATCTCCTTCCGGTGCTGGAATAAGATCAACGATTGCCGTCATGATCTCTTGGATTCCAATTCCAGTTTTTCCACTGGCCAAAATAATCTCTTCTTGTTTACAGCCAATTAAATCAATCACTTGATCTGAAACTTCTTCAATCATCGCACTTTCCATATCCACTTTGTTCAGCACTGGAATGATTTCCAAATCATGTTCAATTGCCAAATACAGATTGGAAATGGTCTGCGCTTGAATACCTTGAGCAGCATCCACTAATAGCAAGGCCCCTTCGCATGCAGCCAAAGAGCGCGAGACTTCATAAGAAAAGTCAACGTGACCTGGAGTATCGATTAAATTGAAGGTATATTTTTCACCATCTAGGTGTTCATAATAGATTTGTATCGCATGGCTTTTGATCGTAATTCCACGCTCTCGCTCTATATCCATGTCATCCAAGGCCTGGTTCTGCATATCTCGTTCAGAGATCGTTTTAGTAAACTCTAATAATCGATCTGACAAGGTACTTTTCCCATGATCAATATGGGCAATCACACAAAAATTTCTAACATTTTTCATAAGCTGCAAATATACACTTTTTTAGAGTAGAAAAAACAAGGTTTAAACGTGCTCTTAGTTAATTTATACGCTATTTTCGAGGGAAAGATGCCTCATTTCTGCTTTCTTCAACCGTTAATGCTGTATCTTTTACAGCTATTTTAGGTTATTACATTACAATCTCCCATTTGAAACAATCAAATTGAAAATATGTTGTATTATCGCTTTTATTCCTTTCTCCTATTTTTCTCAGGTTTTTATCTTAGTGCTTTCGCCCAAAATAAAGATTCACTTACTCTTCGATATAGCGGTGAAATTTACTTTGCTTTTGGTAAACATGATCTTCAATTAGCTTCAGATTCTGTGTTTCAAAAAGCTGCTTTTCATTTTCATAAAAATGAAGAAATGAGTATTCGTATCACGGCACATACCGATGCCATTGGTCAAAATCAGAGCAATTACCTTTTATCTCAGAAAAGAGGCAACGCTGTTCAAAATAAATTATTAGCATTAGATGTCCCAGTAGAAAAAATGAGTGTCCGCGTTTATGGTGAAGAACATCCTATCGCCAATAATGATGATGCAATTGGTCGACAAAGAAACAGAAGAGCCACTTTAGAAATTTGGGAATTCATTCCGCCTATTCCGATGACGAGCCTCGAAGGTCAAATAAAAGATGAACGAAGTGGAAATGGTTTATACTCCAATGTCATCATTCATGGTAAAGAATACCGAGATTCTTTCCAAACCAATATAGACGGATCATTTAAACGAAACGTACCAGAAAATGCCGTTTTAGGGATTGACATTTTTGCGAAAGGATATTTTTATGAAACTAAAATGTTGAAAACCCAAAAAGGCGTGACTCCTAAAATTGAATTGTCCTTGCCTAAAATAGAGATCGGTAAAAGTGTGGATATTAAAAATATTTATTTTATTGGAAACAAGGCCATCTTGTTACCACGATCAAAACCTGAGTTACCTAAATTGTATCAATTTATGATGCTCAATGATTCCATACAAATTGAAATCGCTGGTCATGTCAATGTTCCGTTTACCAAACCTGAACTCATCGAAGATAAATCTTTCAGACTTTCTGTCAATCGAGCAAAAACTATTTTTAAATATTTACTTGACAAAGGCATTTCTCAAGACCGAATGAGTTTTAAAGGTTATGGCAATTCAAAAATGCGCTATCCTAGAGCCACTTCGATGCGAGAACAAGAACTCAATCGTCGAGTAGAGATTCTCATTCTAGGAACAGGCAAAGTGCTCAGTGCCGCTGAAAAAAAATAACAACTCCCCTCTTAACGATAAATCACAGTATAGGCACATATGATCACAGAACACTCAAATGTGTAAGGTCAAAAAATTAGCTGCCGCTAATTTTTCAAAGTTCACATCAAGTTAAAAAAGCTAATGTGAACTAAATAAATGACTTTGCCATTTCTCTACTGTCCCTCATATGGTAAAGAATGAAAAGGATCAAATCTTACCAAACCGATTCATTTAGTTCCAATAAAGTTTAGCTTACAAAGTAGTTTTAGCAGTAAAACCTTAGAATTTAGGATGATTTGTTTTTGGAGGAGTCAAAAAATTGTATTTTCGGCTGCTCAAGACAATATTCATTTTTAGAATGTGGTTAAGGAATAAGTTAATGATAAATTAAGCATGGTTCTTTATGATTTCATTTGGTCAAAATATATAATGAAGTCGAAGTTTTTACGCTTTCAAAGCTTTGCTTTGACAACCAAATAAATTTGGTTGTCAAAAATACCAAACGAAATCATTTAGCTCCTTAAGCATTCTTAGTACAATTCTAAAGAGAAGACAAATCCTTTTATTTATGTTAAAAAAACTCTTACTCCTTCCTTTTCTAGGTTTATTCTTTTTCGCGCAAGCGCAAGAAAATACGCCGATGCGAGTCATTCATTGTTCAGCTGTTGATCAACAATCTTCTATCCAGAATATTTTTGTAAATAAACAAAATGATAAATTTGTTGCTGCCAGTGGAGAGCTTTATCAGTTGTTTTCTGCAGACAATTCTAGTCAAATTCAAATCGAAGAAACGCAATGGGCTTTACTCTTAGAAAATGATGGCAATCACGATATTAAATCTGACAAAAGTCAACTGAATGCTATTTTACGACCAACACCTGTAGCCGAGAAAGAAGTGGCACCATTACCAAAAATTAACGTAGCTTACTTTGATGATAAAGAAAAAAACATTTGGATTGGTACTGCCGGAAACGGATTGTTTCAATTACAAAATATTAACGGTGGATTAAAATTGATTCAACATTTTACCGCTGATAATTCAAAATTAAAAACGGACCAAATCAACACCATTTTAAAAGATAAATACAATCGACTGTGGGTCGGAACTGATCAAGGAGTGCTCATGAGAAAAGGAGACGATGATTGGAAATTATATGAAAAACGAGATAAAATTTTAGCCATCACCGCTCTTGGTCCCGACGTTTGGATTTTGGGAGAAGACATTCTTTGGATGGTAGATGATCGAAATCGATGGATTCCCGGAGACGTGGATCGTAAGTTATATCAAGGAGATGTTCGAGATATTCAATACGATAGTGAAGGGCGACTTTGGGTGGCTTCGGAAGTCATTACCCGGTATGATGTAGTAGAAGATAAAGTTGAAATCTTTAATCGATCTAATGGTTTTACAAGTAAAGATGTGAGCTGTATTCGAGTGGATCAAGAAGATGCTCTTTGGGTTGGTACTTTGGATAAAGGATTATTTTTAATTGAGCCTGCGGCAAAAATGACGGTCAGTTGTGTAGTTGAAAAAGGCATCTCTTGTGAAGGAGGTGCACAACAAGGAGAATTGCGAGTCAAAATTTTTGGAGGACAGGAACCTTACGCTTATCGTTGGACCAATGATTTGGAAGGAGAACATCCTACTAATCTTGGACCTGGTATTTATACCGTTACGGTTACGGATGCAGCAGGCCAAACTAGAAGTGCTTCCGCAAAAATTGAAGGAGCTAAATTAATCGTAGAAGCAAATGCTCAAAAAGAAGAAAGTACTTTTGACAGTAAAGATGGTATTGCTCAAGTCAAAGCCAATGGTGGAACACCTGGCTACTCTTATCTTTGGGACAATGGAGAAAAAAGTCCAACAGCTACTCAATTGGATAAAGGAACACACGCCGTAACTGTTACAGATCGACTAGGTTGTAATAGTGTTGTTACAGTGAAAATTGGTCGGGTTCCTCCTCCTGAGCCAGAGAAAATTCCTGCGTTAGAATTGTCTTTAAAAAGTGAAGGAAAAATTCTATGTCCTCAAGATGAAACGGTCGAATTAAACGCGGTGGTTAGTGGAGGAAAAGCGCCTTATAAATATGCTTGGAATCAACAAAAATTGAAAGGAGCAAAAACCAAAAAATTAGGCGTTGGAAATTATCAACTAACGGTCACTGATGCACTGGGAACAAAAGCAGAAACTTCCATTACTTTGACCGCTCCAAGTCCAATGAATGTTCGGATAAAAGAAATCGAAGCGGCCACTAAAGAAGGGAGTAGAGATGGTATTGCCAGCTTGGCCATCGATGGTGGTACGGGACCTTTTGTAGTCCTTTGGGACAATGGAGAAGTCAATAAAAAGGCATCTAAATTAAGTCCAGGAAAACATACTGTTCAGATCAGCGATGCTAATGGTTGCGAGACGAAAGGATCCATTCGAATCAACAAAAAGATCATTCCTGCGCTCAGTGCTCGTAATTTAAGAACTGGACAAAAAATTAGAATTGAACAATTATTTTTCCAAGCAGATAGTACCAACCTGACCAATGTCTCCGAACCTGTATTGGTAGAAATGTATGAATTTTTAGAAAAAAACTCGGGCATTACCGTGGAAATTGGTGGACACACTAATGATATTCCTGCTCATGAATATTGCGATCGTTTGTCGACTCAACGGGCCAAGTCAGTAGTAGATTATTTAATTCTGAAAGGGATTCCAGCCAGTCGATTGACTTATAAAGGATATGGAAAACGCTCTCCATTGGTCTCCAATAGAACTGCTCAGGGCAGAAAGAAAAATCAACGTGTAGAAATTAAAATTTTAAAAATGGGTGGCTAGTTTTAGTTCTTTAATTTTTTCATTAAACAGTTTTTGAAAAAATTAAAAAGTGCCGCAGTAAAATTACTACGACACTCAAATTAGTGTATGAAACTTATTCTTGACAATTGAAATAAATCATTTCAACTGGTATAAATTTTAGATTTGAATAGGCATTTTTTAAAAGATGTGCTAACCTAGTCTAATTACAACGAAAAGCACCCAATAAAAGTATGACTAATCTACATTAAATAACACTTTTATTTCAAAAAAGATTCCATTTTTTGCTTTTTGCGTGTAAGGTTTTAAATGGCCTTATCGTAAAGTAATCTACTTCGGCTTAAAGCACCAAAAGACTGATATAACATACATATGATTTCAGCGTAAACAACCACTTTTTGAGCAACAGCTTGCAACAACAAAGCATCATTCGAGCGCCACGCTCTAGGTCCAAAAAACATAATCACGATTTGAACGAATAGTATTATTCCAAAAAATAAAAAGGCCCAAGCGTATCGTTTGGGATAATCTCGTTCTGACAAAATCGCTGATGTAAAACCAATCGTCATCATCAAAAAAGAGATAAATCCCATTTTCACAAAATAGACATGTCCCGAATAATTGATGTTCCAAGGAACATTCGCAATTCCTAAATAACACAAAGCTGAAAAGATTCCCAAAAGGCTAGTCACAAAAATAAAAAACTTCGAAATACTCCTTTTAAATAAGGAAGGTAAAGCTATAAAAAAAGCAATCAAACAAAGACCTCCTATCGTTAAAGTTGTTTTGAATAACAAGTGTGTCAACATATTGGAGGTTCCGTCAAAAGTTTTTGTTCGGCCTAGGTCGCTAAAATAATTAGCGGTAAAAGAATACATTTCCAAATGTGGTTCATGAATTGTTCCTCCCGGATAAATGATCATGGCCAATAAGGTACCCAGCAAAAATTGCACTGCTCCCAATATGCCAATTTTAAAACACCATTGTTGCCAATTTTGCTTTTGATTCATTTCTATTTTTTTGGACAGATCATTTCAAACTTCATTTTGAGCTAAAAGGTAATGGCGAATAAAATGATAATGCTCATTTTATTCGCCACAATAGCAGTTGATATTTTTTGATTTATCCTTCTCCGTTTTTCAATACTTGAATCACTGTGGTCGTATCCAAGCCATTCAAAACTTCAATCATGATACCATCAGACAATCCAGTTTTTACTAATCTTTTTTCAAATTGATCATCATTTACTTTTACTTTGACAAAAGTAGAATCTCCTTTAAAAATCATATCACGTTCTTGAATGGCAATTACTTTATCTCGTCTATCCAAAATAATATCACCACTTGCGCTATAACCTGCTCTTAGAAAAGCTTTATCGGTTATTTCCATAGCTGCCTTAACTTCAAACTTTACCATTCCTTCTTCTGTAATTCCTTTGGGAGAAATATATTCTAGTCTTGCTTTAAAAGTTTCTTTCTCGATGGCACCGATGGTCATTTCTAAAGGCATTCCTTCTTGCAATTTTCCTACATCTGATTCGTCAACCATTCCTTCAAATATCAATGAATTCATGTCTGCAACAGTTGCAATGGTTGTTCCTTCATTAAAGTTGTTTCGTTCTATAACAGAAGACCCTTCTTCAAGTGGAACATCTAAAACCATACCCTTTAAAGTTGAGACAACAACATTGGAAACTTGCTTGCTGTTTTTGGTTGCGCCTTCCTTTAGTAAAGCTAAATTATTAATGGCTGCTTGCATTTCTTGTTGACGAATATCTACATCAGATTCGAATTGTCTTAAGCTTCCTGTCGCTACAATTTGCGCATTTTCATATTCTGCTTTCCGAATATTTTTTGTTACTTTAAAGTTAACATACGTTTGTTCAGCAATGATTCCATCTTCGAATAATTTACGTTGTCGTTCTTCTTCCTTTTTAGCATTTTCAAAATTAACACGCGCATTTTCCACATCCAATTTTTTACCAAAAACTTCCTTTTGACGTTTTAATTCTCGTTCAGCTTCTCGAAGTCGAATACGACTAAGTTCCACATTAGATTGAGCATTATTGATATTGACTTCACTAGGAATCAATTTAATCCGTGCTAAACGTTGCCCCTTTTCTACTAAGGCTCCAGCTTCTACATATAACTCATCAATTACTCCAGAAACTTGAGGCTTGACCATCACTTCTTTACGTGGTTTGATGGTTCCAGTAGCCACTGTTTTTTTGACAATATCTTTTATCTCCGGTTTTGTTACTTCAAGACCTTCTACTTTTTTTTCTCCTTGTTGGGAAAAATAAGAAACTAGTCCGATGGTAGCTAACATGACCATTATGCCAAGTCCAATTAAACAACCTTTATTCATAATTTTAGCGTTTTGTTATTTTATTAGTGTTCTCGTTTGATTGAAGTAGTGTCCAGCAATTGGGTTTACCTTAATTCTGAACAATACTTATCTTTTACAATTTTATTCATCCTTTAAAGCAACAACAGGATTTACATTAGCCGCTTGCATCGCAGGAACCAAACCCGTCAATGCTCCACAAACAATAAGGATCAGCAAGGCGATAAATCCCACACCTACATTCACTTCAGGGTTGGAATAAAATTGAGAGCCCTCTCCTACCGCTACGTTCATGATCCAAATAATAAATACGCCGCTGACCAATCCGAAGTATCCTGCAATCGTTGTCAAAAATACCGATTCTAATAAAATCATACTAACGATAGAACGCGGTGTTGCTCCCATCGCCTTTCGAATCCCAATTTCTTTGGTACGTTCTTTTACGATGATTAACATGATATTTCCAACTCCTATGACGCCAGCCAATAAGCTTCCAATTCCAACAAACCAAACTAAAAATTTGATCCCCATAAACAATCCTTGAACCTGTTGAAATTCTTCCTCAATATTGTCCGACCAAATGCCTTGTCGATCATCCGGTGCGATCCTATGACGCTTTTTTAACAATGCTTTTATATCATCTTCTATCGCACTGACTTGAACATCAGGTTTCATTGCACAAACAAACATGCCTATTTTATTGGGCCTATTGGTTAATTGTTGCACTGTTGTGATCGGTAGAAAAATAGTTTTATTATCATTCATTCCATTATTTCCACGACGGCTAGAAGTCATGACGCCTACCACTTTATATTCTACACCTCTAATCTTTATGTACTCACCAATAACTTCTTCATCTTCCTGAAATAACACTTCTTTTACGCGACTTCCAATCACGACAATTTTTCTTCGATCATTGATATCATTATTATTCAAAAATCGCCCATCTATAATTTTCATGGCATCAATATGAATCACTCCTGGCATATCTCCTCTTATGTCAAATGCTCCTTGTGCATCACCTCGGGTGACTTCTCCAGAATTCATCCATAATCTTGGCGCTAAGTGTGCAATTCTATTTCCATATTCGGCAACAATCGCATCTACATCATCCAGAGTCAATTCCACTTGTCGCCCAGGTTTTAATCCTTTGTACGGTTTCGTCGTATAACTTGAGCCCATGTACAAACTATTTTTAGCATGATTGCCAAACAATCCCATTACTCCATTTTCCAATCCTTGTCCTGCTCCCATCAAAAATATCAACATAAAAATCCCCCAAAACACCCCCAATGCAGTCAAGCCCGTACGCAACTTATGCTTACTGATGGTATTAAATATTTCCTGCCATTTATCTAAATCAAACATATAATGGTGTTTTGGTGTTTTGGTTTTTGGTTTTTGGTTTTTGGTTTTTGGTTTTTGGTTTTTGGTTAATACTAACAACTAAAAAACTAAGAACCAACAACCAAAATACATCATCCTTTCATCGCTATTACGGGATTGATTCGAACAGCTTGTAAAGCGGGGATCAATCCTGCTATCGCTCCGCTAACTATTAAAATACCGAGTGCAACTAG
>CAYTVR010000295.1:0-8940 GCA_964441245.1 uncultured Saprospiraceae bacterium | reverse complement strand
GCTCGTCATTTTTCATTTTCAAATCCCACATCTTTAATTTATCCCAGTCCTCTCGATACTCTTCTCCGATATCCATTCCTTTATAAAAAACTTCAATTTTAGGCACATCAATCTGAACATATCCGCCAGATTCGAAATCCAAAGTTTCACCATCTGGAAGTTTTACAACGAACTCCTTGATGAAGGTTGCTACGTTATCATTTGAAGCAACTTCACATTCCCATTTTTTAATACCAAAAATTTCTTCTGGAATACGAATTTCCATATCAGAACGAACTTTTACCTGACAAGCCAATCGTACATTTTCGGCAACTTCCCGTCGAGTCAGGTGATTCATTTCTGTTGGTAAAACATCACCACCTCCTACATCCACATTACATTCACACATCGCACAAGTACCACCACCTCCACAAGCAGAAGGAAGGAATACATTTTTGTCACCTAAGACTGTAAGTAGTGAAGAGCCTGGCTTAGCCAGAAGTGGGTTTTCAGTATCGCCATTGATGACGATCTTTACATCTCCTTGTGGTACTAATCTTTTCCTAGCAAAGATCAGCATGAAAGACAATGCTAAGATAATCACAGTAAAGATGAATACAGAAGAAGCAATTAATCCAAAATCAAGAAGAAATATCATAATATTATTATTGAAATATTTTTGTCTACTTATTTAAACAATGAAAACTGATTTTTGCTTAAAGTATAGTCGTTTATTTACGCTCAAAAAGTTAAATTCCTCTTTTGATTTCGTTTTTTAGTTCCTTTGACCTTTTTTCAAGGACTGATAAGCTTAAATATAAAATCGAAAATCGGAGTTTTATTCTGAACAGCGTCTATTTTGCTGAAAAAGCAGCGGGATCAATTCCCATCAAACTCATAAAGGCAATTCCCATTAATCCTGTCAAAATAAATGCCATTCCTAAACCACGCAATGCAGGTGGCACATTAGAGTAACGGATTTTTTCTCGGATAGCTGCAATCGCAATGATTGCTAAGAACCAACCAAATCCACCTCCTAGTCCAAAAGCAATTGAATCAGAAAAATTATATTCTCTGGCCACCATAAAAAGAGATCCACCTAAGATAGCACAGTTTACCGTGATCAAAGGAAGAAAGATACCCAATGAATTATATAAGGAAGGTGAAATCTTTTCAACAATCATTTCTACCAATTGTACCATAGAGGCAATTACAGCAATAAATAGAATGAATCGTAAGAAAGTCAAATCGATACCAAACACTCCATTTTCACTCAACAACCATTCACTAATGATCCAGTTGATCGGCATAGTAATTCCTAAAACAAAGATAACTGCTAGTCCTAAACCGAAAGCAGTTTTTACACTTTTCGATACTGCTAGGTAAGAACACATTCCGAGGAAATAGGCCAAGACCAAGTTTTCAACGAAAGCAGCTTTTATAAATACATTAAAAAAATCCATTTGCTAAAATTGAGTTAGTTTTAAAAAAAACTGTTTAACTATTAAATTCTAAACAAGTTTTATCTCTTACGAAATGTCAACTAGTTTAGTGTTATAACTTCTTTGAATCCAGATCAACACACCAATGATGAACATTGCTGCCGCTGGCAATACCATTAAGTTATTATTTGAATACCAAGAGAACCAACTTCCAATGCCGCTTTCTGCTGCGGTATTAATGATGAAAGAAACAGTATCATTGCTTTTTCCGATTAAATTCATTTGGATTGGACTACCTGCGAACAAAGTACCTTTTCCAAAAATTTCTCGAATAATAGCTACAAGAATTAAGATCGCTCCATAACCTAATCCGTTTCCAACTCCATCAAGGAAAGAACGCCAAGGTTTGTTAGCCATCGCAAATGCTTCCAAACGCCCCATTACAATACAGTTGGTGATGATCAATCCAATATAGACTGATAATTCAGTATAAATTGGGTAGTTGAATCGCTTCAATGTTAATTCTACAATGGTTACTAAACTTGCGATGATCACCAATTGAACGATCATACGAACTTGCTTTGGAATATAATTTCTAACCAAAGAAGTAAACAAACTAGAGAAAGCACATACAAAGACTACTGCAACAGCCATAACCACAGATGGATAAACCACAGAGGTTACTGCTAATGCAGAACAGATTCCCAATACCTGTACGGTTATCGGATTGTTATCGTTTAAAGGATCAACGAGTAACTTCTTTTCTTTTTTCCCAAACAGGGGTTCTTTCTCTACTTTTTGAATTTCTTGAACTGTTGTCTCAGCCATTTTTAATTTTTTATTCTTTTATAAAAATCCAAAAACTTGGAATTTCTACTTTACTTTTTTAAAGCTTCGCTTAAACAACCAAATAAATTTGGTTGACCACAAGGGTAAAATTAACCTTTAGTTGCACCAATTTTCTTTGATATTTTATTGAAGTATGGTTGGTAATAACGAATACCTCTATCCAACATCTCATCTACTCCATCGGCAGTTACAGTTGCTCCTGAAAGTCCGTCTACACCGTTCATATCTCCAGGTTTAGCGCCTCCCTTTATTACATTTACCGAAGTATATTCACCTGCCGCATTATAAATTTTCTTTCCTTTGAATTGATTTGGGAAAGTTGGATTGTCTTTGATTTCAGCACCTAATCCTGGAGTTTCTCCTTTGTGACCAAAAGCTGCTCCAACTACTGTAGATAAATCATCTGCTAAAGCAATGTTGCCCCAAATCTCATCCCAAAGACCATTTCCACGGACAGTAGTGATATAAACTTTACCTTTATCAGAATCCAAGATATACAGTGGAAAAATTCGAGTCGACTCTTCTTTTTTCTTTTCCTTCTTCATATCAATGTGCTCTGGCTTTCCTCTTTTGTATCCAGCATTGATAATAGCATCTGCATCTAAATCATTTCCTTTCATATCCAAAGCAATTTGCTCCACCTTATTTTCAAAGATGTCCAATACTTTTTCTTCAGACATATCTTTTGGATCTTCATCCATATAATCCGCAACAGAAGTAAGGATCGCTCGCTTATTAAAGATAGCTTCGTTTTCCAATGTCTTCTCTTTCCAAGAAGTAGATAACAAGGATAAAACAAGTGCAACTAATACAGTCATGAAGACCACGAAGCGGACGATATAATTTGTTGAATGCTCCATATTATTGATAATTAATTTTTAATCAATTTACGTTATAGTAATATTTAATCCTTAAGCTTAATATCATGTCGTTAATTCTGCCTTAGCTGTCTCTACTGTTTCAACTGCTGATGACGTTCTTTTCATTCTTCGATTCATATTAGCATCTAAGACATAAAAGTCGATAAGTGGTGCAAATACATTCATGAATAAAATAGCCAACATCCAACCTTCAGGATATGCAGGATTCATAACACGGATGATCATACCGACCATTCCAATAAAAAATCCATAAATCCATTTTCCAGTTTGTGTAGATGCTGCGGTTACTGGATCTGTTGCCATAAAAGCCATTGCAAATAGGAATGATCCCATGTAGAATTGGTACATCCAAGGCACTTCCATAAATGGAGTGGCTCCCCAAAGGTTCATCAAATAAGCAGTCAATCCTGCTCCGATCAACATACCCACCATGACTCTCCAACTTGCAATTCCCATTCCTACCAATAATAAAGCACCAGCGATAATAAATGGCTTACAAGATTCTCCAATTGAACCAGGAATTGCTCCCCACCACATTTGGCTGACTGAATAAGTATCTGTTACGTTTTCCCAACCACCTTTGAAAGCTAAACTCAAAGGAGTGGCACCTGAGTATCCGTCGACGGCAAGGGCCCCGTTCCTAAAGGTATCAAGCCCCATCCACTCAAATAGTCCATTAAATAATCCCATTTCGGCCCAACCGTAATTCGCAGCTAAAGCATTGTTGGCATCATTAGCTAATCCTGCTACCCATACTTCATCTCCTGAAATCGTTGTCGGATAAGCGAAAAAGATAAATACGCGTGCCAATAAAGCGACATTTAAGATATTCATCCCGGTACCACCGAAAGCCTCTTTTCCGATAATTACAGCGAAAAAGATAGACAATGCTAAAATCCAAAGCGGAAGGTCTGGGGGCATAATTAATGGGATCAATGCTCCAGATACTAGGAATCCTTCTTCAATCGCATGGCCTTTTTTAGCAGCATACCAGAATTCAATTCCTAGACCAACTATATGTGTCACAACAAAAATTGGAATAATTTTAATCAAACCATAAGCCAGTTTTAGATGTAATCCATCCAAAAAGCCTTCATACATTCCTAGAGCTGTGAAATGTTGATGACCAATATTATAAGAACCAAAAAGGTAGCACAATTGCATCGCAATCACTACCATTACCATAGTTCGTTTCAAATCCATACCATCACGGATATGTACACCTCCTTTTGTCACCGAATTAGGTGCATAAGCAAAGGTGAAGAAGCCATCATACAGCGTATGCAGAAATGGACTTTTCTTTTTATCCGGTTCAATCTTTTTTAATACGTCTAATAAACCCATATTATTTATTATAAACTTGTTTTTGAGTTTTATTTTTCCTAAAAAATAAATCCCTAATTAATTATGATTGCTCTCTCATCATTTCTAAACCAGTCCGCAATATTTGTTGTAATGGCTGTTTAGAGGTACAAGCAAACTCACATAAGGCAACATCTTCTTCACTTAGTTCATAAATTCCTAAGCCTTCCATTCGTTCATAATCATTAACTATGATTGATTTCATCAAATGTTGTGGATAAATATCCATTGGCAACATTTTTTCATATTGACCTGTCACTACGAAGGCACGTTTTTCACCGTGCGTATTCGTGTTGGCTTGGAATTTCAAATCTGGGAAAAGGAAATTTGGAAATGTATTTGAAATGGATGGTCTTGGTGCTATCGGCAACAACCAACCAAATAATTCGTATTGATCTCCTTCAGATAATACAGTAACTTGATCATCAAAAAAGTTTAGAGAACCATTGTTAGCAATTGTTTTACCAGAAAGTACATCTCCAGAAACAAATCGTACGTTTTCTTCTTTCAAATTATCTTTGACAAAATTTTCAATATTAGCTCCAAGATATGTTTTGATATAGCGAGGGTTTTCCAATTCTGCACCTGCAAGAGCAATGACTCTTTCTGCATTGAAACGACCTTCACTAAATAAAGCCCCCAATGTGATCACTTCTTGAACACCTAAGACCCACACTTTATCATTAGAACCGATGGGGTCTGTATGATGAATTTGAATACCTACATTACCTGCTGGATGCGGTCCACGAAACCAATTTTTTTGTACACCTGTTGCTTCTGTAAAAATTTCAGAAGGAGCAGAATCTCCACCTGCATTTAATCCCAAATGGACTGTACCACCTGATAATTTATTCAATACATCTAATCCTTTTTGGAAAGCTTCGCCTCTTCCTTCTACAACGAAGTTAAGGTCTGGAGCAAGAGGAGCAGTATCAAATGTGGAGATAAAGATGGCTTTTGGTGTATCTTTTGGATCTGCAACAACATCAAAAGGACGCTGACGAATAAAAGGCCAAGCTCCACTTTCTAGTAAATAGTCTATTAATTCGCTTCGACTTCCATTTTCTAAATCAAAAGAAGGGTAGCTACGATATTTTATTTCTTTATCACCGAGAATTACTACTTCTGCGATAGATCGTTTAGCTCCACGATTAACGGCAACCACTTCACCACTTACTGGCGATACGTACTTAACAGAAGGTTTCTTTTTGTCAAAAAAGAGCACATCGCCTGCTTTTACTTCAGCACCTGGCTGTACTTCAACCTTAGGAATAGGTGACATTCCAATGAAATTTCCAGGTTTGACGGCATAAGTCGTCGCAGAGGTGGTAGAATCCAATTCCTTAGCCGCTTCTCCTTCTAAAAGGATGTCATGTCCTTTTTTAAAGCTCTTAACAGATTGACCATTAGTGTAGCTGGGAGTTTTAGATTTAAAAAGCTCTTCCCTTGATGGGATAAGAGAAAAGTTAGCACCGTCTTTATCGGCTCCTATATTTTTAGCTTCGATGCGAAGTAAATTATCAGCTAGCATTAAAATCGCTCCAAGAGCCAACAAAGCTACAATGCCTATCATAGCAGTAGCTAAGTAACTTGAACCGTCAGAAGATTGGGCCGAGGCTGAAAAGGAAAGCGTAAGAAAGAATGCTAGGAATGCGAATTTGCTTATTCCGTGTCTCAAAATTTATAATTTATATTTAAGAAATTCAAAGGGCTTGAAACTTTATATAAAAGAATGTTAATTATTCCTTAACAAAAGTCCAAAAAAATCGTCGCAAAGATAGTAAGGTTTTTAATGAAAATATATAGCAGAGAAGGCTAATTTGAACGATGGGTTCTATTTAGACAGAATCTAAATAAAACGATGTTTTTATTGGAATTACCCGAATGGGGACGATATCCAAGCAAACATCTACTATTTAGGTCTAACAAGTTTAAATTAGCTCTTTACCATTTCCTTTGATCTGAATAATTTAGAAGGTGTTTTCCTCTTTTTAGCTTTGTTATATCGACCAAATGAATTTGGTTAACCAAAAATACCAAACCCAATCATTTGGCTCCAATTTACAATTACTTTAAGCTCATTTTTGGTAATTAGAATATCTGATTTATAAAAATGAGGGAAATTCACACATATGGTTTATATTTAATAAATTTTACAACAAAACAATTCTTACAAACTCTTTGCTAAAAAGTTTATAAGGGATACGATAACACACATTGCTTCTCATAACTAATGCCTTGTAGCCTAAAATACCTACTACTATTTTTAATCTTATCCAATCATATATTGGCGGGTTCTCGTGATGGATTAAAAGAAAATCTTCCTTTGACCACAGTAAAAGAACGAGTAGATTCATTAAATCAATTAGTCGATCAAGCTAGCATTGAAAAAGGACTCTCTATTGCTAAAGAGGCATACAACTTAGCTAAAAAAGAAAACTATCCTCTAGGACAGGCTGCTGCCCTTTCTCGTTTAGGTTCACTTCATTATCGAGAAGGAAGGGCATTAGATGCTATTCTGAGCTATGAAACAGCTCGTCATTTTTTTGAACAATCAGGGAATACCGAAGGACATATTAAGGCACTGCAAGGTCTATTAAGTTGTGAACATAATCTTATGCAAAATCAAGAAAAGTCCTTGAAATATGCCATGGAAATTGAAGCTATTGCGGAAAACAATAATCATCCTATTGCTCTTGGACATGTATATACACACTATGCACGAGTGTATGGCGAAGCAACAGATAATTTTCCTTTGGCTCGACACTATCTATTTCAAGCAATTGATCTTTTTGGTAAGCATCAACTACCTGAGCAAATGCCAATGATCTATAACGACCTTGCTTTGACTTATAAAGAGGAATTAAATTTTGACAGTGCCTATTACTATTTTAATGAAGGATTAGCAATTGCAAAAAGCCTAAAAAATAAAAATGCTCACCAAACTCTTTTAATCAATTTTGGAAGTACTTCATTGGCTGCTAATCATACGGATACGGCACTTAATTATACTCAAAAAGCTTTGAAATTAGCTGAAGAATTACAAGATCCTTCTAAAATCACCTTTGCCAACCTTTTAATCAGTCAATCTTACTTTGATAAACAAAACTTCTCAGAAGCATTAAATTTTGCTAAAAAAGGAGAAAATTTAGCTGAAAAAACACAAAAGTTAGAAAATATAGAATTTAGCTATGAACAGTTAAGAAATATCTTTAAGAAAATTGGAAATTTAGATAAGGCTTTAATGTATGCTGAAAAGCTAGAAAAAGTAAAAGATCGTATTTATAAACAAGAAACGTTTAGTAAGATTAGTGAAATTAGCGGCTATTATCAATTGTATCAAAAAGAAAAAGAATTAGTCGCCCTAGAAAAAGATGCTTATTCGCAAAGAATGTATAGAAATAGGATTATCGCTATTTTAGCTTTGTTGTCGCTTCTTCTTTACTTCATTTTTATACGATATCGTCTAAAAAATAAAATTCAAAAGCATGCGCTAGAAAAACTTCAGATTCAAACAAAGTTACAAGAGAAAGAACAACGTCGACTGAGAGATGAATTAGCTTTTAAAGAACGAAGCTTAGCAACGAATACGATGCATATCATTCAAAAAAATGAATTTTTAACTCATTTAAAGTCAGATATTGAAGGAATAAGTACCACTCAATCTAAAGAAGAACTTAAAAAGAGACTCAGAAATATCAATAATTCAATAAATCTTAAAATGAATTTTGATGATGATTGGGAGAAATTTAAATTGCATTTCCAACAAGTTCATCCTCATTTTTTTGAAAAAATCAGACAAAATTTTAAAAACTTAAGCAATAATGATATTCGCTTTTGTGCTTATATCCGAATGGGCCTTTCTACTAAAGAAATTGCTCAACTACAAGGTATAAGTGCATCAAGTATTCAAAAAGCGAGGTATAGATTGAAGAAAAAAATTGGCTTAGCAAAAGAAATTAACCTTGTAGATTTTATTTCTAATTTCTAAGATAAAAGATTAAAAAATAGATACAAAACTAGATTCAAATCGTAAAAATAAGAAAATTCATTTTTTTTATGAATTTTCATTTCCAAACTACTTGTACCTACTTTTTTTTACGTATATTAACGTAATATTTCTTGTTTGTCCAAGGTTTGTCCTATGCATTTACTTTTACTTTTAATAGATTTGTAGGACATTTGTGTTCATATTTCGATGACGTACTGTCAACGAGAAATAGAGATAATTAAAACGGCTAAATACTAAAAGATCCACATCCTGTGGATTCTACTAATGTTTTCGGACTGGTAACGAAATGTTGCATGTCAGACTCGCCAATTAATTACTCCTTTAAAAAAATATTACAAGGTTGGTAGCCTTTTAATGAGGTTTCAAGATTTTTCTTGAATGTGATTAGCCTCAACTGTCCTGAATAAGGACCCCA
>CAYTVR010000294.1:0-8999 GCA_964441245.1 uncultured Saprospiraceae bacterium | reverse complement strand
AAGTAAAAAAATAAACCATGGCTATGGCTATGCCGTTTTGCACCACATGAGGCACTCGGATCGCATCCAATCCTTTATTCCAAAACGGCCCTACCAAACGCTGTACAATCAAATAAGCTCCATGCAAAAATCCCCAAAACACAAATGCCCAATTCGTTCCATGCCAAAGCCCTCCTAGCAACATGGTAACCATTAAATTCATGTAGGTGAAAAGTATCACCTTGTTTTGATCACCCTGATTATAGTACCAATAACTATAAGCGATGATCGCAAGATTAACCAAAATCACCCACCACCAGCCAGTCATCACGACCACCAAAACCATAAAAAGCAAAATGAAAAAATAAGAGCCAAAACTCCCACTTCTATTTCCACCTAATGGAATATAAAGGTAATCTTGCAACCAACTGGAAAGAGAGATATGCCATCGTTTCCAAAATTCACTAAAGTTTTTAGAAAAATAGGGCGTCCTAAAGTTATCAGGAAAATCGAAACCTAAGACTCTCGCTAACCCAATAGCAATATCAGAGTACCCTGAAAAATCACAATAAATTTGAAAGGAATAGAAGATAACTCCAATGATCAAATGTAGGGAGCCATACATATCCGGTGCTTGAAAACACTGATCAACAAAAGGAGCTAAAGAATCAGCCACCACCACCTTTTGGAAAAAGCCCCAAAGGATTTGCCCCAAGCCTGAAGTCAATCGATCCCATTCAAACTTTCTGTCTTTTTGAAACTGTGGAAGAAAGTCCGATGCTCTTACAATGGGGCCTGCTACTAACTGAGGGAAAAAGGAAATGAATGTAGCAAAACGAATAAAATCTTTCTCTACTTTAATGTTTTTGAAATACACATCAATCGTATAACTCATAGATTGAAAAGTGTAAAAAGAAATACCCATCGGTATTATAATACTAAGGGTACTCATATTGGCCTGCATACCCATAGCAGTAATCATAGCTGCAAAAGAATCTACAAAGAAATTGAAATATTTGAAGAAAGCTAGAAAACCCAAATTGACAATCATACTCAACAACAACCACTGCTTCCTCTTCTTCTGATCATCTTCGTTTTCTAACATTAACCCTACTGAATAATCTACCAAAGTAGAAAACACAATCAAACTCAAAAAACGCCAAGAAAACTGGCCATAGAAAAAATAACTACTCGCCAGTGTAAATAATAGCCTAGCCCTCCCTTTCAATGTAAAATAGAAAGGTAAAAACACAGCTATAAATATGAGAAAGGCAAGACTATTAAAAATCATCTTTGGTCGATTTCTCTTTGACTAAGTAAGTGAACTCAAAAGGCAAAAACTTAGCCGAATCGTTACTAGAAATATATACGTATCCTCACTCCACATGTTCCTTTATGGCTTGACTCCATACAACGTATGCTTCCCCATTAATATGGATTCCATCTTGTGTATATTGAGCCTTCAAATTGCCCTGCTTATCCTTCAATAAGGAATGGATATCTAGATATTGTAATTTATTTTCCTTTGCTATCTGTTGAATAGCATCATTTAAAGATCGAATACTTTCATTGGAAATTGGGATGTTTCTTACCTCCGTATTAATAGGCAACACGCTCTGAAGATAGAGTTGGCAAGTTGGAACTGCTGTGGTTATTTTTTCGACTATAGCTTTATAATTCTTCACCACTTCTTCTACAGATACAAATAGCAAATCATTAACGCCTATCATCAAAAACACTTTATTTGGCGAAAGCCCTATCACATCATCCAATCGCTCAAATAAGGCAGAACTTACATCCCCTGCGATCCCTCGGTTTCTAATTGACGTGGTATCAAATAACTCCGACCACTCCCCTGCTTCCGTAATGCTATCCCCCAAAAATATGATACCTCCTTTATTTGACATGAGCTGTTGGTATAAACTTTTTTTGTGGTCGTATTGCGCTGAAATGCTATTTGAGTTCATTCTGTACTTCAAGTACTTAACCCCACCTAAACGCCTGATAATCAGACCAAATAGAATTAAGAACAATACATTTCCTAAAAGTGAAAAGATTAAAAACTTTTTCATTTTGTCAGCTTGGGAGATCATTAAATGGACGGGCAAAAGTAGTTAAAAGAGTTGATACTCAATAGGCAAAAGTCTTGAGAATTTTTTCTTGAAAAGCTTAGTTTAAGAGCTTAAGAATAAGCTAATAGTAATACTAATTTTTAGACTTTCGTCAAACTTTGTGATCGTACAAAATTTAGCGAAAGCGATAAAAATAAGAGTCAATAAATTCCAGTGCAAGATGGATTAAGTGAAAAGCAATAATTTCTGAACAGACTTGGTGAAGAAAACACTTATCTTCTCATAAATCCAAGAAGCCAGTAATATAACGGGAACTATGGATAGAACGATCCAAAAATTACGATCAATCGACGCGGACTCCAAATAAAATAAAGCCAGCGTAATGACCAAGGCATGCGTCAGATAAATAGAATAAGAATAATCACCAACCTTTTCAAACATATGAATTAACTGAGGAGCTCTCTTTTTTATCAATTTAAAGGCAATG
Source organism: uncultured Saprospiraceae bacterium (assembly GCA_964441245.1). Classification (GTDB taxonomy): domain Bacteria; phylum Bacteroidota; class Bacteroidia; order Chitinophagales; family Saprospiraceae; genus JALZUU01. The sequence continues at coordinate 6,461 of CAYTVR010000294.1, read as the reverse complement.
ATACATAAAGAGGTATAGCCAAAAAATACAGGAATATCATTAAAAACCTTTCCAACCATACCCATTTTCAGGATACTAAAGGCAGCTACGCTTATCCCTACCACAGCAATTAAAAGGTAATATTTATAAGAATAAGACCAAAATTCAAATCCTCGCTCTTTGTACATTTTTGCCAATACCATTCCTAGTGAAAAAACCCATAAAAACTGGAGAAAAGAACCAGCCCAGTTTCTAATATCCATATAGCCCATACCATATAATAATATCCAATAGAGTATAGAAATAGTAATACTCCCTATAAGGAAAAATTTATTCCCAAACTTCTCATGAAAATGGGATAACACAGGAAATAATAAATAAAACTGAATAATGGCCGATATAAACCAAAAGTGTCCACCGAAAGCTTCCATGAACCCTTCATAAAACATTTGATATAAAAATATTCCAGCAAAGAACGCTTCAAAACCATCATTAGGATAAATCGGAATCAGAAAATTGACGAGTAAACAAATGGTAAGTACCAAAAAATAAGGCAAGTACACTTTCATAAACCGACGCTTATAAAAAGTACCAAGGCTTGTCTTTTTTGACATCATCAGGCCAAAGCCCGATAACATAAAAAACAGATGTACACCACTTCCTCCAAATTCGATTGCTTTCTCGAATATTGGGGATAGAGTGAGCTTTTGAAAAAGGTGAAACAATACAATAGTTAGTATTGCATATCCTTTTGCAAAGTCTAAAAAATTAATTCTTTTTGTTATAGCCATTATTACTATTTCAATTTATGAAATCAAGGGGTTGTAATAATGTAATCACTAATAATACACAGTCAATTTGACTGGATTATTAATTAAAGGTTGATTAGCTAATTTCGACTATCAAAAAGCAACTATGAAGGGGGTCGAGTATGCTTTCTTTTTGACCTAAGGAAAGTGATGTAGTTTTCTCCTAATAAGTCATAGTTTGTTGTTTAGTTAATGTCCTTACCGATTACCTTTCATTCGGCAAATCATGGGATTTTTGCAGTACTTCATCAATACTGAAGCTGCGAGTATGTTCTGAATGTTTAAAATTCTTATTTGGATTGCCCATTTTTAAAAGGGCACTTATTTGTCTTCCTACAAAGAGCGGCATACTCCAAATCGCTTTCCACACTTCTTTGGGTGCATTGGATAATTTTAGGGTCAATAAAATATTGGCCGCAAAGATAATCCCTGCTCCGATTAAAACTAGACTTATATAAGGATTTACAAAAAAAGAAATCCCAGTTAGCACCATTGCAAAAAACAATAGAATGAATAATGGTGGCGCAATGGTTACCAAGCCAAAGTAAAACTGATTCCAACTCAATCGACCTAAAGCCTTCAATAACAAGCCTGAAGAATTAGGCAAATTTTGAAAATAGGAATACAACCATCGACTTCTCTGTGTTTCTACCTGCTCTCCAGAAGTAACTTTTTCATCGTAAACGATGGCGTTCTTAGCATAACTGATTTTTACGTCTTTTGCTAAAAGATTATTCTGAAGAATCTTATCTTCCTGCAGCATCTTCTTCCACTTTTCCTTTCCTGCTTGAATCTCAGGACTATTTAAATAGGCCTTATACAAGTTAGCTTCCACCGCCATTCCCGATCCAGAAATTACAGAAGAAGAACCTAACAAATAAGTCGTATATCTTTCAATGTAATTCTTATAAAACTCTCCTACCGCATCTGCACAAGCATACATGGTATCTAAGTTCTTTGCTGTTCGTTGCCCTTGGACAACTTCATGTCCGTTATTGACATATAAATTTATCTCACTCAAAAATTCTGGATGAGCTAAATTATCAGCATCAAATACAGCAATGTATTCATGGTCTCTTACGAAATTTTCGATTCCATGAATAATAGATTTTGCCTTCAAACGCAACGAAGGATTAGGATTCAAAACCGTCAATTTTTCATGACTTACGTCAAATCCAGTAATATCACATTCATCTGCCACCAGATAAACATGAAAATTATTATACCGTTGCTTAATTAGAGAATCAATTAAAGGTCGAGTAATTTCGACATTTTTGTAGGCAGTTATTATACAGCCAAAGTCATTGTCTTTGAAGTTAGGAATTGCAGATTTAGCTTTAATTTTCTCCTTCTTAATCATAGATAAGACTGTGGTCAAGAATGGAAAAACCAAAAAGAAAACGACTATAGCAATAATAGTGATTAGTATGTAGTATAAAATGCTCATTTTTTCTCTGAATCAGTTATTGGGAATTTGGTTTAATGTTTAGTTTTTATTTTCCAGCCTTCTAATGACTGATGACTTTCTTCTGTGATGAAAAATTCCACCAGACACCTCTTAAAAAAGATTTTAAATGCTCGAACTCCCCTTTTAAAAAATGCACTAAAACATTCTTTGGGATCGTAACAAATATTAGAAATAAACTAAAAAGCATAAACTGCATCGTAGTTTTATTTCTACGCATAAATAGGATTCTATTTCTAGTTAGATAGTAAGTCTTAAATGGACTTGCCTTTCCAACAGAGATCGACTCCTTATGGTAAATCATAGCATTTGGTTCCACATAAATTTCAAATCCGCCATTCCGAATTTGCTCACACCAGTCCAATTCTTCATAGTACAAAAAGAAATCTTCTGGCATCATACCCACTTTCTCAATCACTTCTCTCGACACCAGCATGGCTGCTCCGTGGGCATAAGGTGTTTCCATCGGTTGCTTATACTGTCCATTATCCAGTTCCTTTTCACCTATGATCCTATTTCGTGCGGTATATGTACTAATTGGAGTCGCACCTACATACTGAATAATATCTTTCTTGGCTCTATCCTCAGGGAAGTAACAAATCTTAGGGCAAACAACGCCTAAGTTTTCAATCTTATCAAACATAGCCAGCAGCGGTTGCACCATTCCTTTAGTCAACTCTGTATCATTATTGACAAAGAAAAGATACTCGCCTTTTGCTGCTGCAATGCCAAGGTTGTTTCCTCCGGCAAAGCCAAGATTGGTATCACTAACGATACACTTTACTTCTGGGTAATTTAGATGTAGGTGGTTAAAAGGGTTTTCGGCGGATTGATTATCGACCACAATAACCTCTATGTTTGGATAGCCCAAGTGTTTGATAGAATCAAGCATTTCACAGGTTACACCCAACTGGTTGTAATTTATGGTGATAATCGATATTAAAGGATGGTTAACAGACATACTAATGTTTAATAGTTTTCTCTAATAATTAGAGGGCCTGTTCGTAGTTTTATTTATGAATTTGGTTAATCTTATTTCTTGTTTTTGACTTTCGTCAAATTATTTGCTGTATTTCTTCGGATTTGATTTGTAGACTTGCGTCGAAATTACGGCATCTGTCCCTTCGGGTTCTCTTCGCCAAAGACCCACTGGGTCTTTGATTTCGACTTTGGTCGAAATTACGCTTCGTTCATTCCTCACGTTGTATCATAGCAGGAAGTGTTCTACTAAGAATGGTAATATCCATCCAAAAAGAATAATCTTCCGCATAATTCAAGTCTAAAGCAATTCGCTCTTCACTAGTCATGGTATCTTTACGCTTACCAGAAGTTTGCCAAAGTCCAGTAATTCCAGCAGGAGCAGAAAAACGATTAATCCACTCATCCTTAGTCACTTGCTCAGCTTCATAAAGTGGAAGCGGACGATTACCAACGACTGACATTTGACCTGAAAGAACATTGAACAATTGAGGAAGCTCATCCAAACTTGTCTTACGAATGATCTTTCCTATTCTAGTTATTCTAGGGTCGTTTTTGAACTTTTTAAAGGATACAGCATCCGTTTTTCCTTCAGCGTTGCTATAGTGATTTAAGTGATCTATGTCCTTGAGCAGTTTATCTGCATTGGGAACCATTGATCTAAATTTTAAAAAGTCAAAAACTTGATATCCAGTTCCTACTCGCTTTGATCTATAAACGATAGGGCCTCTTGACTCGATCTTTATCAACAGTGCAATCAAAAGAAGAATTGGACTAAAAAGGATAATCAAGGATAAGGAAAGTCCAATGTCAAAAAGGCGTTTACCGAAAGGTATTTTATATTTAAATCTTTCCTGCTTTATCTCCTCTGAGGTGTAACTAAGAATTTCGGATTTATATCTTCTCAAAAACTCAATGCGTCTTCTTAAGTTATCCCATTCTACAGGTAAAGTGTAACAATCATCAATTCCACTTTTCAATGATTTCTTTACATCTAGTTTTCTACTTTTATCGGCCACTGCTATGAAAGGAATCAATTTTAATATAGGATCTGCTTTGATACTCTCTAACAATAAGAAGTTGTCATTTTCCAAAAAATCATAGGAACAAATAACAGCCACAGGTAATTTGTGTTCTGATTTCTGAACTTTATCTGATCTATCAGCCAGCCACTGAAAAGCCTGAAAGGAATTATTTAGCTCCTCAACTTGATAGTCAATCTCATCCCAAGAACTACCATTCAACATGTAGTCTGGTCTGTAGTCGAAACCGACAAGGAGAATCTCTGTCGTTTTTAACTGTTGTTGTGGGTAAAGTACATCCATAGTATAATGTTTGCGTTTGTTTGTGTTTAATTTTTGTGTTCGAGTCGTTTATTTTGTGGAAGTACGATTCTTTCAATTTTCCCCATTAATTCAATGGGATTGAAGGGTTTAAGAATATAATCTTCCGCACCTAGCTTTTTACATTGGTCTTCGTATCTTTTGTCAGCATATCCAGTTAAGATGATAACAGGAATATGTTTGAAGAATCCACTGCTCTTTATATTTGATAAAAAATCGAAGCCACCAAGTTTAGGCATACTCATATCTAATATGATAAGGTCTGGCATATTACCTTGGCTCATCCAAGCCAAAGCCTCCAGGCCATCACCTTTAGTGCTCACTTTAAATTTTTTACTTAGAAAGTTGCCTAAGAGAAATCTGATACTATCGTGGTCATCGACTACTAGAACATGCGTGTTGTTCATAGAAAATTGATTGTTTTTTACTTTTGGCCTAATAACCAAAAGCCTCATTTTAAAATCCAGATGATTTCATCTGATAATATGAGGGGCATTTTCGAAAACCTTTTTCTCTCAAATAGTGCGACACCTAAAACTTTCAGGTATCAAGAACATAAAATTGATAGAGAAGTAGTACCAGTTAGTGGGATAAAAGCCATTGCAGATTTACAATGATCGGTGTGGGAAACGGAAAACCGCTTCACAGTTCATGGAACTTCTCATTTAAATAATGAGGGGCTTTGAGCCTAATTAAAAAGCAAAAAAATATGGCTTTTTAGATAGTGAAATTATTTAGATGTGTGGCAGAAGAAATTAAAATGAAAATTGATTAATCTCTTGTTTATTATAATGATTCAAAATTACGATAAAGTTTCCATCTATTCATACCCTAAAGCTGGTATTTATAAAATTTAATTTATATCAAATTTGAAAAATAACTATTTAATTCTGTCTATAAGTCAAGTGTTTAACCATTTACAAAATTAACATTTGGGCTAAAAATCTTGTTAGTTTAAACAAAATCGAATTTGGTGTTTATTAGCGCTTTCGCTAAATATTTATTGGAAGTTAGGGGCTAAAGAAATATTATAATTCAAATTAAATGGACAAACAATTATTAATTTGGAAATTAGGTTTATAAAAAAACGCTTACATGGGATATCCAAAACTATTTTTGAAGGGATGGGATTTATTTAAAATAAAACAAATCCTAAAAGCTAAATTTGCGTAAAATCTAAGAGCTGATTCCCCCTAATCCATTTTTAATTATTTATTTTTTTCTATAAAACTTCAATTTAATGTTGGTATTTAAGTTTCTCTTCTGGATTTGTTTAGGGTTGTTGTTTTATACTTACATCGGATATGGAATAGTATTAGCATTTTTTGTTCAAATTAAAAGATTCATTAGTAAAGACTTCGCTTTAGCTTCGCAGTCACATTCTGATTTTCCTAATGTAACTTTCATGACGGCGGCTTATAACGAAAAGGATTGGATTGAAGAGAAAATTCAAAACACTTTGGCCTTAGATTATCCTAGAGAAAAGATCCATTTTTTCTTCGTAACCGATGGAAGTAACGATGGAACTGATCAGATCATTCGAGATTTTCCAATTGACAATAACACCAATCTTGAAGTATTTCACGAAAGTGCAAGAAGAGGAAAAATTGCAGCCGTGGAAAGAGTCATGGAATACGTAAAAACACCGATAGTTATCTTTACAGATGCCAACACCAACGTGAATCCAAATGCCATAAAAGCAATAGTCCGTCATTATCAAAATCCCAATATAGGCGCTGTAGCAGGGGAAAAGCGAATTCAATTAAGTGATAAAGACGCCGCCAACGCAGCAGGTGAAGGCGTATATTGGAAATACGAATCTACCTTAAAGCGATTAGATTCAGAATGGTACTCGGTAGTTGGTGCGGCAGGTGAACTTTTCTCAGT
>CAYTVR010000293.1:0-8999 GCA_964441245.1 uncultured Saprospiraceae bacterium | reverse complement strand
GAAAAAAAACAACTTACCTTTGGTCATGCATCTAATGCACGTTGGGCCGAAGGTCCTCATCTTTTTAAAATTGATGATGAATATTTACTATTAATTGGTGAAGGCGGAACGGGTGAGTTTCACGCAGTGACCGTTTTTAATAGTAAAAATCTTTGGGGACCTTATATACCCAACCATGCTAATCCAGTGATGACTCATCGCCATCTGGGAACATCGTTTCCTATAGGCCAAACTGGACACGCGGATTTAGTACAAACTCAAAACGGCGATTGGTGGAGCGTTATGTTGGCCAAAAGAAAGGTCGATGATTACATTACACTCGCGCGAGAAACTTTTTTAGCAAAGGTCGAAATGACCCAACAAGAATCAGGAATAACTCCAATATTTAATCCTGGTAAAGGCTTACTTCAGATGGAACAAGATCGCCCCAAACTTCCTTGGACGCCCGTAGCCAAAATACAAGATCATGATGACTTTACAGAAACACTTGGACTAGAATGGAATTTTCTAAGAACACCAAAAACGACTTGGCATGCTTTAAAAGATGGTTTTTTGGAACTAGCCTTAAGACCGCAAACTGTTCAAGAATTAACTAATCCTTCTTTCATCGCCAGACGAACTTTAGACCACCACTATGAGGCTTCAACACAAATACATTTTACCACAAAAAAAGAAACTGAAAAAGGAGGATTGGTTATTTATCGAAGGAATGGAAACAATTATCAGTTGCTAAAACAAAAAGACCACCTTGTATTAATTAAAGTCTTGCAAGAAAATAATACTGGAGCTATTAGCCCAATTGAGATAGCTAAAATTCCTTATAAAAAAGATTCGGTCGTACTTCACGTAAAAGTGGAAGGCATAAAAGCACAGTTCAGCTATGGTCATTCTATAAATGACTTAAGACCAATTGGTCATAATCAAGACTACTCGATACTTTCTGACGAAATAGCTCAGAGATTTAATGGTGTTTACGTTGGCATGTATGCTACTTCATCAGGATTGGAAAGTAAGTCGATTGCAAAATTTGATTGGTTTTCCTTGAAGGGAAATAAGTAATTCCACTTTAAAACAATTCACTTACGTAAAATAAATTATCATTGAAATTCAATGTTCAGCCATAATTTTTTCTTTTACAGAAAATTTAAACTTCCGTTTCACGATGAGTGAATAACATTTTTAAAAGCCCCAAGCTGACCATCAAAATAATGAATAAGGAAGGAAATCCTCCCAATACGCAAAGCAATCTAATACCATCAACTCCAGCAGAAGTAATCATGATCCATGCAATGACTCCAATCAATGAACCCCAAACGATCTTGATCCATATAGGCGCTTCAGGATTGTCAGGATTGATACCAACACTACTCATTGAACTCATCGCGGAGATAGTAGAATCTGCTGCCGTCACATAAGAAATGAAAATCATGACTAGTGCCATCATACTAATGGCCTGTCCACCTGAGAGAGATTGAAGTACAGTAAATAAAACGTTTTCTTCGCCTTCTGTTTGTAAAACTTGATATAAATTTCCACTAGTTGTTAAATCTAATTCTAATGCTGCGCCACTAAATATTGACATCCAAACACAAGTAAAAAGAGAAGGAAATAACAAATTAAATTTGATAAAATCCTTTACCGTATATCCCACCGCTAACCTTCCTAAAAACAAGGAAGCAATAGGTGCCCAAGCAAACCAATTTGCAAAATAAAAAACAGTCCAAGTGTTGAGCCAGTCCGCGTTCAATGAGGAACCAACATTTGTGCTTCTAGATAAAAAGTGCGTTCCATAATCAATAAAACCAGTTGAACCAACTTTAAGAATATAACTACTCGGCCCTAATACAAACACCAAAATAGCGAGTATAAAAAAGGCGATTGCATTCCAATTAGAGATCAAACTGATTCCTTTTTTCAAACCACTCACAGCTGATGTAATAAACGACACGACCATTACCATTCCGATTATTCCCACAAGTAAATTGGATTTTGTAATACCAAAAATATTTTCCAAGCCTCCTGTCAAAGCAAAAATTCCAGTACCAAAAGAGGCAGCCATTCCAGCTACCAATGCGTACAAACAAAATACATCTAAAACCAAACTCCAACCATCTTCTCTTATTTTTCCAAATAATGGAAAAAGCAATGAACTGATCCTAAATGGTCTTTTAAAATTATAATAAGATAAAGCAAAAGCGAGTCCTGTTATGGTGTAAATTGCATAGGGTGTAAAAGACCAATGCATGAACATAGTAGACATCGCAAACTTTGCAGATTCTGCACTACTAGCCACCACTCCTAGTTGACTTGGTGGATCGTGCAAATGATATAGTGGCTCTGCACTTCCCCAAAATAAAATGCCCGTCGCAACAGTTGTACAAAGCGCAATCGCAAACCATTTCCATTTCGTCAATAGCGGTTCTGCGTCTTCTCCGCCAATTTTTATTTTCCCTAAAGGAGAAAAATAAATAATGACCAAAATGATCAAAAATGAAAAAGCTCCCCAAATAAATAGCCAACCAAAATTGATCAAAATCCAATCGTTAATCGCATTTAATTTTTTTAAAAAGAGATCATTATTGCTAATGCTATAAGACAAGGTGATTAATAAAAAAAAATAAGGTAGGGAAGAATACTTTTTTATTGACAGCTAAGTTAGAATTGTTTTTCATGAAGTTGGTTTACTCATTTGAGTTGGTAAGATAGTAAAAATAAAACCGCCGCATCAAGCGTAGGTATTCATAGGAAGACAGATATTTTAAATTTGACATTGCACTAAGATGATCAATAAAGATGATGATTTGGATCAAAGCTATGAGAAAATGATCCATTGAATTACCAACTAAAATTTTATCATGAGCAAATACTTATTTTCTACCACAAGAAACCTTAAACACCCAATCAACTCATAATCAACATATTACATACTTTCGTAACCAAAAAGAGGACAACAAAATCATATTTTAAGCTCATTTATGAACAATAATATTCTATAAAACCCACCTTAAACACATTATGCTTTTCATCAATTTGTTGATTACTCTTTTTTTACTGAAAATCATGCATTTAGCGCAACTTCTAGTGCGACTAATCGTAAAAAAATATTATCACTTTTTGATGATTAAACAATCGTTTAGAATACTAAATTATCACTATACATGAGTTGTAAAAAACTCAGCTGTCGGATTTTCCGATTTAGAGCGCGCAAATTTCATAATCTACATATCCAAATAAACTTAATTTTTCTATGCTGTTTATTTGTAGGGCTAGATATTAATGCTCAAACCGATACTAAAGTTTTAGGTGAAATTGAAAATTTTAGACAAGCCTATCAGAATGCGGATAATGATACCATTCAATTATTTAACTTGACTAGAATGGCTCAGAGGTATCGATTTGTCAATACAGATACCTCGAAATATTACCTCAGAAAAGCTATTGCATTACACAAAACTAAAAACGTTGATAAGTTCAATCATGCCTTCGCCTATAATGTCATTGGTGATATATTTCGATTAGAGAACAACGTAGATAGTATGAGATATTACTATGAAGAAGCTTATCATCTTTTCTCTCAAGATCAAGAAATCCAAACGATCAAAGCCTTGATGGCCATTGCTCCAACTTATGGTAATTTTTTAGTAAAAAATAAAGAGGTAGAAAAAGGAATATCTGTTTTTCAAGAGTCCATTGATCATGCCATCAATATTAAAGATTATGCCAACCTTAGCTTTTTGTATTCCTACTTAGGAGATGTATTCTTTAAATTTCAAAAAGACAATAAACACGCCATTCAAATTTTCAAAAAAGGCATAGCAGCATGCAAGTCTGTAGATAATGAAACCAATCGCTTTAGGGCTTTGTCGTCAATCTATTTGGGTATGTCAAATATTTATCTTGATGAGCAACAAATTGATAGTACCATTATTTATGCACATAAAGTAATCGAGTCTGCACCAAAAGGACGTGCTCGCAAAAAAGTGGTCATTGCCTACAATAATCTTTGCCAAGGCAATATCCTATTAGGACAATTTGAGAAAGCGAGAAAATACAACCTAGAAGCAGAAAGACTAAATACCAATATCAAAAATTTAACCGCCGTTATCCATACCAAATTGTTAAGTCAATCTCTTGATCTGCATTTTGATGAATACGCCAAAAGCTCCGCGGTAGGTGAACATTTATTGAATGATTATTATTCGGTAATGGACAACGAGATGAAGGAAACTTTATTTCAAAACTTATTGGAAGCGTATATTCAAACTGGAAATAAGACGATGGCCTTAGCGGCAAAAGATTCTTTAAGTTATTATTCGCATCTCATTCATCGGACTAAACATAGTGCATCTTTGGCTAGTATGTATGATGAAATTGAAATAAATGAACAAAAAGCAAAAAATGACTTAATCAAATTAGAGCAAGTAGAAACCGTAAAACGTTTAAAGATTCAACGTATTGCAGCATTAGGTTTATTCGTTGCATTGATTTTTGCGATTGGTCTGATGATGAATATTTTTCGTTCAAGTAGAGAAAGAAAAAAATACAATGAAGAGCTTGAAGGAATTATCGCAGAAAGAACCAAAGAATTACAAAAGGCTAATACTGATTTAACTCAGACGAATAACGAGCTAAGAACCTTAACCTTCATTGCCTCTCATGACATCAAAGAACCGATAAGAAATATTGGTAATTTTGCAGGCTTAATCAAACATCGTTTGCCTAAAGATTTACAAGCAAAATTTGATCCCGAATTTGGTATTATAAAAAGAAGCGCCAGACAATTATATACCCTAATTGAAGATTTTAGCAAATTTATTAATCTATCAAAAACAGATGAAGTTTCAATAGAGGAAGTTGATTTAAATGATGTTATTTCAGATATTGAATCTAATATTTCTTCCAATGATCAATATCAAAATGCCAAAATTATTTATTCAGAATTACCTGAATTTAATACCAATAGAACAGCCCTATATTTCATCCTAAAAAATGTGATTGAAAATGCATTGAAGTACAACAAATCAGAACAACCAACAGCGGAACTAAGCTTTAAAGATTCAAAAGATAGATTAGAAATTACGGTCGCCGATAATGGAATTGGAATTCCTCTCGAATATCAAGATAAAATTTTCGAGATGTTTAAACGATTACAAAAAAGAGAAGATTTCGAGAGCTCAGGTATTGGACTATCCATTGTCAAACTTTTAACGACCAAACTAGACGGTACCGTAAGTGTCCATAGTCAACCTGGTAATGGTAGTCAATTTATTTTATCCTTTCCAAAGAAAAAAATTACAGAACTAGTTTACTAAAAAGTAATTAATCGCTATCTATTCACCTTCCAATTTCTTTTCTTGATTAAAAATTTCCATCAACTATTTTACGAGTTCAAACTCAAAAAACAGGAAAGAAACTACTTACTCAAAACAATATCAAACAATATATTTACGAAAAATATAATTCCACCTTCTAAAACAACTTAGCCTAATCGAATTTCTTTTTTATTATTTTAACAGCTATCATTGCATCTGTAAAAATCAAATCTATACTTTTACAGATCATTAAAAATAGCGATTGAACGACCCGCACGACATATTAAAATCAGTAGCCAATAAAAATCAATTTGCCTTTCAAACGTTTTACGATTTGTTTTGTGACAAAGTGTATAACACTGCATTGAGTTATACCAAAAACAAACAACAAGCTGAGGAGATCGTGCAAGATGTTTTTACTAAAATTTATCAAAATGCAGATAAGTTTAAAGGAAATTCAGCAGTCAGTACTTGGGTCTACAGAATTACCATCAACACCTCCCTCAACTATATTAGAAAAGAAAAACGATTCTCTTTTTTCGCATTAGGCAAAACTCAAATCGATCAATCTGACTTTGAGCATCCAGGTGTTTTACTAGAAAACAAAGAAAATGCTAAAGCATTATTTCAGGTCATTGATAGCCTAGCCGAAAACCAAAAAACTGCATTTATTTTAAGCTATATCGAAGACTTACCTAGAAAAGAAGTAGCAGACATCATGCAACTTTCGCTCAAAGCAGTGGAGTCCTTATTGCAACGAGCTAAAAAGAATTTGAGATTAAAATTAAATAATTTATACCCAAACCGAAGGAAATCAAAAAAATAAGGTTCTAACTAAAAAACAATATCATGAAGGAAAGGAAAGAACAATGGAAAGAGGATGTTTTGAATAGCATGAAAGGGAGCCAACGAGCGAAACCTAGTCTTGATCTTTTTAACAAAATAACTCAAAAAATTCATCATCCCAGTACCAGCATCATCCCAATGCATCAATGGAGAATTGCAATTACTGCAGCATCCATCCTCTTAGCATTAAACTTCATTAGCATTCATAATTATTTAAAAACCAATAATTTAACTGACGAAAATCTATCTATTGAAGAAACTTCGTCTGATATCATTATTTCGGAATATCAACTTTACGACTAATGACACAGTTAAAATTTTATAAATTCTTAGCCTTAGGAATGCTTCTCCTAAACTTGGCAATGATCGCATTTTTTTTGTTGACAAAACCTTCTCATAGACATAAGAGAAAAGGTCATTCTAATAAAAATGCAAAAGCAATTTTGCAATTTGATGATCAACAAAAGGAAACATTTCATCAATTGGTTAGAGAACATAAACAGCTAATGAAAGATTATAATGAACAACAAAAAGATTTACTCCAAACTTATTTTGATCCATTAATCAGTGAAAATACATTTTCAAATAAAGACAGCCTACTCCACCAAACACAGATAATTGAACGTAAAAAAATCGAATCTATTGATCAACACCTTCAAGATGTCAAATCCATTCTTAGAGAAGATCAAAAAGAAAATTTCAAGCCTTTTGTTAACCATTTACTGAGGAGGATTGTTACAAGACCTCCGCGGTAGCTTAGTCTTTTAGCATAGGGTTTCCTATTTTTCTTATCCACCAAACATTGCAAAACTACAAGACTACGAACAAAATCAAACTATTTATGAAGTACCTATTTCCTTTGCTATTCCTATTCTTTTATCAACTGACTTGTGCTCAGGATTTTTATGATCTAAATACCATTCAAACCATCGAAATTACTTTTGCAGAAAGCAATTGGGACCAGTTATTAGACGCTCAAAAAAATGGAAACGAAGAGTATATTTTAGCGCAAAGCATCAGTATCAATGGAACGACTTTGGACAGTATTGGCGTTAAATATAAAGGTAATAGTACCTATAGTGCTAATCAAACCAAAAATCCATTTCACATTGAATTGGATACTTATAAAGATCATGAATATGATGGCTATACGGATATTAAGTTGAGTAATATTGCCAAGGATCCATCTTTTATAAGAGAGGTACTCTCCTATCAAATTTTGCGACAATACATGGAAGCACCGCTTTCTAATTATGCCAATGTATATGTCAATGGAAATTTAATTGGTCTGTATAGTAACTCTGAATCCATTTCTAAAAAATTCGTGAAAAACCGTTTTGGTTCTAAAAGTAATACGTTTATAAAATGTAATCCTCCAGCGGGAGCTGGTCCTGGATCAAACGATCTTCCTAATTTAGTTTATCTAGGCACCAACTCTACAAGCTATGACGATGCTTATGAATTGAAATCAGATGATGGTTGGGATGAATTAATTGACCTTTGTGATACCCTTGCCAATAACTTAAATGATATCGAACAAATATTGGATGTGGATAAAGCGCTATGGATGCTTGCTTTTAATAATATCTTCGTCAACTTAGATAGTTACATTGGTGGTTTTGCACAAAATTATTATTTATATCGCGATGACTATGGAAGATTTTTACCTGTAGTTTGGGACCTAAATGAATCCTTTGGTAAATTCAGTAGAACCGGATCTGGCAACTTAAATAGTACCGCCGCAAAGCAACAAATGAGTCATCTCCTTGGTGCGAATGATAATAACTATCCTTTGGTGAAACAACTATTGAGCGTCCCTTTATATAAGCGAATGTATATCGCTCATTGCAAAACAATGCTCTTAGAAAATTTTGATAATGAAGCTTACTATTCTATGGGGCTAGCACTTCGATCAACAATCGATGCAGCGGTACAGGCAGATGATAATAAATTGTTTACCTATAATAATTTCCAATCCAATTGGACTTCTGATATCAATGGAGGTGGTGGCCCAGGAGGTGGTGCTACGCCTGGTATTACTAATTTGATGGATGGTAGAAATTCCTATCTTTTAGGACTTTCCGATTTTACGCAAACTGATCCTAGCATTGACAACATCAGTCTCTCCAACACCAATCCAATCATCAATGAAACTATCAGTATCACTGCAGAAATCACTGATGGATCAACGGCCTACTTAGGTTATCGAACTGAATTTGGTGCTCCATTTACAAGAATTGAAATGTATGATGATGGCAATCATAATGATGGAACAGCGAATGATGGAATATTTGGGATTGATCTCCTTATGGAAAATTCTTTTACTCAGTATTATATTTATGCTGAAAATGATTTAGCTGGAAAATTTTCGCCACAGCGAGCAGAACATGAATATCATAATATCACAGCCACTATTTCTAATCCTATTGCTGGAGACCTTGTTATCAATGAATTCATGGCTTCTAACTCTGATAATATCGCTGACCAAGATGGTGAATTTGACGATTGGATTGAATTATATAACAATACTTCTACCAGCATTGATCTGGAAGGCTATTATTTGACTGATGACGCAGAAGATTTAGTTCAATGGGCATTTCCAGCAGGTACTAACATTGAGCCGAATGGCTATTTAATGATTTGGGCAGACAAAGATGAAGAGCAGGATGGGCTTCACGCCAACTTCAAATTATCTGCTACTGTCGAATCTTTATTTTTAGTAAATGCTTCCGCAGAAATTGTGGACGAGGTAAGTTATATCAATCAAAGTGCAGATATTTCTTTTGGTAGATTACCAAACGGCACAGGTAATTTCCAATTGATGACGCCAACTTTCAACGC
>CAYTVR010000292.1:0-9027 GCA_964441245.1 uncultured Saprospiraceae bacterium | reverse complement strand
GATTTATACCGATAGAGGCGGGATTATGACTGTTCATCCTCAAGTAACTGACTTGGTTAAAGAAGGAGAGGTCATTGCTACTATGCGTAATATCTTTGGAGATATCGTAAAAGAATATCATGCCCCCGAAGATGGTGTAGTAATAGGTAAAAGTGTCAGCCCTATTAATCAAACTGGTGGAAGAATTTTACATTTGGGTATTTTAAAATAATTTTGAAAAGAGTTTATTTAGTACTTTGTGATGACGGAAAAATAAAGCCTATCGAAATCTTGATAGCTCGCTTAATCTAACTAAATCCAGCAGATTAAGCGAGCTATCTGTTTTCTATAAAAATTTGTTTTAAGAGAATGAACAAAGCTTTGCGATTACTTACTTATTTTGCATTGATTAAAATTATCTACGTATTTACTTTTTTTAAAAACTTATTATGAAACCAGAATTCGGGAACCTATTATTATTAGGCCTATTCTCAGGAATTATCATTGCTACCATTATCATTGCTTTTCTTTTTAGAAAAATATTTGGTCGATATGTAAAGTATTCTACCGAAGTATTACAAAATGATCCAACCAATTATCAATTTCTCCAACATAGTATTACAGCTATTATCTACCTAATTGGTATTGGATGGGCCTTACATACATTACCTCCTTTTAAAGCAATTGCAGGGTCTATGCTTACCGGTGCTGGTATCTTAGCAGTCGTCGCGGGTGTTGCCTCCCAACATGCTTTGAGTAATATTATGAGTGGCGTTTTCATTATTATTTTCAAACCGTTTAGAGTCAATGATCGACTGAGCCTTAAAGAAACGGTCAATGGAATAGTAGAAGACATCACCCTTCGACATACGGTCATTCGGAACTTTGAAAACAAACGAATCATTATTCCTAATTCTGTCATTAGTAATGAAATTATTGTAAATTCAGACTTTTCCAATGGCAACATTTGTAAATGGATTGATTTCGGAATTAGTTTTGAAAGTGATTTACAAAAGGCAAAAGACATCATGCGCGATGAAGTAGAAAAACATGCTCTCCATCTTGATGTTAGAACTGAAGAGCAGTTGCAAAATGGAGAACCGAAGGTACAAGTGCGTGTCTTGAGTATTGGAGATTCTGCTGTCAATATTCGAGCATGGGCATGGGCTACTGATGCAGCAAATGCTTTTGTGCTAGGTTGTGATCTACTTGAAAGCATTAAACTTCGATTCGATAAAGAAGGTATTGAAATTCCTTATCCACATCGAGCTATTGTTCAAAAGTCAATTCACAAAAGTGACCTCATCCCTAAAACCTAAACAGCATGGCAAAGAGAAATCGAAAAAAAGCAGGCTTACCTCCAGGCTCAATTATATTCACTGGAAAAAAGAAAATTGATAAAATAGATATCCATTATTTAGAATATAATGAACAAGATTATAAAGTCATTGATCATGATAATCACTCGATATCCGAATTATTCCAAGCCTCCGAAAACTATATTCAATGGTATGACATTCGAGGCTTACATGATGTAGAGTTAATTCAGGCTATCGGAGATTCCTTTAAAATTCATCCATTAATTTTAGAAGATGTTGTTGATACTCATCAAAGACCTAAATATGAAGAATTCGACAACGGGATCATCATCATTATCAAAGCGCTAACTTTTGATCCAGTACAAACAAAAATATTATCCGAACAAGTCAGTCTTTATATGGGACCAGGATTTGTACTCAGTTTCCAAGAAAAAGAAGATGACTTATTTAATGCCTTAAGAAATCGTATTCATTTGAACAAAGGTCGAATTAGAAAAAGAGGAGCCGACTATCTAGCCTATGCTTTAATCGATATCATTATGGATTCGTATTACATCGTATTGGATGAACTAGAACTTTATATAGAAAAACTAGAAGCTAACATTCTTGAACAAAGTGATGCCAATATTAAAGGACAGATTCATCAAGTCAAACAAGAAATGCTTATTGTTAGAAAAGCAATCGCTCCATTACGCGAAGCTATTTCTCGCTTTGCAAAATCAGAAAACGAGTTAATTGATGATAACACTAAACTTTACATTCGAGATTTATACGATCACAATGTCCAATTACTAGACATGACAGAAACCTATCGAGATATGCTTAATAGCTTACAAGATTTATATCTTTCTGAAATTAGTTTTAAGATGAATCAGGTCATGCAAGTCCTAACAGTTATCACCACGATTTTTGTTCCATTAGCTTTTCTCAGTGGTCTTTACGGAATGAATTTTGAAAACATGCCAGAACTACATTGGAAATATGGATACTTTGTTCTTTTAACTGTAATGGCTTCCATTGCAATCGGTTCCTTAGTATGGTTTAAGAAAAAGGGATGGTTTTAGTAAGAAGATTCAAAATTTAGACATTTTAGCTATTAATGTCCAAAGACCGTTTTATTCTATTAAAGAAGAAATAGAGTTTTCAATCTTATCGATTAGAGTTTTTATATTAAAAGGTTTAATCAGAATTGATACTTGATTTGGTAACACTCTGTCTTCATCTTTTAAAGGTCTAGATGAAATACATAAAAATGGTATATTCCTAGTTGATTTTTCTTTTCTTAATATTGTAAACACCTCCCAGCAAGAAATATCAGAAAATTGACTCGCACAAAGAATTAGATCAGGTGTTAATTCTTTCGCCATGGAGATTCCAATGCTCCCATTTTCTGCATTATATACCATATACCCATTTAGCGTTAATAATTCTACCAATGTTTCTCTCAAAGGTTCATCTTCTTCTAAAAGTAAAATTTTCTTAGTTTTTGTTGGCATTCGCTTAGAATATTTACACAAAATACTATAAGTTAACATAAGGCTTAGTGACAGGAGTCATTCAATAGAATGATTTATTTCACTCTCTAGGACACAAGGACACGAAATGTCCAAATATTTATCACTCGCTTTTTTTTCTTACCTCTACCCCATTGAATTAAAGATGGTCATCCAATCCATTGTACTAGCATCCAATTCATAAGCATTATCCTTTATAATTAATAAAGGAACATTAACCTGCCCTGCCATTTTATTTACGATACTTGGATCAAGTAAGCGACCTATAAAATTACGCTTATGAGAAATCATCGCAATAAGATCAATGCGTTTAGTACGTACAAACTCGTGTAACTCTGTTTCAAAATCCCCTGCTCGCATCTGAAATTGCAAGCGTTTATGTTCTTTATAAACTTTCTTCATTATTTTCATATTCTTAATTGCGTTCCACTCATTCTCTCCTTTTTCAACAACATGTAAACAATGTAAAGGCGTATTAAAAGCAGTACACCATTTCTTTAAATAATTAATCGCTCCCATATCTCTAAATTCAAAATTAACAGTATAAACAATATTATCAATTCCTTGAAACTTCGCTTTAACGGGAATGGCTAATACAGGACAATCTGATTTCTTAAGTACATCCAAAACCGTACTACCTAAGATTTGATTTACATTATTTGGTTTTCCGATTCCACCTATTACAATTAAATTAATTTCTTCTTCCAAAGCCACCTTCAAAATGGCATCTGCTGCTATGCCACCTTTTGCCACATATTTAACTTTCACCTTTTTATAATCTTCCGATAAATGTTCCTCTACAAATGCCAATAACTTATCAATCGTTTCACTCGCCATCTCTGCTAGTTCTTCTTTGGTAGCCATTTTCACTTCTGGCTCATTATACGCATGCATGACTACCAATTTCGCTTTTAAGAAAAGAGCTAAATCCGCCGCATACTTGAATGCTTCTGTAGTATGGTCAGAAAAATTGATTGGGAATAGTATTTTTTTCATAGTTAGTATGGTTGTTTTTTTGTTGAATAAATCTTTATGACTTTAAAACTAGTAACGGAATTTTTAGTTCTTCCGCCAATAGCTTAGTTAGACTTCCTCCTCTTATTCGTTGCCAAAAACCTTGCTTACGACGATGTATAGCCAATAAATCTGCGCTCGTAAAATCAATATACTCCTCCATCACTTCAACTACCTTTCCTTCTAACACCTGAAAATTAATGGTATTGGCTTCATTTTCTTCTTGAAAAATGCTCATTAATTCAGTCATCTTTTCTATTGCAACTCGTCGATTTTCTTTTTGGCATACGTGTAACAGATGTAGATTTGCATCAAATGCCTCACACCAACCCAACAGATTATTTATTGATTTTATTTCTCCAAATTCAAAAGCGGTTCCATATATCATTTTATCAATTCCCATATAATGAGCGTCAGGAGGAATCAGTAATAATGGACATTTTGTCTTATCAATTAAATGATTAGTAACCTTTCCCAATAATCGATTTGATAAATTATGTTTCCTCATCCCCATCACAATCAAATCAAATTTATTTTCCTCCTGGATTTTCGCTAATTCATATTTTACCTCTCCATCTGTTACAATAAAATCTATAGGAATATCTCTAACCTGAATATCCTTGGTATACATCTCTTCAGAGAAAAGTTTCAATTTTTTGTATTCTTTCTCCCATTGTGCATCAGCTGATTGTTGAATATTACGCTGCTCCATTTCATTTAACAGTATCCCACTCGTCGCAAGCATTACTGTTGGACTTTCATAAATATGTACTAAAGTAATTTCTGCACCAAAGTATTGTGCTAGTTTTTGGGCATAGCGATAAGCTACTCTAGAATGAGTTGTAAAAGCCGTTGGAAATAATATTTGTTTCATTTGAAAATGATTTTAAGATATACAATTTACCTTTCAGCTAAAAAGACTGATAAATATACCTAGGTCACATTTTTCATATAAAATAGATCTAATGTGACCAAATTAAAACCAATGGTCTTTATGTTGTGTTAATTGGAACACAAGAAAAATGATCTAACTCATATCATATTGTTTTCATTTGGTTTTTTGAGGTACAGACGGTTGTTCTTTTAGAACACCGTCTACTTTTCATCTCTTAAAAAAGTGACCTTTTCAATTATTTTTGTCTTTATAAGCAATAACTTCAATCTTAAATATTTCAAATCATGAAAAAGCTAAAAAAATCAAAATCAACTTATTTCGCAACTTTCGATAAATATGATGACGGACAAAAAAGAAGAAAAATGAAACCAATTGAAAAACAAAAATACAGCGCAATTATATTGGACGATTAATCTCGGATTCTATTTCTAATTAAGCAATCCTATATTTTAAAATCAAAAAAAGCGGCTATCTCATAAGCTTAATTTATGAGATAGTCGCTTTTTTTGATTCAGATTTTACTAGAAGTAGGTAAATTACTTAGTCTTCTACGTGTTTAACAGGATTTTAAAAAATACGCTTTTTTACGCTCTAATAAAATTCATTTACACCTCATCTTTGCATTGTAATTAACATGAAATAATTTTCAACTTCAAAATTCTTAAAAAGCTATTTTAATTAATTTAAAAAATTAACAAAAATGAAAATCAATACATTTTTATCTGGACAAACCCTAATCGTTCTAGCCATCCTTTTGTTAATAACGCTTGGTTCTACTGCCTATCTTGGTCAAGTAAAAACTGAATTAACAAAGGATAACCAAATGCTAACTGAAGATGTTAGTATGCTTCAGGAAACAAGAGATGAACTAATGGATGATATTAGCAATCTTCAAGATGATTTTGATGCCTTGTTATCATCAAATGATAGTTTAGCTATATTGTTTGAACACAAAACAAATCAAGTGGAAGCTAAGGATAAAGAAATTAAGCAAATCAAAAAAGATTTCGCAAAAGATGCAGCTGGAATCAATGATGAAATCAAGCAATTACGAAATATTAAAAAAGAACTAAACCTAATAGTAGGACAACTTAAAAGTGAAAATGAGCAGCTTAAAATATCAAACGCAAATTTAACAAAATCAAACGTAACATTGAATAATCAATTAGCTGCTTCTGAAGCAAAGAATAAAGAACTTCTTTTAAATATTTCTGATTTAAAGCAAATAAACGGGGACTTAGAAACGGAGCAATCTAAACTGATGGCAGAGTCTACTCGAGCTGCTAATATCCTAGTTGATATTCGTAAAAAAGGAGATAAACCTACCAGTAGCGCTCGACGGGCAAGAGAAATTAAAGTTAGTTTCGACGTTAAATCTTTGCCAAAAGATAAGTTAGGAGAGCATAATATATATATCGTACTTAGTGATGTAAAAGGAATTCCAGTAAAAGTCTTAAATCCAATTGAGGCAGCTATTAAATCCAATTCTGCTGGACAAACACAAGCCATTATTGCACAACAAATGATAAGAGCTAATCTATTCGAAAGCGATCGATTACAGTTTCAAATTACTCCTGTAAAAGGTTCGCTTCATAAAGGATACTATCGAGCAGTCATTTATGCAGATTGGGGATTATTAGGAGGCGCACAGTTTAATTTAAGATAATCATCTAGGAGTATATTCCCTAAAATTGGTGACATAAAAAAAGGCTTAGAAAAATATTTTATTCCACCCCAATTCTTCAGATTTAATTCAGATTCTAAGACTATTTTTATATTTTATTAATTAAAATTTTCATTAAAAAATTGTCCCTAGACATGATCAAAACTATTAAGCTATGGCTGCAAGCAAAAAGGCAGTCTAAACAAATTGTTATCGACGAAGACTTCATTGACTTCTCTTATGATAACCCTTGGCTTGGTATTCAACAAGATCCAGAATTTAATTAATCCTATTTAAAATAGCAACAAGCATCATGAAAGGCGAATCAAATTTGGTTCGCCTTTCTTATTTAAAAAACAATTATAAATCAAAATATCCAGTACCAGTTTTTTAAAAAATGTGACCAATCGTTTATTATTTGTCTTTATTGAGCCTTTCTCGATTTCAACTGTGATCATCACAGATGACAGAGATATTTGAAGCAATTGAAATGGAGAAAGAAATTGCTAGTATCTTTATTAGTGATCAAACAGGAAAGCTCATGTACTCAACAAACGGGAAATTTAAAAATGAATATATCATAAATGTCTTACCTGAATTTCCGAACAATGAGAAGGGTCTAAATTGGATTGCTAAAGATGGTCAAATCATTACACAGATTCCTATTTATGCTACGGCTGGAAAAAATTGGAACCGCATTCATTATTACAACTAATAAGAGTTTATAAATCTTCGAAATTATTACCAACGCCAATTTAAACCAACTACTAAATAAATGTAGATTTTGAAAAAATATTTATTTAGAAATCGGTAACGAACCTCAGGATCGAAATGGCTTTTTGATAATCAGGAAGGCTTTAATCAATATGAAATTCAATTGATTATCAAAGCACATTCCGCTGAGAGGTGTTCACATCCTCTTCATTTAGCCATTTTTTTTGGTGTCGATATTTTTCTTTGGGCTGTCTTCTTTTTTTCTTTAAAGGAATTTCATCTAACTCATTCCAATTTTTATTCTGTTGTTTTTTAAAATTCGATTGACGTAACATGATTTTTATTTTGTTGTTCGAAATATTTAATAAATCGAAAACTAGGAATAAAATCTGTAGAAAATCTGAATTTTGTTATCAAGAAAATATTTTCGCCTGATCAATAAATTCAGAATTAATTCAAAATTACCCCTCATATTGTACATCAATGACAGCAAATAAATATAAAAATTTGAACTGTCATCTTAAAACTTAATAAAATAATTCGTAATGACCTACCTATGTCGGATGATGCTTAATTCCATCCGACATTTTTTTTGAAAAAAAATTAAAAACTGTTCACTTCTTCAGATTTAATTCAGAATTGGGTCAGTAATTGAGGACTGAAACAAAAAGCAAATTTATCTAATTTTTAATATTTAGTTAAACAAACAATTATGTCCGTTATATCTAACAATACGAATCGATATTCAGATCAAGAATTAGCTGAATTTAAAATTCACATTGAACAAAAATTAGCGCGAACCATCGAACAGTCTAACTCTTTTTTAGAACGAATCGAAAATATTTCGCAATCCAAAAATAATGAAGCAGACAGGATGGATGAAACATCCAATAGTCAAGACCTAGAGTTTCTTTACGAAATGTTAAATCGCCAGCAAAAGCATAGTCGAGATTTGGAAAATGCCTTGATTAGAATTCAAAATAAACGTTATGGTATTTGTGTCATCACAGGTCAACTAATTGACAAGCGAAGGTTGATGGCCGTGCCAACAACTTCAAAGTCTCTAGAAGCAAAAATCGGAATTCCAGAACTAAAAGAAACCGAAAAGAAGAAACCGAAAGCTTCAAAAACTCCTACTTCCTTTTCAAAAATAATTAAAAGATCAGGAGGATTTTTAAACAAACCAATTACAATAGAAAAAATTGACTTCGATGACGAGCAAGATGAGGACTTCGATTTTGATTTCGAGACAATCGAACCTATTAACTTAGACCAAGAAGAGATCTAGTTCATTATTTTATGATAAAAAAATTTGAAACCTATTTACTAGTCTGCTTTAGGGAGATAGCACTTTTATTATTTTTTATTCCTATCGTTATTTCCCCAGAGTTAGACCTAAAATTTTTTAAAAGATTAAATTCGTTTTCTTTATAATAATATTTTTAAAAGGCCACTCAGCTTCCAGAAAATTTTCTGGAAGCTATTTTATTGTCAACAATACTTGTTACCTTAGCCCTCTATCATTCATTTAGGGTAAAAAAGTGATTATTAAATTACCAGTTTTTTGTTGTTTAAGATCGACCTTATACATTTTAGGGGAAAAAGTGATAAAAATACGTTAAGAACGAAATAGTGTTTGAGCCAAAGGAATGCTTTCAAATTCTTTCGCTTTGCTTTTAGTACAAAGTCAGAAAAAGCTGGCCTTGTTAATGGCGAGTTTATTTCGTTTAGGATTTTGATTACTTTTGGAGCGTTAAAAAATGTATAAAGTCTTGAATTTTTCGTTCTTTTTTTTCAAGAAATCGACGAAGGAGATTCAAGAGCATCTTGATTTTAAAATTTAAAAAAAGCGAACTAAAAAAGGACAAAGAAAATAATTGTATCAAGGGTTTAAAATTTGAAAATTAATATAATTCCTCATTAATTCAC
>CAYTVR010000291.1:0-9031 GCA_964441245.1 uncultured Saprospiraceae bacterium | reverse complement strand
ATATCGGGATGGGAGGCCTGTCAAAAAACTGTTTGAGGATAGCGCTGCTTGAACCAAGAGGTTCAAAGAGAAAGAGCCAATAAGTTTTTTTTGACAAGCGTTTTGCTGACTTTTGGGCGAGTTGTCATCGGGCATATAGTTGTATACATAAATCCGACGAAAGTTGCAACCCATGAACACATATTAAGTGGCGGGCAGCAGGAAAATTTACTGCCTGACCGGAGGGAGTTTCAATTTTCTAGCGTTTTTGTTTCCTTTTTTGGCAATGCAAAAAGGAAAAGCCTAGCCGGCTTGAGGCGAAAAAAGAATAATTACTTATAACACGATTTTTTAGATACAACTTACTTTCGTTTTAGGATATACAACTTTACGTCGCAAGACAGACCCGTTCAAAAACGGGACAAAAGTTAGTCGCCGAAGGCCTTTAGCCTGTTATTCTCAACCAACAATCGTGAACACCCGGTGCAGAGCATCGGAGGATTCATTAGACTAAAATATATAAGAACGGAAGAAGGAATCAGTAGTACATATACGTATCGATCAAGTACTCTCCAATCCTATATCCTCTCTCTTTCATACTGAATTATTCTTTAAACCAACTGGCATATTTTACATAATTATTGGCAATGCGTTCTATAGAATCTTGGAAGGCTTCTGGGCTTAGTGCTTTCACTTTTTTGGCAGGAACACCCGCATAAATAAAACCAGATTCCAAATGAGCATTTTCAAGTACTACTGCTCCTGCAGCAATCAAACAATATGCTTCCACAATCGCGTTATCCATCACAATCGCTCCCATTCCAACCAAAACATTATCATGAATAGTACAACCATGTACGATCGCTCGATGACCAATAGAAACATTATTTCCGATGGTGGTGGCTGTTTTTTGATAGGTACAATGAATGACCGCTCCGTCTTGAATATTGACTTTATTACCAATTCGAATACGATTGACATCTCCACGGATAACTGTTTGAAACCAAACACTACAATCCTTTCCCATCGTGACATCACCAACGATCGTCGCGTTTTCTGCGATATAACAATTTTCTCCAAAAGAAGGAGACATTCCGTTAACAGGTTTGATGAGCGGCATAGTTATTTTATAAAGTTACTTGAAGAAATAACAAAGAGCGCAGTCCTTCTTAGACACTGCGCTCTTTTATGTTTGATTTTTGATTGGCTTCCGCCAAATCATTTTACTTAATATTTAAGGACGTGGTGCTGCTTTTGGAAAGATCGGAGTCATTTCATAACCTGCTTGACGCATTAGGGCAACAACTCCATTTTCACCACCTAAATGACCTGCTCCTACTGCAAAAAATGTAGCTTGTGCCGTAGCCATTTTCCTCATGATAGGAATCCAATTCTCGTTTCTGTTTTTTAGAAAAATATCTTCAAACTTAGCCACACCTTCTGTATCTTCAGCAAACATGGTCTGCATCGCTAAGATGTCTTGTTGCTTATACATTTCTACCATCGCCTGAAATGTATCGTCCTCTTCTCCTCCAGATTTAATCGCATCGACCAACATGTTCGCTTGATCTTTGTATGGAATACTATCGAATACACTCATTTGAAAAGCAATCGTTTCTAGACCATCCATTTCTTTTTCAGAAGCTTTAGCCATGTTCATAAATTCCATTTCATAGGACTTAATATCACCGTTTTGAAATCCTCCACCAGTCATATCACTAGAAGCCATCACGGATAAAAACATTGGTTTTATTTTGTCTAACATAAACATTGGTAAACCTAAATCTTTAAAATGATTATTAATCAAAGCATAGTCTTCTTCAGAAACTAAATCCTTTAAAGTAGTCCCATTATCCATCATCACCTTTGACATTAAAGAAAACAAAATGGAGATGTCATTCATATCTTCCATATTGATTTCAAAGGTCACTTTCTTTGCTGTTTTGAATGCCGCTTTCGTTTCTTCCGTAAGGAAAAAATCTTCTTTCCCAATCATATGAATCGTCCCGTAGAGATAAGAATCTTCTGTTAACTCATTGCCACTAATTTTCCATAATAAAGATTTCTCTTTTTCGGTTGGTGCAAATTTAGCTGCCGTCTCTATTGTTTCTGTAGACGTTTTTATTTCTCCCTGAGTATATCCTAACTGAACAGTTAGCACAAAACAAATCAGAAGTAAACATAATTTTTTCATACTCTAAATATTATTTTCTAGTTTTCAAAAGAGACCTAACATAAAAATATTTCTATATTTTAGTCCAAAGGAATACACTTATTTTGACTTTCCCTTTCGGGCAATGTCACCACCTAACTACTTAAAAATTCGTTAAATTTAGTTTGGTACTATTGTGCTAAAGTGTTCGTGTGTTTGGAGGACATATATTTAAAACCAAAACACTTTAATACCCTAGTAGTTTAAAACTAAGTCCCCTAATCATTCGCATCAAAATCTTCTACAATAGAAATGAGTAGATGAATGTCTTCAAAAAATTCTCGGACCAATTCAAAACTCACATTTGAACTAAAAATAAAAGGTTCGAGAATATCCTTTGGTTCTGTAACGGCGATGTAGATGTTATTGTTGATAAAAGAGACATAAATTTCTTTGCCAATTTTTTTTCGATAATCTACAATAGCGCTTTGCATTTCATCATTGAGCACCATATGAGGACTCGCATCTCGCGTAGCATAGGTCATAAATAATTCTGCAAATGCTTGATTTTGAATCTCCTCTACTACTCGACCATTGTTCTTCGTAAAATCTTTTATAGAACGGGTCAAGTATTGTTTAAATTTTCTAGGCAGAATAATAATCGACCCTCGAATAGATCTTTTCAAGGTAGCTTGCATAAAAATTCCGCGAAAAACATAATTAAGTCGATTCCGTACTTTCGAAAACTCCTTCACTTTTAATTCACACATCTCAAAATCTAACTCTCCTACTTTTCCGCTGATATAATCTTCTCCTTTATAGAAAGAAGCTTTGGACGCAAAGATTTTACTACTCTTAAACTCTTTCTTAGAAATGGCTTTTTTACTATCATAACTTAAAGTCCCAAAATTCAAATCATCATCAATAAAGTCAAGAATTAAATTGACCACATAAGGCTTAAAAGTGGCAATAAATTGTCGCAAACTATAGCCCAGATAAGCCAAATAGAATCCCAATGGAATCATTAAGAAAAAAGTCACCGTAGGTATGTTGACATAGACCGCTAAAAGACTGATCCCTACCAATAATAAGATCGTAAAGGCAAATAAACCCAATAATCGTTTTCGCTTTCGCTCCAAGCGATGTAATTCTGGGTGTATGGTGTGATTATAATACAGACGAAATTCGTCTAAGCGTTTCATAAATACCTTTTTTGAAATTCTTACAAGCTATTTTTATTTTCAACGAAGAGTAAAGGAAAAAGAAACCTCAAACTGTTATAAGTTATTATTTTCATGTTCCTAAAACG
Source organism: uncultured Saprospiraceae bacterium (assembly GCA_964441245.1). Classification (GTDB taxonomy): domain Bacteria; phylum Bacteroidota; class Bacteroidia; order Chitinophagales; family Saprospiraceae; genus JALZUU01. The sequence goes on along the minus strand of CAYTVR010000291.1, from coordinate 5,591 downwards.
AATTTACTACTTTTTACGTTATCTGATAGGATTGAGTGCTATAAGCTATTTAATCTTTATTCTTATTGTCAATTCGCATCTAAAATGTTCTAAATCAAAGCAATTTAATCAAAAAGGCCTTAATTTGTAGGTAAGCACTCAATTCTTCATTATTGAAGGTATTTAAACACTCCGAAGACTGGAATTAAATGAAAAAACGATTCTTTTATATTTTCTTTTGCCTATTGGCCTTTGATGGAATCGCACAGGTTTATATCAATGAAGCTTGTAGTGCCAATAAGAATGTAATTGAAGATGAGTTTGGTGAATCTTCCGATTGGATTGAATTATACAATAATGGAAATTCGTCCATCGATCTTAGTAATTTTCACCTAAGTGATGATCCTGAAAACTTACAAAAATGGAGTTTCCCTTCTACCATTTTAGCCGCAAAAAAACACCTGCTTATTTTTGCATCTGATAAAAACATCTATCAGGATTATCATCATACCAACTTCAAATTATCTAAAAGTGGAGAAACGATTTCACTTTCAGATTCAGACGGTAATCTATTGGATCAAATGATTGTTCCATCTCTAGATGACGATGAATCTTTTGGCAGAATAATAGAGACCGATCCCGTACTCACTTATTTTCAAATTCCTTCTCCTGGAACCTTAAATGCAGAGGGAACCATTCTTCCAGTAGTGGAAACTCCTCAGGTATCAGAAGAAAAAGATTTTCATGAGACTCCTTTTCAACTGAGTTTGAATTGCGATACGCCAGAGGCCATGATTTTTTACACAAAAGATGGTACACCGCCTACAGCTGAAAACGGAATTTTGTATACCACTCCGATTGAGATCAATCAATCTACGACTATTCGTGCTCGCTCTTTTTTAGAAGGATTTCGGTCTTCCGAAATGTTGACCAAAACTTATTTCTACCAAGTGGAACATGATTTTCCTATCCTGTCTTTAGTAACCGATCCCGACCATTTGTATGATTGGGAAGAGGGCATTTTTGTCTTGGGACCCGATGCACAATCTTGGTTTCCATTTTGGGGTGCTAATTTTTGGAAAGATATCGAAATTCCAGTTGACATGACTTTTTACAAAGACCATCAATTGAAAGTACAATTTAATATTGGTGCTAAAGTCCATGGCGGAAAAACAGCTCGTACCAAACCCATGAAATCTATCCGATTATTTGTAGATAAAAAATACGGTTCAGATAAAATGGATTACCCATTTTTTGAAGATCGAGATAATACCAGTTTTTCTAGATTAGTTTTGCGAAATGCTAGTGGTGATTATAACATCGCTCATGTTCGAGATGCACTTTTACATCGTTATTTTTTAAAAGAAAATTTGGATATTGACATGCTTGCTTTTCAGCCAGTTGTCGTTTACATCAATGGAGCCTATTTTGGATTGATGAACTTACGTGAAAAAGTAGATCGTTTTTATCTAAAAGACAATCACGATGTTGATATCGATAATATTGACCTCTTAGAAGAAGATACTGCAGTACAAGAGGGAAATTTTGAAATCTATCACGACATGTTGGATTTTGTTTTGGAAAATGACATGACTGATAATAACAATTTTGATCAAGTTAGATCCAATTTTGATCTAGAAGAAATAGCTGATTATTATATCGTTCAGACAGCAGTCAACAATACCGATTGGCCTGCGAATAATATTAAATATTGGCGCGAAAGAAAAGCAGGAGCTAAATGGCGTTACATTTTATTTGACATGGATTTGGGGCTAGGCGCTGCGAGTTGGTCAAGAGCCAGTTCCAATAGTATTTTCAACGGAATTTCCTCGCATGGAGAAAAACCTTTTTATCAATTTATGCAAGCCATTTGGCAGAATGAAGATTATAGACATTACTTTTTAAATCGTTATGCTGATTTATTGAATACGATTTTTCGGGAAGAAATTTTCAAAAAAGAATTAGAATTCACAGAAGCATCGATGGATCATGAAGTCCGATTACATTTTGAAAAATGGTTACCAGGAGGTTATGACAAATGGAAGGAGGAACACTTTCCGGAGCTTTATGAATTTGTAGCCGATCGGCCACCTTTTGCTCGTCAATTTGTGATGCAACAATTTGAATTGGAAAAAGAAGTTCAATTACAATTAAACGTTTTTCCGGAAGGAGCAGGACAAATAAAAATCAATACCATAACCCCTGATCAATTACCATGGGATGGTTTTTATTTTAAAGACGTTCCTGTCGAATTAAGCATCATTCCTAATCCAGGATTTACTTTTCGGCATTGGCAATCTAGTCATGGAATTCCTAGCCCGAATAAAAATACTTCCTTTAAAATTAATTTTAATCGAGATGATGAAATCTTTGCTTTTTTTGAAGCAGCGGATTACCGACCTAATGTTCAAGTTCTTCCCAATCCCGTTCAAGAAAATGTTCAAGTCCAATTTTTGATGGATCGCTTTGACGAGGTGATGGTGACCTTTTATGACTCTGCAGGACAAATGATTCAACAATCTGCACATCAAGTCGCAGGTGGGCAACAGTCTTTAGATTTTAATGTCGCAGGTTGGAGTCCTGGTGTTTATTTAATTGATTTAAAATCAGAAAATTTCACAACTACTATAAAAATGATTCGGTAGAAAGTAACGAAAAAACAGAAAGCACGTATAAATAAAAAACAATTTACTAAGCACGACTTTAGCCATTTGTTATTTGGAAACAAGCCTACTTTATAAAAGTATGGTGTTTTTCTACTAAAAAAATTTAATTCTCACTATATTATTTTCGATTCGTCTTAAACTAATCGTCAATGAAATACTACCTATATTTACTCTTATTGACCAATTGTTTGGCTTGCTCTTCTGATAAGCTTCCTACCATCAAGGATTTTTTTCCAGTCGTTGGTCAATTACCTCCTGAACTAATCGAATTATCTGGACTTATCAACAAAGATGATCAAACCTTAATTGGGCATAATGATAGCGGCTCAACTCCAACGTTATATGAATTTAATTTTGTCAATCAAACTTTGAATCGTACCGTTACGATAGCGAATATTGATGCGATTGATTGGGAAGATGTTACCGAAGATGGCGCCTTTATTTATGTAGGAGATTTTGGTAATAATGCAGGGACTAGACAAGATTTAGTTATTTATAAAATTGCCAAAAGTGAGTTTAATACAAGAGACTCCGTCATAGCTCAAACCATTAATTTTAATTATCCACAACAAAGTTATTTTGCGCCAAGCGAAAGTCATAATTTTGATTGTGAAGCGATGATTAGTATAGAGGATCAACTTTATATTTTTTCTAAAAACAGGAAAGATTTAAAGACGGACGTATATCGTTTACCTAAAATTCCTGGAACTTATTCTGCAGAATACCTAATGTCATTTGAGGTAGAAGGTTTAATTACGGGAGCAGATATCCTTACGGAAAATAAACCTATACTAGCACTCCTTGGCGTAGAAAATACTGAAGTTGTCCAACCTTTTATTTGGTTGTTTTATGATTTTGAAGACCAGCAATTTTTCAGCGGTCAACAGAAAAAAATTGAACTAACTTTAACTGGAAAAATGGAAGGCATTTGTTTCAGGAATGCTTCTCAATTGCTTTTTTCTAAAGAAGGAGTTGATGAACAATTATTTAGTTTAGATTTAGAAGATTGGATTCCTTAAAACGACGAAAAAAACAATCAGCTTACTACGCATAGCTAAAGAATAAAAACGGCCTCTATCGAATATTCGACAGAGGCCATTTGAATAATACTAGTGTATGAAATAAGCGACGCTTATTCAGTTTCTTGTTCATCGTAAGATTCAATATAATCAGTAATTAAACCACCGATGATATCTTTCAGATAAGCTTTTTCTAATTTAGCAATCTGTTTAAGTTTTTTTAGTTTTTTCTTATCGAAAACAAAAGTTACTCGTTTTTTAGTCGGAGCAGGTAGCTCTACCTTTTCCAATTTAGCCGTCTCAACTGTTTGACGAATCAAAGCATCCAAACCACTCATAGGTCTTTTAAATACTTTTCTTCTTCGCGCTACTTTACGTTCTGTTTTATCTTCAGTTTTGAGGTCATTCAATTTTTCATCAATTGTTTCCGTCAAAGCATCTTGAAAAAGAGAATCTAAATCAGAGGTAAAGTTTTTACTTGAGAGTGAACGAGGTTTATTTAATTTTTGGCCAACAGGTCTTTTACGGGCTAACTTCTTTTTCTCTTTCTTCTTATCAGCCTTCACGTGTTGCCCCATGAACCCTTCCCCTTCGAAGTTTTCTTCGACAGAAGGTCCAAAAAGACTTTCTAGACCATTAACAAATTTTTTCTTTCCCACAATTACAAATTTTAAAGTTCTTGAATACAGATTTGTGTTCGGCTTGTAGGATATTAACGAGCAACTTCTTTAGAAGAAACATTAGTGGTGACTTCTTCAACATCAGTTGTACGTTCAATAATTTCTTTACAAAGATTTAAATAGTCTTTTGCACCATTACTGGAACGATTGTATCTAAAAATGTCTTTACGTTGTGCTGGCGCTTCAGCCAAAGCGACTGTATCTCGAATTTTAGTATCGAATACTTTTTCACCAAAATATTTGATGATGGTACCCACTACATCTCGATTCAATACTTTACGTGCATCGTACATCGTAGCAATTACTCCACCGATCACAAGCTTTTTATTCAAACGGAATCGTACTTTATCAATTACTTGTTTGATTTTTGCTAATCCTTGAAGTGCTAAGAATTCAGTTTGAAGTGGAATGTAAACATAATCACTAGTTGTCAAAGCATTCAAAGTCAAAAGACCTAGAGAAGGCGGACAATCAATAATAATGTAATCATACTCTTCAAGTACTGGTTCGAACAATTCGCGTAGGATGTATTCTCGACCAGCTTCGTTGATCATTTCCATTTCTGCACCGGAAAGATCCAGACTGGAGGTGATCACGTCTAAGTTTTCTTTTACCGTATAAGGAGACAATTCGCATTCACCGCGAATAGCTTCGTATATCGTATACTTCTGACGAGGAATTCCTAAGGAAAGTGTTAGGTTTGCTTGTGGATCCAGATCGATTAGGAGTACTTTTTTTCCTAATTCAACAAGTCCGGCTCCGATGTTGATCGCGCTCGTAGTTTTACCAACGCCACCTTTGTGGTTTAATAAGGAGATTATCTTACCCATTGTATGCTCAACTTTTAGTGTTTCTAGTGAAAAATCCTTCTGATAGCTACAAAAATATAGAAAATCAGCAGTTTTAAAAATTTAAGCGGTAAAATCTTTAATATTTTACCATAAAAACAATCACAACAATTGAGCCAAAATCGTAATATGTTTTATTTTCTACAAAAGAAATACGACATTAAACTACTATTTATCAGGTTTTTATGCTTTAATTTTTTTCAAAATATATTCAAAATACAAATTAATATATGCTAGGTTAACCCATTTTAAAAAAAATCCATAGCAAATCTTTCGAATTCTGAACAGATTATTTCATAAAAACTCTATTTCCCACCATTCCTCTTTTCGACTTTACCGTTCCTCTTTTGACTTATCCTCCTCATTCCTAATTCTTTTATCATTGTATAAAACAATTAA
>CAYTVR010000290.1:0-9037 GCA_964441245.1 uncultured Saprospiraceae bacterium | reverse complement strand
CCTGGTGTCCACCCTGTGTGCATGCCTTGAGAAATAGTAAGCAGTGGAAGCGAAATTTTGCTGGAAAAGATGTTGTTTTTCTTTATGTTTCTTTAGACAAAGATGAAAATGCTTGGAAGAGATTTATTAGAAATCAAGGGATACAAGGGGTTCATGTCATTGCAGGTTCACAAGATGTTTATCAATCCATGATCGCTCGCTTATATAAAGTCAAACGTCTTCCAGCAGCTTTTTTAATCGACAAGGCAGGAAAAATATATTACAATTCCTCAGACAAAACAGCTCGTAAATCAACGACCGCAGAAATGATTAATGATTTGTTATTGTCCAACTAAAGACTCTCTCCAGATCATTAGATCAAACCAATATAATTATGCGGGCTAATCAATTTTAATTCTTCCTTAATGATTTCACTAATATCCAATCCTTCAATGAATTCATGAATTTCTATTCTACTGATTTTGGCTTTACCTCGCGTCAAATCTTTAAGTGCTTCATAAGGTTTTGGAAAACCTTCACGACGTAAAATATTTTGAATCGCCTCTGCTACTACAATCCAATTTTTTTCAAGATCTTCTTGCAGTTTAGTTTCATTTAATAATAACTTATCTAGTCCTTTTAAGATAGACTTAAAAGCGATGATCGTATGTCCCATTGGGACTCCAACGTTTCTCAAAACAGTACTATCTGTCAAATCACGTTGCAAGCGAGAGACTGGTAATTTATCACTCAAATGAGTGAAAATCGCATTTGCAATCCCTAAATTTCCTTCTGCATTTTCAAAGTCAATTGGATTTACTTTATGCGGCATCGCAGATGACCCCACTTCTCCTTGAACAACTTTTTGCTTAAAGTATTCCATGGAGATATAGGTCCAAAGATCACGACATAAATCTATCAGCACCGTATTGATTCTTTTCATTCCTTGAAAAAGGGCAGCAAGATTATCGTAATGTGCAATCTGAGTGGTGTATTGGGACCTATTTAATCCAAGATATTCACTGACAAAATGATTTCCAAAAATTTGCCAATTGATTGTTGGATAAGCAACACAGTGTGCATTAAAATTTCCTGTGGCTCCGCCAAACTTCGCTTTATAAGGAATGTATTTTAGTAATTCAATTTGATCATTGATTCTTTCAATAAAAACCTTGAACTCTTTGCCTAATGAAGTGGGAGAGGCAGGTTGTCCATGCGTATGCGCCAACATCGGAATGCCTGACCATTCAGTAGCCAAGCTTTGTAATGCGCCTTTTAGCTGATTAAACAATGGCAAATAAACCATCTCCATCGCATTTTTCAATAAAAGGGGAGTCGCAGTATTATTGATATCCTGAGAAGTTAATCCAAAATGAATAAACTCTTTATAGTCCGATAATCCCATCTCATCGAATTTGGACTTGATATAATACTCAACCGCCTTGACATCATGATTGGTTGTCTTTTCAATATTTTTTACTTCAAGTGCATCTTGTAAATTGAAATTTTCAAAAATCGCATTCAAATCTACTTTTTCCATATCGATATCACTTAGCTCAGGCAAAGGATGTTGACAAAGTGCAATAAAATACTGTACCTCTACAAAAACGCGATATTTGATGAGGGCATATTCTGAAAAATATTCAGCTAATTCTTTTGTTTTATTGGAATAACGGCCGTCGATTGGTGAGATGGCGTTGAGCATAGTAATGTTTATTTAAATTTGTGACAACTTAGTTCGATTCCTTTTGTTAATATCAGGAATCCTTCAAAATGCAAATGTAGGAATAATCTTAAATGAAAATCCTATATTGCAACTCAAATTTAAATTAAAATATGATCACTATCATCGCAGGTTCGAATAACCGAAAGAGTAAAACATTTTATTTCGCTAATCATTATTACAAATCCTTAAAACGAAAGACCAAAGAAAAGGTGGTTCTCTTAGATTTAAAAGACCTTCCAACAAATATGTCTCACCCAGATATGTATAGCCCTTCAGGTCAATCTGCAGAGATTACTACGCTCCAAGATGAATATATGCTTCCTGCTCAAAAGTTTGTTTTTGTCACTCCAGAATACAATGGAAGTTTTCCTGGTGTCTTGAAATTATTTTTGGATGCTTGCTCCATAAGAGCTTATAAAGAAACTTTTAGTGGAAAGAAAGCAGCCTTGGTTGGTGTGGCCTCCGGTCGAGCCGGAAATCTTCGAGGAATGGATCATCTATCTGATATCTTAAATCATGTCGGAACTTTGGTTCACCCAAATAAGCTTCCTATTTCTGGTATTGGTAGCTTGCTTGATGAAAAAGGAAAGATCACCAATGCGGATTGCAAAAAGGCATTGAAAAAACATATGGAAGATTTGTTGGCTTTTTAGAATAAATTTGATTTTACATAAAAAAAGCGTTTCGATCAATTCTCCGAAACGCTTTTTTTATACTAGGATTATCCATTATTAATCTACCCAATCCGCAATAAATACATTGGTATCTCTTCCTCCGCCATTATTTCGATTAGAGGAAAAAACCAATCTTTTTCCATCAGGAGAAAACATAGGGAAAGAATCGAAAGCACCATCATAGGTCACTTGCTCAAGTCCCGTACCATCCAAATTGATTAAGAAAAGATTGAACTGTCTACCACTTTTGCTTTTGTGATTCGAGCAGAACAAAACCTTTTCCCCGGAAGGATGCATAAAAGGCGCCCAATTGGCTCCACCTAAATTAGTAATTTGACGTAAGTCAGAACCATCTACATTGCAAATGTATAGCTCCATATTGGTCGGTTGGACTAAATCTTTTGCCAGAAATTCTTTGTATGTTTTTTTTGCTTCTTCTGTACTAGGTCGAGATGATCTAAAAATCAATTGCTTGCTATCTGGCGTAAAAAAAGCACCGCCATCATAACCCAATTCTTTAGTCACTTGCTGTACATTAGAACCATCCAAATCCATCGTATACAATTCTAAATCACCAGATCGAGTAGAAGTGAAAACGATCTTTTTACCATCAGGTGAAACCGTAGCCTCTGCATCATAACCTGGTTCAGTAGTCAATTGTTTGATGATATTCCCTTCCAGATCTGCTTGGTAAATATCGAAATCAGGAAAAACAGCCCAAACATATTTCCCGTTGACAGAACGAGGTGCATCAGGACAAGCCTCATTTCCTTTATGCGTAGAAGCATAAACAATACTTTTATTGTCAGGCATAAAATAAGAACAAGTTGTCCGCCCTAAACCCGTACTCAATAAAGGAGCTTTATCCCCTTCATAACCATCAACCGACATCATAAAAATTTGATCACATTTTGCGCCCCACTTATCATTGGATGCTTGAAAAACAAGATTTTTGTTATCAAAGCTAAAATATGCTTCCGCATTGTCTCCGCCAAAAGTAAGTTGTTTGATATTGGTGATGTGCTTTTCTTGTTCATAACGCAAATCCTTAAGCTGTGAAGCATGAGCAGCATGATCATGACCGTGATGACCGTCATGTCCATGTGTTGTCTCCGCTTTTTCCGCTTTTTCGCTAGTATTAGAATTAGAACAAGCACTGAGAAAAAGTAGGCTAACTAGAATTAAAAATGGTGTTTTAATCGTCATATTGTTTTTTTTGTGCAAATATAATGTGAACTTTTGGAAAAGAAAGAAAATAATAATCCTTGTCTGTAATTATAGAAACCAGTTTTAGAGACCTTTTCTAAAGTCAAAAACTCGTTTTTTGCTAAAAATCGACCATAAATTCCCCGAATGGGGGATTGAATTCGAAATCATTTCACTTTATATTTGCTATATACTAGTTCTTATTTTTCTATTTATTCAAACCAAATCGAAAATATTTTATCCCATGGATAAAGGTAAAGCAATGCTTATATCAACCATTCTTTCTGATTCCCTTCCACAATTCTCCAATTCTAAGCTTTCGTCAATGGACTATTCATTTTTAGAAAAATTAAAAAACATTCTAGAAACGAATTTTTCAAATCCCGAATTATCTAATAGCTACATTGCGGATCATTTAGGCATAAGTAATCGTCAACTTTATCGAAGAGTCTATCAGATTTTGGAAATTACTCCAAACCAATACATCACTTTTTTTCGAATGTCTAAAGCAAAAGAATTACTAATGTCTAGACAATTTTTTACCGTCAAAGAAGTTGCCTTATTGGTTGGTTATAAAAAAAGTAGCTATTTCAGTAAAATTTTTAAAGAAGAATTTCGGGAGACTCCACTCGATTTGCTTCGTCGCATTGGCGTTCGGCAAAATAATTCTGAGCCTGATTCATCTAAAGACTAATCGCATCCATTTTTTTTAATCAAAAAAATAATTACATCTTGGTGCACAATCCTTTGTGAAGTTTATCTTTGCTCAAAAATAAACACCATGATAAAATCAATAGCTACTTGGGGGATCGTATTACTCCTTTTTCTCAGCAGTTGCGGAAGTGATGATACAAAAGGAGATGCATCTGCAGCCATCAAAGTTTTCCATTATAACCAACCGAATAATATTACCTCCTTAGATCCTGCTTTTGCTCGAAGTATGAACAATATCTGGGCGGTGGATCATCTTTTCAATGGACTGGTTCAGCTAGACGAAAAACTTAATGTCCAGCCTGCGATCGCTAAAAGTTGGACGATTTCTGGAGATGGCTTGACCTACACTTTTTCATTGCGTGATGATGTCTATTTTCATGATGATGAATGTTTTCCTGAAGGAAAAGGAAGAAAGGTCGTAGCCCAGGATATCGCTTATAGTTTCAATAGAATTATTGACAAAAGTATCAACTCACCAGGCAGCTGGATTTTTAAAGGAAAGGTGAGCGAGGAAAATCCTTTTTCTGTTATTGATGATCAAACTTTTGTTCTAAAACTTAAAGCGCCTTTTCGGCCAATGTTAGGGATTTTATCTATGCAGTATTGTGTTGCTGTTCCTAAAGAAGCTATTGATAAATACGGCCAGCAATTTCGTCAACATCCTGTTGGAACGGGTCCTTTCCAATTTAAAAAATGGATAGAAAATCAATCTTTATTTCTCAATAAAAATCCTAATTATTTTGAAATGGAAAATGGCACTCGCTTGCCTTATCTTGATGGAGTACGCGTAAGTTTCATTGCTGATCGAAAGACGGCCTATTTAGAATTGATGAATGGGAAGTTAGATTTTTTCTCTGGTATGGAATCTTCTTTTGTCAATGAATTATTAACGCCAGAAGGAGCGTTGCAAAGTAAGCAATCAGATGCTTTACAATTCATTAAATCTCCATTTTTAAACATGGAGTATCTGGGTTTTAATTTAGAATTTGGAGATAACACTAATCCTCTACGGAAAAAGAAAGTTCGTCAAGCTTTGAACTTTGGAATCGATCGAAAGAAGATGTTACGGACTTTGAGAAATAGTGTAGGTGAAGCAGCAAACGCAGGATTCACACCCATTGGACTACCGTCTTATTCAGATAAAAAATCGCCTGGATATGATTACAATCCTGATAAAGCTCGTCAATTACTCAAAGAAGCTGGTTTTGAAAATGGAAAAGGTTTAGGTGAGATTAAATTGTTGACCAATAGTGACTATGAAGACTTGTGTACATTCATCGCTAAACAATGGGAAGATCTTGGGGTAAAAGTCCAGATTGATCTTTTGGAATCAGCTACCTTACGGCAAATGAATGCTAATGGTCAAAGCCCTTTTTTCCGAGCCTCCTGGATTGCAGACTATCCAGATGCAGAAAGCTTTTTTACTGTTTTCTATGGAAAAAATCCTTCTCCTCCTCGTTATACTCGTTTTAAAAACGCTGAATTTGATCGCTTATATGAACTAGCCTTAAATGAGAATGATGATGCTAAGAGATATGATTTATATCAATCTATGGATCGTATTTTAATTGAGGAAGCTCCAGTCGTATTTTTGTTTTATGACGAAACGGCTCTTTTCGCCCGTAAAGAAATTACAGGCTTAAGTAAAAATGCAACTAATTTGTTATCCGTTAAACGCATTAGGAAAAATTAGCATTAAGCATTGTGTTGTTTTTGGATCATCTAGAAACCAAACTATAAGCTTAAAAAGGGATAAGTAACTACAGATTCTTCAACAATTAATTTGACGAAATAAACGCCTGAAATTTGTTCATGCAAATCAATTCTTAAAGGTGGTAAAAGTGATCCATTTTTCGTGAAAACGACTTGACCTAAAGGAGATATGATTTGCAAGTCTTTAACCTTTTGGTCGAAAGACCAGTTTAAATTCAATCGATTGTGCATCATTGGATTTGGGAAAACCTCCATCTTTGGTTGCGACAATTGGCTAGTTCTACTTATTGCATCAAATATTAGATCTACTTGAGTTTCTGTCCCATCAACGCATAAAGCGAAAACCGGAGTCAATTCAGAATCAATGCTAAAAGCTTGATGAACCATAATATTTTCAATGGCGGTGACTTGAATTTGGTAGAGAACCTCATCTGAATTTTCACTAATACCCGTAGTACTCCATATGCTTGTAAAGGCGCCAGAATTTAAAAAATTAAGATTAAAGTTACTATTGAATAAATTGATCGAGGAAGCATAATCGGTTAATATCAATGAATCAAATTCGATATAATTTTGATCGAATTGAAAAGTATACTGATAACCTAAATATTGGTGTAGGGTAGGAGCTTTCACATCTAAAATATATTGTTGCCCTACTTCTAAAAGTTGATTTTGCATCATGAATTGTAAGGTCTCATCCGATCGATTCGAACCAATATATTCTTGTGCTTCAAGCGTATATTGCCCAATGAGAAATACGAGAAGAACCAAAGATTTCATGCTCCAAAGTTAATTGATTTTTTTCGATAATATGATTCACCAAAAACAAAAACTTGCAAGAACTCTTGAATATCTTTACTTTTGCGCCAAGATCGATAAAATACTTATAAATCTCTGCTATAATGGAAAAAGTGATTGTCAAGAAATTGGGGAAAGTTGGTTACCAAAAAGCTTGGGATTATCAACAAGCTATACTTAAAGATGTCATTGCTACTAAATTGGCTAACAGAGACTTATCACTAGATGATCAAAATAGAAAAGCATCTCCTCATTACTTGATTTTTTGTGAACATCCTCCCGTTTATACCTTAGGGCGAAGTGGTTCATTAGATCATTTATTGCTAGATGAAAAAGGATTAGTCGAGAAAGGTATTGAATTTTTCAAGATCAATAGAGGTGGAGATATTACTTTTCATGGACCTGGGCAAATTGTTGGATATCCCATTTTTGATCTAGATTGTTTCTTTACTGATGTGCATAAATATGTTCGATTCTTGGAAGAAGCAGTGATAAGAACTTTGGCAGAATATGATATCGAAGCGGGAAGAGAAAAAGGATTTACAGGCGTTTGGTTGGAAGGAAAAGCAGGAGAACCTAAACGAAAAATTTGTGCAATAGGCGTTCATTTAAGTCGCTGGGTCACCATGCATGGATTTGCTTTCAACGTCAATACAGATTTGAATTACTTCAAAAATATTGTCCCATGCGGAATCGAAGAAGAAGACAAAACCGTCACTAGTTTAGCCAAGGAGTTAGGTAGACCAGTTGAAATTAATGAGGTAATTACAAAACTTAAATATCATTTTTCACGTTTATTTGAATTTGAGATTATAGAAGAATAACATTATTTAAAATGAGGTAAACTCATCCTCTTATTTTAAACATACGAAACCAGTAGAAACTATAAAATTGATTATCAATAATGAAAAAAGATATACCTCAACATAAAGTTCAAGATCTCGCCATTGCCATTGTACCAGGGGAAGATCAAGAGCTCTGGGATGTTTACGTTTTGAATCTAAAAGATGAAGCGATCCAAGGTGTTTTCATCAATTCTAAAGGTTATGGGGTAAAGGAAGATGGCATGGAGGTGAAAACAAGTACACTTCGTCATTTCTTTGAAGAAATTGGACCTTTGCAAATTGAAAAAATTGAACCTATCCAGAAAGCAGTTTTTGACTTGACCAATGAATACTGGGTCAGTTTTCGATACAATGGTTACATGTACGATAAAAAATATGTTTTTGTCAAAGGCAGTATTTCCGATATTAATTTCACGCCCATCCCATTTTTAAACAAACGAGGAGTCATGATTCGTTAATTAAAAGATTCTAAATCCATCAAAATATAAAGCATGAAAAACAAATACTTATCAATTCCATTTACGTTCTTAATGGTGTTTTCTCTTGTTCTACTCACAACAAGCAGTTGTCAGAAAGAGGAAAATAACCCTCAACAAGTTGCCTTAGATCAGTTGGAAGGCGAATGGAGCGTAACCTCTTATAAAGAAAATGGAGAAGAAATAATTGCCACAGTAATCGACTTTAAAATGACCTACGATGAGTACCGAACCAATGAGGGAAATTTTAGATGGAATATCACTTGGACTGATGATGGATCAACAGATTTGTTTGCTGGGATATATAAAATTAATGCAGCTGGTAACACCGTCGAGTTATCGTTTATGACTGGTGAATTAGCAGATAGTGTCGAAAATTTTTCAATCAGTTTTGCGGATAATGAAGTAACATTCATAGGATTTATTGATGAATACGAATATATCATTATCGGAAAACAATAAATATATTTTCATCATCTTTAGTCAATAATACTATCTAAGACTTTTTTATATATTTGATTTATCTATCTTTGTCCCTTTTTAAATTTAAATCGTTTTTTATGAAAATTATAACTTACAGACTAAGTGCCTTATTGCTCTTATCTGCTTTATTAGTGAATGCTTGTACGGTCACCACAGACGGAGATTTTGATTCAGATGTTTCCAATGCAAAAGTTACAGGAATTGAGTCTTTTGGTTGGATTTATAGTGACCTAATTATTGAAGGTTCTGAATTGGATGAAAATTGTAACAATAATACAGTAACTATTAGCAAAGGATCAACAGAGTTTGCTCTAGACCTTATTGATTGTACAGGTTCTGAAGTAACCGCATTCATCCCCGAGGATGTACCAACTGGAGTATACAAGATTACGGCAGCTACCGCGCGTCCGACGGGCGCGGAGG
>CAYTVR010000289.1:0-9066 GCA_964441245.1 uncultured Saprospiraceae bacterium | reverse complement strand
TCTTCTTGAATCATATTTCCCTTGTCTTTATTGTACCACTTTTGTAAAGCCATTTTCTTTTCTTCCGCGCTTAATGAAGTATCGTCTTTGTGGTTTAAATACATTTCTTGCGCATCCTTTGGTCGAGGTCCCCAAGAGAATAAATCCTTACCTTCTGCATCTCTTACAATCAATTTCGGGATTGATTTTCCACCATTGGTTAGATATTGATCAATCTCGCTTCCTGGAGCATCTCTATTTTGAACTGTCAAATTAATTTTTGGATTTAATCCCGCTAATTTTTCAATAAAAACATGGCTATGCGCGGCATCTCCACACCAAGGTTCTGTAATCAAAACCCACTGAAGTGGCTGGTCAATTTTTTCAATTCTTTCGCTTAATTCCGAATTGATTTTTCCTGTTTTTCTCCAACGTCTGATTCGAGCTTTATTCATTTTGACATAATTCAAATAATCAGGAGAATCATATGGATAACTATTGTTATGGCCATCTAAAATTTCATCAAATTGCTTTTCATATTCTGCTAAAGTCATACTTGTTTTTTTATCAATCATAATTAAAAAGGATTCCTATTTAAACTACAACAAAGATATGACTTTATTTAAACGATGGCTTATCTTAATTTCCTAAGGGCTTATCAATTTTTCCTTGTTTTAGAGATAAAGACGTCTTATAAATTTAAAGATGCAAATAATATTTTCTAGCCTTTTATTTGAAGGATATTTTTCGAAAGGAGAAATCGCTTCTTCATGGAGTGGAAAACTAATGGTTTAATTTTCTTTACAATAACATAAAAGGTTATCTGCATAATTTTGTTCGGTTAGACGATAATTCTTTTGGTAAGGATATCCTCCTCCAATTCCTAAATTTTCAGTGCTAATTTTAAACATGCAATCATATTCTAAAAGACTTATATTTTCTTGAAGTGTATTAGGGTCGCAAAAATGATTGATTGCTGGATCGCATTCAATTTTAGCCATAGAGCTAATAATATTTTTTAAAATATGCTCAACATCAATTTCGTATTTATCAGCTGCCTCTTGGTTGATGTTTTTTACATGTCTGCCACATGGTTCTCCACTTCTAATTATTCGTTCGTCTTCAATCGTAAATTGGTCAAAAAAACAAGAATAAATATCGCAGATTTTTAGAAAGTCAGGATTTGATTCTAGTGATAATTTAGAAAATTCTTCTGTATATGTTTTTGTTTTTTGATTAAAATATTTTGGTGAAAATGTAGTTCGTTTTTTATCGACCCATAATTCATTATGCATATTCTCAAACCCAATTAAAACTTTTCCAACTTTTACAGAATCAACTCCTTTTTGGCATTTGATGCGAATGTCTGAAGACTTGGCTATGTAATAAAGCCCAGGCTTTTTATTGGGCAATGGAATGATATATTCTTTGTCTAATTTCCATATACCTTCATATGCACTACAAGGACAAAATTTCTGAACTTGTGCATCTGTGAGATAAGGGGAAACGTAATTAGATTTAGAGTCTCCATCAAAATATTCAGATAGTGGATGAATAGATAAAGTCGAAGGTGCTTTAGTGGTTCTAGGGGTATTCATCCATTTGCCTGCCAAAATACCTAGAAAAAGTAATAAACTAAGCATTCCAAGAATTTTCGGAATACTAAATAAGCTATTTTTCTCTTTTAGATTATTTAATTCTAAAAGCTGATTATCATAATCAATGAGTTGTTTTACGTTTCTAATAGACCTTAAATACATCCCTTCCGTTCCTTTATTAGAAATTAGCATCGTAAACTGACTCTTGCTTATACACAAATCATCTGCAATTACACCAAAAGAACTATCTCCGAACCTTGAAGTCTCTTTCTCCCAAGTGCCATATTTATCTTCAAGCTGCTTAATAAAGTCAGTGTATAATTTTTTCTCCATATAGTTGGTAAAATATTCAAGAATAAAAGTGTAAAATAGTATAAAATAGAATAAAGTTTTTTAAATGTTCGCTTTTATAGAATAATATTTTTCTTTTTTAAAATGTTCAGTATATATTTCGGAATCGAAATTAAGCTTTATAAAGTTATTTTTTAAATAAAACCCTTATTCTTAATTATAAAATTACTAAGATAATAACTATGAATGAAATAAAATTACTTATCGTTTTATTACTCTTTGCGAATACTACAATATTGGCAAAGAATATTACTGGAGTTGTTTATGAAAAAGAATCCAATGAGCCACTTATTAGTGCAACGGTTTCCATTGTAGGAACAAGTACAGGGTCTGTTACAGATTTTGATGGAAAATTTAGTTTAGAAGCCAAGGAAGGAGATGTACTCCTTATATCTTATACTGGATATGAAGATCAAAATATTACTGTGGATGAAAGAGATGTATATAATATATATTTATCATCTGGTGTTTCTTTGGGGGAAGTAACCGTTGTTGGTTCAAGAGGAAAACCACGAACACAATTAGAAACTGCCGTTCCTGTTGATGTGATTGGCATTAAGCAAATCCAATCGTCCCCTCAAACTGAGTTAGCTCAGGTTTTGCAATATGCTGCACCTTCGTTCCATTCCACCAAACAGAATATAGGACACGGTTCAGATCATATTGATCCAATGTCTTTACGTGGATTAGGAGCAGATCAAACCCTTGTTTTAATTAATGGAAAAAGAAGGCACGCGACTTCTTTGATGAACGTAAATGGAACGGTAGCTCGAGGTCAGGTGGGCACAGACTTAAATGCTATTCCGATGGCGGCTGTTGAAAGAATAGAGGTTTTACGGGATGGTGCTGCTGCACAATATGGATCAGATGCGATTGCTGGTGTGATCAATGTCGTTTTAAAGAAAAATATTAATAAAGGAGAGATTAAAATAAAAACAGGTGGACTAATGACCCCTCCTACCGCTCCAGATTTTTTACAAGACGCTGCATTTAATCCGTATTCAGATAATCCGGATCTTGCTAACAATACTCAAAACGAGGCTGGAGGTGAAAATTTTCAAGTCAGTGCTAATTACGGTTTAGCGATTGGAGATAAAGGAGGTTTTGTCAACCTAACCCTTAACTACTTAAAAAAGAATCCATTTAATCGAATGGATGATTATACCATTCAAATGTTTTCTGATGATAGAAGAGATGATCCTACCGCAGAATTTGCTGCTTTCAATCAAAGTGATCCTGCTGCAATTGCTGCCTATAATGCAAAATGGGGAGAGCAATATGGATATGCAATTGTCAATGATTTGAATGAACATACCGGCAGAAGAATGGCCAATATGGGAGGCTCAGGAACAACTAATGCCGGAATCATGTATAATGCTGAATTACCACTTAGCGACAAAGCTACTTTTTATTCTTTTGGTGGTTATAATTATCGACTTGGACGTGCTACAGGTTTTGTAAGAAGACCTAATCAATCTGCTCGTCAATCTGGTTTATGGCCACTTGGTTTTTCCCCTTGGTTGGATTCTGATATTCAAGACTTTTCGGCAACTGCAGGTATTCAAGCTGATTTCAATGGATGGAATGTTGACTTGAGTAACAACTATGGATCTAATTCATTTGCTTGGACTATATTTAATTCTAACAATGCCTCTTTAGGTTTAGAATCAGGGACTAGTTTTCAAGCAGGAACATTGGACTATAGTCAAAACGTAGTGAACTTAGATGTGTCAAAAGGATTAGACATTGGAATCCCATTGAATGTTGCTTTCGGAGCGGAATTTAGATTAGAAAATTTTGAACAATTAGCTGGACAAGATGAGTCTTGGCAAAACTTTGGTGACACCACAAGTACTGGTGCGCTTAAAGAATCTGGATCCCAAGTATTCCCTGGATATCAACGTGGAAATCAAATCGACAAATTTCGTTTTAACTCTGGTATTTATGCTGATTTTGAGGCAGATATTACTGACGAATGGTTGGTAGGATTGGCAGGGCGTTATGAAGACTATTCTGATTTTGGCGACAATTTTAGCTGGAAATTATCTTCACGATATAGAATTACAAACAACGTGACAATTAGAGGCGCATATAGTACAGGATTTAGAGCACCTTCCCTACCACAAAAGTATTTTAGCAGTTTTACCCTTCAATTTATTTCTACACCTATTGGAATTGAAGGAGTTAATATTGCTCATTTGAATGATGATAGTTTTGTTACCCGTCAATTTGGAATCCAGAATTTGAAACCTGAAACTTCTGAAAATATTAGTATTGGTCTTACTGCAAAGTTATTCGAGAAATTGTCTATTACGATTGATGCTTATCAAATTAACATCAAGGATCGAATTGGAATCACTGGTCGTTTCAAAGGATCTGATGATCCAAGATTTGATGCCATCTTAAGTGAAAGTGGATTAACCCAAGTCCAATTTATGACGAATGCTGTTGATACCAAAACGAATGGTCTTGATGTTGTTTTGAGTTATTTAATACCTTTAGATAAAGGAAGTATAACTTTAACTGGTGGCGCTAACTTTACTGAAACAACTGTTCCTAGAGATGAGAATGGCGACCCCGTTATCAAAACTGGAGATTTTTTAAGAGGTTTTGGATCACAATTATTTAACAGAGAAGAAGTTTCGAGAATTGAAGTAGCACAACCTAGAAGTAAAATCATTCTTGGAGCGATCTTCCGGTATGGAAAATTAACTGCAAATCTTTCTGCAACAAGATTTGGAGAAATTGATTATGTACATCCGAGTTCTGCAGCTGTAGCCAATACCTGGAATAATGGAACAGAAGAAGTTAGAGACCAAACCTTTGCCGCTAAAACCTTAGTTGACTTGGATCTGATTTATAAAATAAATGACATGGTTAGTTTGGGTATCGGTGGAGCCAATATTTTTAATGTTTATCCAGACCGCCATACCCATTCAGGAAATTATAGTGGAGGAATGTTCCCATATAGTAGACGTGTTACGCAATTTGGTTTAGCTGGAGGTAGCTACTACGTGAAAGCTGCTTTTAATTTCTAATACAAAAGTGACTTTTGAGAGTTCATACATATATTTAAACACTGAACATCATACACGTTTTTTGCGTGTTTGATGTTCTATTCTCTTTGAAAGAATGAAAGCTAGTTATCCTTTTTATAAACAAATCGGACTCATTATCGGTCCGATCCTTTTTTTAATTTTTTATAATTTGCCCACGATCATCATAAATCCTTTAGCTGATGATGTAATTTCGGTGGCCTTATGGATGGTCAGTTGGTGGATTACAGAAGCTGTATCCATATCTATAACTGCCTTAATCCCCTTGACCATATTTCCCTTATTAGGGATAATGGATATGAAAACTGTTAGCGCTAATTACGGTAGTCCAATTGTTTTTTTATTCTTTGGTGGATTTGTCATGGCATTGGCACTAGAAAAGGTCAATCTTCATAAACGAATAGCACTTAATATTGTAAAGATTACGGGGACTACTCCAAATAAAGTAATACTTGGGTTTATGATCGCCACTGCTTTTTTAAGTATGTGGATTAGTAATACTGCAACTACTGTTGTGATGTTACCTATTGCTTTATCCGTTATTAGTCTTTTGATTAATGATGAAGATGGATTTACGGAAAAGGATAAGAATTTTGCTTTATGCATAATGTTGGGCATCGCTTTTTCTGCTAATGTTGGAGGTATTGCAACGATTATTGGTACACCTCCAAATACGGTCATGGTTGGGTTTATGGAACAAGAATACGGAATGCAAATTTCATTTTTCAAATGGATGATGATGGGCGTTCCTTTTAGTATTTTTATGATAGGAGTGATTTATTTTATTTTAGTCAAATTGGTTTATCCAAATGGTCTATCCAAGTTACCCAATTCAAAAAATATTATAGAAGAAGAACTAGCCAAATTAGGTCCGGTTCGTAAAAGAGAAAGGAGAGTGATTATCATATTTATAGTCACCATTTTTTTATGGATATTTAGAATACATATTAACAAATATGTTTCCTTTATTCATTTGTCAGATGCTGGTATAAGTATGTTAGCGGCTTTTGCATTGTTTAGCATTCCATTCGATTTTAATCAAGGAGAATTTTCATTAACCTGGAAAGATACTTCCAAGCTTCCTTGGGGGATTTTAATATTATTTGGAGGAGGGTTATCTCTAGCAAGTGGTTTATCGGCTACTGGAGTTATCGATTTTATTGGTAAGACCGTTTCTTCTTATGAATCATTGAATGCATTTTACATCGGAGCATTTCTAATTCTCATCATGTTGTTTATGACGGAATTAATGAGCAATGTGGCTTTAGTCGCCATCTTTGCGCCTGTTGTTGCAGGAATAGCTATCGGAATGGATACGAAGATATTACACATGCTTATTCCTGTTGCCATGGCTTCGAGTTGTGCATTCATGTTACCGATGGCTACGCCTCCGAATGCTATCATTTTTGCTAGTGGACATATTAAGGTACATGAAATGGCGAAAGCGGGTATTTTATTAAATATCATTTCAGTGATTATTCTGATTCTATTCGCCTCTTTTGTTATTCCTTTAATTTTTGGTATTTGATGAATAAAAATGAGTGATTTGTAGCAGCTTCAAATGGAGTATGTTACAAATTCACTTTTGTTGATTCTCCCCTATCTTTTTTATAAAACGATTTTTACAAAGACAATTTGAAAAGAAGTCGCAAAATTTATTTATTGTTAATTCCTGTCTAAGTCATGGAGTGTGGTTGCATTAATTGTAGCACGTAAGTCATTGGTTCTTTAATTATATTAGTTTGTAACAGTATGTTTTCGTATTTGAAATTTGCCTTGATAGTGGTGAGATTTATTTTTTATTTTTTACAAAATACCTAATGAGATATTTCCTTTTACCACAAAAAATTTGCTTTCTTTTCTTTTTCTCTATAGGAATAACGAATTGTATTTATGGGCAAGCGGAAGACTTCCAATCATGGAATATGATTTCCATTAACAAAAAACTGAACACAAAATACACAACTTCTCTTACAGCTATATACAGGATTAATGATAAGGTCACTCGATTCAATGATATTTCATTTGATTGGAGGCTAAATCGAAAAATAAAGAACGGATTCTCCACGCAGATTGTTTTTAGAAATTGGGTTTTTACCCAAAAGGATCCTGTGTATTTTCTGTGGTATGATCTGGTATACGTAAATAAGAAACCTAAATACAAATGGGTAAATTTACTTCGTATACATCATGGTTTAGATTGGGTAGGAAAGGAACAGTCTGATTTTATTAGAATGAGAAATCATTTTTATTACAATCTAGATAAGTCAAATAAACTAACAACATTCATTGGCTATGATTTATGGTATAAACTGAATAAAGAGTACATATTTCAATCCATATGGCTCGAGGCTGGATTGGAATACATTATAAATAAATTAAAGTTTCGCCTTAATTATAGGCGTATAGGTTATTTTAAAGATAGACCTGGTTTGAGAAGGAATATTATAGTAACTGGTATATTTTATAATATCGGAGACAATAACAAATAAAACTCCAATTCACCTTATTCATATGGATACGCCTCTTATTCTGGCCTTGATCATTTTATATAATTCATCAAGTAATCATTAGAATCATATGAATACTTTGGATTTCTTCCTTCTAAAATTTCATTAAAATGCAAAACACCACTCGATGAAATTATGGTTAGATGTTTTTTCCTTAAACGTAGTAGAGGCATATAGCACCTATTGCCCTTTTGTACTTTGTTCGTTTCTCGCTTTCTTTAATTCTTTCAGAAGTAAAGGAAAGAAAACTAATTAATTCCCCTTCCTTTACCTTCCCAATAAATCTTTCTGACTTCTCTTTTTAATAGTTTTCCAGCACCAGAAATAAGAAAAGTATCCGTTCGAAATTTAACGCTTTTCGGACATTTGACAGTTTCTATGTAGGCTTTGAGTTAGATAAATCATTTTCGTTTATGGCATTTAGTTGAAAAAATATGTCACTTAATAATTAAAATATATCAAGTATTTCAATAAAACTAACTTTATTATTTTCTTTTTCCTTTGTTGAAAGTAACCAACCTTGCTAAACGCAAATGGGGCTATGCGCCCCACTTGATGTTTTATCTTTTGTTAGTGATTATCTTTCGATAATTAATTTTCGGCGAGTTGAATTTCTTTCATCTCCGATTTTAACGATATAAATTCCTGCATTGAAATGCGAAAAATCAAAATTCAAATTATTTTCTCCATTCGAAACTTGTTGAATTTGATTGTCCACTAATTTTCCTGTCACATTAAATACAGAGATTGAAATTGCCTCATCATCCTGAGAATTATAATTTAAATTCACGAATCCCGATTTACTCGGATTTGGATAAAATGCTCCGACATTTCCATTATCGTCTTTAGAAATTATACTGATCATCTTACTATATTCAAATTGCCCATCAAAGTCAATCTGCTTTAAACGATAATAAGAAATTCCATTGCTTGGGTTTTTATCTGTAAATGAATATGCTTGTCGTTCAACAGTAGTTCCATTTCCTTTAATTTCTCCGATTTTTTGAAATTCTCGACCGTCTTGACTTTCTTCAATTTCAAATTTTTCATTATTGATTTCAGAACCAGTTTGCCAAGTCAGTTCAATTTGATTTTTTTCATAAGTTCCAATAAAAGAAATCAATTCTACAGGTAAACTTGATTGTGTTCCTGAACCGTTAAATTGTAAAAGATTATTACATCCTATCCCATTTTCTACCCAAGTTCCAAGTCCAAGTGCAGGTGGATTTGGACTGCTTGCACTTGTGTTGTACCAAATAACAGTTACTCCGGAAGATATTTCCCAACGGTTCTCCATATTACTCCAAGACGCAGTTATTCCTGCCGTTGAATTATTGTAGGCATTTTACCATTAATTGGAGCTATAGGAGTTAATGAAAACACCATCCCTAGACAACCTGTAGTTCCATTAAAATCTGTCAATTCAATTGACTGTGATTGGGATGGAAGAATAGAGATAAATAAAGCAATAATAATTGTAATTAATTTTTTCATGCTTTTATTTTAATTTTGAGGAAACTTAGTCTCAAAATGAATCGCAACAAAATTTAAAAATTAGGTTTAGATTCTGAT
>CAYTVR010000288.1:0-9134 GCA_964441245.1 uncultured Saprospiraceae bacterium | reverse complement strand
GCGAAGCAGTATTGTGTACTGAAAACTCTCCCATCCCATTCCACGATTGTCCTTTTTCCGGGACTATTCGGAAAGACCATTTATCACCTTGTAAATGATCTAACAAATCACCTTTCAAACGAACTTTTACATCAACTTCTTGATCGCCTTCTTTTAGTTTTGCTTTGACTAAATCTTTTTTTCCTGTAATTAAATTACCTCGATCGAGTGCTTCTGTTCGTTTGATTTTTAATTTAGCGATATCACTTTCGTCAACAACGAGATCTAACTTTTGGCCTTTATAGGCATCTTTATTCCAAACAACTTGCGCTAACCTTCGCTTAACATGTCTTACTTTGAAATCATCAAAATAAACCCTTCCATCTTTTGATGCAATAACTGGATAAATTTTAAGTATTCCATTTTGGACACCAGGCGGAATCGTATCTATCATATAAAGTTGTTCCCAACCACGAAGGACTTTCTTTGCTTTTCGAGTATCCTCAAAATAGCCTTTCCAGGTTCCTTGAAAAACCAAAGAACCGTAGCCTTCATCACTTTGTTGCCAAACGGATGATTCTATGATATCTCCAGAACTTACATTTTCGATTACCAAGGTTGGTCCATACTTTGAAGTAGGATCACATTTGGAGGAATATTTTCCATTGAAGGCTTTCTCCTTGTTTTGGGTTTCACCTTTCGATAAAGTACTCCATCCTGCCTTAAAGTTTTTACCCTCTCTAGATTCCATATCACAGAAGTACTCATTGCTTTCCTCTCCTTGTGATAAAAAAGCTAAACCAGTGAGTACGATCAAACTAATGATGGCCAACATCAAAGGTAATTTCTTTTTCCACCGACTTTTTTCTGCTGCTTTGTAATTACTGGCGATTTGCATGGCTGAGTATTTTTTGTTTTTGAGACAAATTATTGGCTACAAATAAATAGATCGCCACTGCGACAATACATCCAAAAATGATATACATCAAATTGCTATAAATTTTTTCTAGAATATTATCTTTTAATAAAAGATACATCTTATTATACTTTGGTGTTTGGTCTTGTTGGAGAGCCGTAAATTGAGTCATGATTTTTTCTTTGACTCTTTTATTGATCTCTTCCATTCTGCTTCTTTCTGCTGCATCACCATTTGTAAATCGAACTTCGTTGAGTTCCAATTCCAATTCGGTATAACAAGGGTAAGGAAAATAAAAAGAACAAACTTCATCAAAAGTCATGGTCAAAAGAGACTCTCCTTTTTCAGAAACATAAATTCTACGACGGTCTTGTCGAACTTTTACGGAAGGACTTAAATCATCTCCAGTAATTCCTAAACTCGCCAATTGCAAATTGACTTCCTCTCGATTTTTTGGTCGAACATATTTCCAAAAAGGATGCATGGCTAAGCGATCATTCTTTTTTATCTTTCGATAAACGTTGAATTTGATTTCTTGCCTAGCCACTCCGGTAGTATCATTTAGCGGAAGCTTCAACTGCAATAATTCTTTGGCTAAAGTATCAGCTACATAACGTTGCCTAAATCGAACACCTACTTCTTTTTGATACATTAACAAATCTTCATTGTCAAAATATTGATCATAAAAAATCTCTTGCGCGACTATTGCGTTAAACGCTGTGTCTAAACGTTTAATCCCATTTTGATCAAATGCTTGATTGAGAAAAAGCCAAACATCTTGCTTGATTTCGTATGGGACATTGAGTTTAAATTCACTTTCTATACGACCAGCACCACTGGTATTCAATTGTGCTTGTAATGAATGGTTCACTACAAATACAAAGAAAAGGATACTGATTATTTTAAAAAAAATTGGACGCATAAGAAAATGCTCTAAGCACTTAAACAGATAAGTTGCGTTGTTCAATAAATGAAAAATTAAGCTGTGGTGCTTTTTCAATTAATTGGTCTTTGGCTTTGACAATGTGATTGACATCTGTCGTTTCGATGATATAAGATACATCTAATTGTCCATTGAATTGATCCATTCTTTTTAACTCTATAAAGGAAAAATTCTTAGATAGGATGTCATTGATATCTGTAACGCTGAGTTCTTTAGTGGAAATACTGATAAACATATTCTCTGGAGATTTGATCGCTGGTTTTCGCAATACCATCGCTCGAATCATCAATAAACTCATGATCAAAACAAAAGCTAATAATGTAATCACTGTTTGATTGGCGCCCATTCCTAAGCCGATTCCAATCGTAAAAAACAAATAAATCAATTCTTCTGGTTCCTTAATCGCTGCTCTAAACCGAACGATCGACAAAGCTCCTACCAAACCTAATGATAAAGCAATGGAACTTTTGACAATATAAATGATCAACATCGTGGTCAATGCCAATAACATAAAATTATGTCCAAACTTCTTCCGATTACTGACTGCGGAGCCATACCGAGCATAAAATACTCCAAGCAAGTAAGCCAAAACAGCTGTTGCGAGTGCATTAAACAAAAACTGTTGATGGCTGGTAATGTCTCCAGAAAATTCCAGCAAAAAATCTTCAAATTTCATAAGGAAAGATTAATTTCTCTTTTTGTTTGTTCCAAAAACACAAATATAGCCGAACCAAAGGGAAAAGACGAACAAAAATGGCTATTTGCACTTCTAGTCCTACTATGTTATCCTTATATAAAATGATTCAACTATGACTTTCCAACCAGCACGGCAGTTATTTACGGTAGAGGAATATTACAAAATGGCGGAAGTAGGCATCATAAAATCTACTGACCAAGTCGAATTAATTAATGGAGACGTTATTAAGAAGACACCTATCAAAACTAATCATGCCAGTATCGTAGATGAGTTGATCGAACAAATCATTATCCAACTACACGGGAAGATAGTAGTACGAGGACAAAACCCTATTATATTAGGACAAACATCTGAACCGGAACCAGATGTAGTAATTGCAAAATTTAAAAAAGATAAATATCGAAATAATCATCCTAAAGCAAAAGATATTCTTTTAGTTATCGAAGTTGCTGATTCTTCTTTGAAATATGATAAAACGATCAAACGCTCGTTATACGCAAAAGCTGGTATTCCTGAATATTGGATCATTAATATTCCCGATAAAAAAATTGAAATTTATCGCAACTCAAACGGGAAAGAATACACAACTAAGCGAAATATTAAATCCAATCGTAAAATTGTTTGTCAATTGATTGACTTTGAATTAAAGTACACTTCTATTTTTTCTTAATTCTTCTCTGCAACTAGATTCAAATTATATCGTTTAAACATCCAGTTTAGACTTGATATCTGTTTTCTGTAAAACAATAATTCAATTCCAATCATCAATTTTTGTCCGGTCTTTACTTTCTCCATAAAAAAGGCTTAATTTTGCGGCTTTAATAAAAACAGATTTATTAGCCAAATTAAAAATAGAAGCAGTGAGAGGGAATCTCAGCAAATCAAATATTGCCAGTTCCTTATTCTAAAACTACTTCACTATAAAATCAAATTTCAATGAAAAAAGACTTCTTAAAAAAACTGGGCCTGAAGCAAAAAAACAATGGTACCAGTACCGGACTAAAATCCACAGCTTCCTCGAAAAAATATATCGAGTCTTACTCTCCTGTAGATGGCAACTTTATTGGTAGTGTCAGTGTCACTTCTAAAGCGGAGTACAATCGAGTGGTCAAAACCAGTCAAAAAGCATTTACTACTTGGAGACAAATGCCTGCACCAAAGCGAGGAGAGATCGTTCGTCAATATGGTGAAGAACTTCGAAAACATAAAGATTCATTAGGCCGACTTGTTCCTATGAAATGGGAAAAAGCTTACAAGAAGGTTTTGGAGAAGTACAAGAGATGATTGACATCTGTGATTTTGCAGTTGGTTTATCTCGACAGTTGTATGGATTATCTATGCATTCAGAGCGACCACAACATCGTATGTATGAGCAATGGCATCCGATGGGTGTGGTTGGAATCATTTCTGCGTTTAATTTTCCAGTAGCGGTTTGGTCTTGGAATTCTATGATCGCTATCGTTTGTGGAGATGTTTGTATTTGGAAGCCTTCTGAAAAAACACCTTTATGTGGGGTAGCTTGTCAGAATATTTTCCAAAAAGTATTGAAGGCGAATAAAGTTCCTGAGGGAGTAAGTTGTATGATCAATGGTGATTATACCGTTGGAGAATTCATGACTACAGATAAACGATTGCCTTTGATTTCTGCTACAGGAAGTACCCGTATGGGAAAAATTGTTGCGGCGACTGTAGGAGAACGATTGGGACGAACTTTATTAGAATTAGGTGGAAACAATGCAATCATTGTGACGCCAAATGCAGATATGAAAGTAGTTTTAACTGGTGCTGTTTTTGGTGCCGTAGGTACTGCTGGACAAAGATGTACCTCTACTCGCCGTTTGATTATTCACGAAAGTATTTACGATCAAGTCAAAAAAGTTTTGGCGAAAGCCTATAAGCAATTAAAAATTGGAAATCCTTTAAATCCAAAAATGCACGTTGGTCCATTAATTGACACCGACTCTGTGAACAATTATTTGAACTCGATCAAAAGAGTGAAAGCAGAAGGTGGAAAATTCTTAGTGAAAGGTGGCGTTTTATCGGGTAAAGCTTACACTAGTGGCTGTTATGTCAAACCTTGTATTGCAGAAGTAGAGAACAGTTATGAAATTGTACAGCATGAAACCTTTGCTCCAATTTTATACTTGATCAAATATAAAACTTTGGATCAAGCGATCGCTTTACAAAATGATGTACCTCAAGGATTGTCTTCGGCGATCATGACCGATAGCATTCGAGAAGCAGAATATTTCCTTTCTGCTAGTGGTTCTGATTGTGGAATCGCCAATGTCAATATTGGAACTAGTGGTGCAGAAATCGGTGGTGCCTTTGGTGGTGAAAAAGAAACGGGTGGAGGTCGTGAAAGTGGTTCTGATGCTTGGAAAGCTTACATGCGTCGACAAACCAATACGATCAACTATAGCAAAACGGTTCCTTTAGCTCAAGGAATTAAATTTGATCTATAGAATTATCGATTGAAAAAATGAATATAAAAAATCCGCGACGGCATGCTATCGCGGATTTTTTTTAATTTTCCTCTAAAGGAAAGATTTCAACTTTCAACCATTTTTTTAATTTTTCATAAATTTTTTGTTGTTGTTCTTCAGGAATATTTTTGATCCTTGTGGAATGGTCTCCGGCGATTTTAACAATTTTTAAAGCGTCTCTTTCTTTTGGAGGCGTCACCCCACAAGCGGTCCAAGTATCATATTCTCCATAAATATAAATGATACGATCACCCTTCTTTTTTAAATAATCTACAACCGGATGGAGATAAGACCGATAAGTTAAGTCTACGCCCTTAGGGGCAAATATTGTATTACTCGGATTAGGAACTGCCACTAGCAAATCTTCTAAATGTGCTTTTGGAAAACCATAATATCCTAGTTCTGTAATGAATTGATAAAAGGAAGGTAGATAAGTTTCTGCGGAAGCATCAGAATAAAAATTCCATTGAACGATTTTATTGATGTAGTCAAAAATGGCTTCTGAGTCTGCACTCGATGCAGGAATATCATCACAAAATCCACCCCATTGCCAAAACGAAAATGGAAACTCAAGTACCGCATATTCCAAAGCAACATCAGTTCCAATAGAATAACTTAACTTATTTTTTTCAGCAAAACGATTGAGCATTGGAATTAACTCACTACGCTTTTTCAAAGCTGCTCGTTGAAAGTCACGAATCTTTTGTCGACACTCATCTGATCCAATATTAGCTTGATGTGTATCCGTTCGTTTATCTTCTTGAGCAAGCGGCATTGGAGCTACATAAGGAACGGCCACACAAACATCTTTAGGATATTTACTTTTGTAAATTAATGTCGTTTGCCCTCCTTTACTGACGCCAGTACTCACCCAATCTTTCTTATAAATTTTCTTAAATAGTTTTTTAATTCGATGCAAATCATCAGAAGCTTGATCATTGTTGAGATATTGCCAATCCATTTTTTGAGGTTTCGATTTTCCAGCATATCGATATTCCACTGTCAATTGGTTTCCTTTCAATATCTGCGAAAGCTCATTGGTTCGAAATCGTGCAGCATATCCTGCTGTTTCCATGACCATTGGCTGTTTACGATCCACATGCTGTAAATAAATCAATTGTTGAAAATCACCCGCAGCAACATTTTTATGATCTAAAGGTTGGTCCAACATGATTTCATAAGCTTCACTAAAGTGGTCTTTTGCTTCTAATATTTTGATCGTAGCGTTAGGCAATCTCTTCTTTAGCAAGGAATGTAATTTTGAACTAGGCTGTGCACTGACCAGTCCAATTGATCCTAAAACAAATAAAAAAAACAAAAATGATTTACGCGTATTTTTCATAATAATCTTATGCTTATTCGGTCAAATATTTATTACGAATCATTAACTCATTTATATAAAAAAAAACAATCAGATGGCATGCTTTTTGAATATATAAAGAGATCCAACCCCACTTAAAGCTAAACATTTATAGATAAATATTGACATGCAAGCAAAATTGAATATTAGCATTTTTTACATGGCTAATATTTATTAAATCCGATTTTTTAACTCTAAAATCAACTCTCTCATGCAATCTAAAACTTTTTCTGCAAAGAATATAATAGAACTTAACACTCAATTAGAAACATTAATCCAAAATGATTTCCAACCAACCCTAAGCATCGTTTTTACTTCTTCGACTCATGATTTAAACGCGATAAGTCAGGCTTTTACAAAATACAATATCGATTTGATTGGTGGAACCTCTGCTGGTGAAATATGTGATAAAGAAATTCATGACGATTCGATTGTCGTCCTAGTCATGGATATGGATAAATCATATTATCGAACTCATTTTGTGGAAACCAAAGACCAGACAACTTATCAAATTGCACATCAAACAGGACAATTTGCTCAAGAATGTTTTGAAAACCCTGGAATCGTTGTTCTTTCAGGCGGTATCGCTGTAGATGGTGAACAAATCGTTTTCGGGATGAAAGATGCAATGAAAAAAGAATTCCCATTATTCGGCGGACTTTCAGGTGCAGCACCTAATTCGCCGGAAACTTCTATTTTCGATAATCAGCAAAATTCAAATAACGGAATTTTAAGTCTTGTCATTGATACCAACAAAATAGAGGTCAAAGGAATGGCTACAAGTGGTTGGGAAGCGATCGGAAATACCAATACGATTACTAAATCAGAAGGAAACATTTTATATGCGATCAATGATGAACCAGCTTTGGATGTTTTCATTAAGTACTTCGGTTATTTTAACAATGCCAACGTAAAAGAAGAATTACTCAATACTTTGAGTGGCCAATATCCTTTACAAATCATTAGAGACGGCGAAAACAAAATCCTTCGAGCTCCAGTAATGGCTAATGAAGAAGATAGAACCTTGATTTTAGCCGGAGGAGTAAAAGAGGGAGATCAATTTAAATTTTCTATTGCGCCGGGTTTTGAAGTCATTGATCAAACATTGGAAGAATTTGGCACTTTTAAGAAGACCACTCCAGCTGATGCAATGATTTTATTTTCCTGTAAAGGAAGACACTCTGCTTTTGGCCCTTTATTAGAGGAAGAAGTAAAAGGAATTCACGATTGTTGGAATACTCCAATGATTGGATTTATGACTTACGGAGAAATTGGACCAACTAAAAACGGTACATGTGAGTTTCATAATGAAACCTGCTCTCTAGTTACTTTCAAAGAGAAATAAGATATGAAACCAGCGGACATAGAATCGTTAATATCACGTATCAACACCCTGGACATCGATGACTCTGACAAATCAGATGTGATTCAAAAAATTAAGTCTTTAAAAAAGTTTTTGAGCATTGCAGATTTTAAAATCAAGCGTGTTGAAAAAGATAAATTTATAACGACTAATTTATTGAGAACTTCTGTAGATGAACTTGAAAAAAATCAGGCTATTGTTGAAGAGGCAAATAGAAAATTATCTGAACAAAAAGCCGAATTAGAGGCGAAGAATATTGAATTGCGCAAGCAAAAAGTTGCCTTAGAACGCCAATCTAGACAAGTCATTGCACATTTGAAAGAACTGGAAAGGTCCAACGACGAAATGGAGCAATTCACTTATATCGCTTCACATGATTTGCAAAGTCCACTTCGTACGATTACGAATTTCGCGACCTTGTTAAAGGAAAGATATCATGGTCAACTGGATCAACGAGCAGATGAGTTCATTCATTTTATGACTAAGGGGACGACTCAAATGAAAAATGTCATCAACGATCTACTTGACTTTTCGAGAGCAAGTCGAAAAGATCACCAGTTCGAGTTCACGAAGTTAGATGAGGTGATAGAAATGGTTCGGTTGAACCTTCATCAAGCAATCGAAAAAAATGATGCAAAAATCACTACAGATTCTCTACCTGAATTATACATTTATAAATCTGGAATCCTCCAACTTTTTCAAAACCTCCTAAGTAATGCAATAAAATTCAGGGCAGACCATCGTCCAATTATTAAAATTACTTGCGACAAAAATGAAAAAGAATGGATTTTCAAGGTGATTGATAATGGTTTGGGTATGGACGAAGCCTTTCAAAAGAAAGCTTTTTTACCTTTTCAAAGAGTCAATCACCTCGATCGACCTGGGACGGGGATTGGTTTAGCTATCTGTAAAAAGGTGGTAAAACTACATGGTGGAGAAATTTATTTTAAGTCCAAAATTAATGAAGGTACTACCTTTGTCTTCACTATTCCACTTCAAGGGGCGAATACGGAGAAAAATTCATCAAAAACGATCCTTCAAAAAGATTTATCTGAGATATAATTTTATGGTTATTCGACAAATTCTGTACGTCCGCATGTATTTGTATAGACATTCAAAATTGAAATTCAACGCTTCCTTTGATCGCTTTTTCATCGCACTTTATGAATGTCCAAAGGATTTGTCGAAGAAGGAATTTTATTTTTATTTCTTTTTTTGGAACCATATCCCCTTAGTTTCGTTAAATAAATGTCGGTAAAAAAGTGTTCTCTAAGAAGAAATTAAAATTTTTCAGCGAGAATTAAAAAAAACACTTATATTTGCCTTCCGAAAATAATGGTCGCGTGGCCGAGTGGCTAGGCAGTGGTCTGCAAAACCATCTACAGCGGTT
>CAYTVR010000287.1:0-9319 GCA_964441245.1 uncultured Saprospiraceae bacterium | reverse complement strand
ACTAATTCGTTCCCCTTTGTATCCAAGAGTACAATTGTGGAGTTGATAATCAATTCCTAGATTTCTTATATCAGAATCTAAAGCCACCAAGGTATCTTTTGAAGATAACTCAGATAAACTTTTTATAGAGGAAATTATTAAGATGTCTGTAAGAGGAACAATATTGGAATGGATGGGAGGTCGATAAAGAATAAGCAAGCCTTTTAGTTTACTGTTTTTTTCAACAACCTTCTTTCCAATTTTATTATAGCAACTCTGAGAAAATAGTATAGGTGCAATTAGGATAATTACCCAACGAGTTAGTTGCTTTGTTTTTCTCGGCTTATCCATATTGAGTTTCTTTTTTAGATAATGGTTGGAGAAAATTTTACTACAGGTTTTACAATAGGATCAACAGTCGATTTTTTCAAGTAATGAGCCATTAAATTCTATCCATTCTAAAACCTAGCTTT
The DNA here is from genome assembly GCA_964441245.1 of uncultured Saprospiraceae bacterium. Lineage (GTDB taxonomy): Bacteria > Bacteroidota > Bacteroidia > Chitinophagales > Saprospiraceae > JALZUU01. The sequence continues at coordinate 8,867 of CAYTVR010000287.1, read as the reverse complement.
TTTCCTCCAACCACTTTCTAGCATTAACAAATGCTTCAATCCAAGGGGAAATTTCATCTCTCCTACCTTGAGGGTAATTGGCCCAATTCCATTGAAAAATAGATCGTTCAATGTGCGGCATCATAACAAGATGTCTTCCGTCTGCATTACACATCATGGCGGTATTGTAATCACTTCCATTTGGATTGGCAGGATAGCCTTGATAGCCATATTTCGCGACTAAGTGGTATTGATCTTCTGACATGGGTAAATTGAATTTACCTTCTCCATGTGAAATCCAGACCCCCAATTTGCTTCCAGCTAAAGAAGACAACATGACCGAGTTGTTTTCAAGAACCTCAACAGATGTAAATCCACTTTCGTGTTTTTGGGATTCATTATGTTCCATCTTTGGCAACTGGCTATGCTCAGGATTGATCAGATTCAATTCGACAAATAATTGACAGCCATTACAAATTCCTACAGATAAGACATCTTCCCGCGCAAAGAATTTTTCTAAACTAACTTTTGCTTTTTCATTGTACATAAAAGCACCGGCCCAACCTTTTGCAGAACCCAAAACATCGGAATTAGAAAATCCACCTACAGCTCCAATAAATTGAATATCCTCTAAAGTTTCTCTTCCAGAAATCAAATCCGTCATGTGAACATCTTTGACATCAAAGCCGGCAAGATACATCGCATGAGCCATTTCACGTTCGGAGTTAGAACCTTTTTCCCTTAAGATGGCAGCCTTTGGTTTCGGTTTTGAATTATCAATTTTAGGAAGTAAGCCTGTGAAGTGATTGGGGAATTTAAAATGTAAAGCTTGATTTTTATAATTATCAAATCGCTCTTTGGCTTTGATTGGACCAGATTGTTTTTGATCTAACAAATAAGAAGTTTCGAACCAGGTATCTCTTAAATATGGAATATCGAAGTCTTCTTCAAAATCATGGTTTTTGATTTTCAATTGCTGACCTGAAGTCACAGCTCCTATTTTATAAAAGGTGATACTGTTTTCACTAAAATGATTTTCTACTTGTTCATCTTTTGCTTGAAATACAATTCCACAATTCTCTGATAATAATAGTTTTACAGTGTCCTTCTCTCCTATGGCTGAAAGATCGATTTCAGCAGATAGGTTATCATCTGCAAAGCACATTTCCAATAAAGTAGTCAATAATCCTCCTGCAGAAATATCATGACCTGCGGAGATTTGATTACTGCTAATCAATTTTTGCATTACATTAAAAGTCGTGATTAGATTTTGAGGATTAGTAACATCTGGAGCAGTTGTTCCGATTTTATTTTGCGTTTGCGCGAATGAAGAACCACCGAGTTGATGACGATCATTGGACAAATTAATATAATAAATTGAACCGCTGTTTTTTTGTAAAACAGGTTCAACTATTTTGTTGATTTCATTACAATTTCCAGCAGCAGATATAATAACAGTACCCGGAGCAATCACATCTTTATCCGGATACTTTTGCTTCATTGATAAGGAATCTTTACCCGTTGGAACATTAATACCTAAAGCAATTGAAAATTCCGAAATAGCTTTAACCGCTTCATATAAACGAGCATCTTCTCCTTCATTCCGACAAGGCCACATCCAATTTGCAGAAAGCGAAATAGCGGCCAAACCATTTTCTAAAGGCGCCCAAATAATGTTACTTAAAGCTTCCGTAATGGCATTCCTAGAACCAGCAGCCGGATTGAGTAAACCACTGACTGGTGAGTGCCCAATTGAAGTCGCAATACCTTGTTGACTATCGAAATCCAAAGCCATGACGCCACAATTATTCAAAGGTAATTGAAGTGGCCCTGTACATTGTTGTTTGGCCACACGGCCACCTACACAGCGATCTACTTTATTGGTTAACCAATCTTTACAAGCGACCGCTTCCAAGCGCAAAACATCCTCGATATATTGCTGAAGATGAGCTTCAGAATATTGAAGCGCTGCATATGTCCGATGCAGCGTTTTGTCCTCCATGATGGTTTTTGGAGAGCTACCAAACATATCACTCATGGCTAAATCCATTGGTTTTTCCTGAGTCGTTTTTGACTCAAAGGTAAAGCGGTGATCGCCCGTCGCCTCTCCTACTTCATACATAGGCGAACGTTCTCGATCAGCGATACGTTTTAGTGTTTCAATGTGATCATTTCCAATCACTAAGCCCATTCGTTCTTGAGATTCGTTTCCGATTATTTCCTTGGCGGATAATGTTGGATCTCCGACTGGAAGTTGATCAAGATTTATTTTACCACCAACTTCTTCGACCAATTCTGACAAACAATTGAGGTGACCACCTGCTCCATGATCATGAATAGATACAACAGGATTGACATCACTTTCCACCAAACCACGAATAGCATTGGCGGCTCGTTTTTGCATCTCAGGATTGGATCGTTGAATTGCATTTAATTCAATTCCAGAACTAAAAGCTCCAGTATCTGCCGATGAAACAGCAGCTCCGCCCATCCCAATTCTATAATTATCTCCACCTAAAATAACAATCTTATCTCCTGCTTGAGGTGCTGCTTTCAATGCTTGATCTGCCTTTCCGTAACCAATTCCACCAGCCATCATAATGACTTTGTCAAAGCCAAGATGACGACTACCCTCTTCATGTTCAAAAGTCAATAAAGAACCACTAATAAGCGGTTGCCCAAATTTATTTCCAAAATCAGATGCACCGTTGGAGGCTTTAATCAAAATGTCCATCGGAGTTTGGTAAAGCCATGGTCTTTCGTCCATTCCTTTTTCCCAGGGCCGATTTTCGCGAAGGCGAGAATAAGAGGTCATATATACTGCTGTTCCCGCCAAAGGAAGCGACCCCTTTCCACCTGCCAATCGATCTCTGATTTCTCCTCCTGAACCAGTTGCTGCACCATTGAATGGTTCTACAGTTGTGGGAAAATTATGCGTTTCCGCCTTGAGCGAAATCACAGAATCAAATTCCTTCTTTTCATAATAATCTGGTAAGTCTGGACGCTTGGGCGCAAATTGAGTGACCCGTGGTCCTTTCATAAAAGCAACATTGTCTTTATATGCAGAGACGATGTGATTGGGATTTTCTTTGGACGTTTTTTTGATGAGTTGAAAAAGAGAATGTGGTTTTTCTTGGCCGTCAATGACAAAGGTTCCGTTGAATATTTTATGGCGACAATGCTCACTATTCACTTGCGAAAATCCAAAGACTTCGGAGTCGGTTAATTTTCTACCAATTCTTGTAGAGACTTCTTTTAAATAAGCTACCTCCTCTTCACTAAGGGCCAAGCCTTCTGTTTGATTATAGGTGGCAATGTCCTCAATTTCTTTTACTGCTTCCGGCTGAATATTGATGGTGAAAATGTCTTGTTTTAATCCATCATACTTTTGGAAAAGCATCGGGTCAAAGTCCATGTTTGACTCATTAAGTGCATTGAACTCCTCGATTCGTTCAATGCCTTTGATCGTCATATTCTGTGTAATTTCTACTGCATTGGTGCTCCAAGGGGTTATCATCGCAGCTCTAGGGCCGATAAAATGACCTGAGATCTCGCTTTCTTCAATTTGAGCTTGCTGGCCAAATAGCCAGTTTAGTTTTTTGACATCCTCTGGTAATAAAGCGTTCGCTACCTGAAGCGTATAGATCTTTTCAGCTGGATTTCCAAAAAATAAAATCATTGGGAAAATGTTTTTTAAGAAGTATGTTTAAAAAAGCCTTGTTGATTTGAAGCTGCAAATTTCACTTAATTCTATGGAAAAAGGTAATAAATTGGAGAGGAATTTAGATTTATTTTATAAAAGACAAGCGTATGTCAATTTAGGTGGTTTGGTTATGCTTTCTGGCTCAACTTAACTTTGACCATTCTATTGGTTTATAAGTAGAGATTGTTATACCATTTTGGAAAAATAGCATTGGTAATGCTTATCTAATTTGAAAGCATTGTGGTTGAAAATATTCGACCAATACTTTTTTTATTAAAGACAGAATCGAGTTTATAAATTGAGCCAATAAGTAAATTTTGCGACCAATGCACGATTACGACTATTATTGAATCGATCAAAAGGATCGGTAGCGTAGTTATCGGTATACACGATAAAAAAGTCAGAAACAGGTGCAAATCTCCATTGGAAACGAGCATTAATATTGAGGTTTTGGGATTGGTCATTGTATTGAATGAAGGTGGTCAAAAATAGATTTTTGGAAAAAGTTAATTCTATTCTTGGACCAAGTAACCAAAGATTGGTTTTCTCGAAATCGGGCATTCCATTGTCTTCATTATAGCCTGATAAATTGATATGATTGAAGTTATAATCTAATGAAATAAATCCCAGTGGCTGAAACCGATATCTAAAAGATCCTCGTACTCCTGCTCTGTAGCCGTTGAAAAATTGTCCTACGTTAGGTTGAATATTCCAGGTAAATATTTTCCTTTGATCAGATCGATAATTAAGGGTGATAAAATTATAACGAAAATGATCACCGGCGCTTAAAAAGACATCTTCTTCTTGAATCCTTGTCGGGTCAAAATCATCTAAAAGCGTGAGTCCTTGACTTTGAAAGGTCAATCTTATATTTGAATTATTTCGAAAACTAAATCTCCAGTATAACTCCCAATTAGATTCTTGTAATTCGTAATCATCAAGTATTTTCTCATTATTTTGATCTCCATCAAAATACTCAGGAAGGAGATTATAAATTCGATCATAATCAAATCCTATAGAATGTTGGGCAATGCTTCCTTTTTTGGGGAAAAAATTAATTGATCCTTCTGGACTAAATCTCAGAAAGTTATTACGTGGTACGAAACCAACTTCTGGTTGATAGCCATCACCAATCATCATGGCTACCATTTCTAATCGATACTTTCTGGTATTTTTGACTAATCGCCCAAATAGGAAGTTTTTGTTATCAATTTTCTTAGGGGTAAAAAGTGTATGTGCTGCCAGTTTTCCAGAAAAGGTATTGTCTTTCGATATCAGACGATATTCTGCACCTAAAGCTCTATTATAATCAAAATGAGTATCTCCATAATCATTAGGATTCAGAGCTTGTTTATTGACCATCATAAAAGCAACATTGGATTTACTAAAAACCTTATGTTCCATCGCGGCGACGGTGTAATTGAAACTTGGCAAATCATTTTTAGATTGAGCCGCCGTTTGCATATTTAGTAAACCGATTCTAAGTTTATCATTGATTTTTCCGCTCAATCTTGCACCTCCTAGAATAGTATTTTGAATATTATTTTCTGTCATAGTATCTAATGCTACCCCTATTCGTCGAGAGAAAAATGGATTGGCTCTACTATTTCCAAAACCAGCAAATAGATCAGCATTCTCTAAAAAGAATTGTCTACGTTCTGGAAAGAAAATTTCAAATCGATCTAAGTTGGTTACTTGTTGATCAACTTCAACTTGCGAGAAATCAGGATTGATGGTTAGATCGAGATTCAGACTGGAATTTAAAGCAATTTTTGCATCACCTCCAAAACTAAAATCTCCTTGAGTATTATTTTGTGTGTCATCCTCAAAATCTCTAGTTAAACTAGTCGCTGCATAAGGAATAATAGAAATATTGGTACCTGTTTTTTCTAAAGGCGCTTCCCATTTCATTTCGCCCATGTAGGACATATCCATGATAATGTAAGATCGAGGTATATTGATCCAACAACTGATTTCATTGTGTTGTGTATCGAATCGATAACTGTTGAAACGCCATTTTTCACTACCATTATTAAAACGAATGGTTTTGAATGGAATGGCCATTTCTGCTGTCCAATAATCGTCATGAATTATAGACTCTCCTTTCCATTTATTGTCCCAGGACATGTTCATATCTCCTCCACTCCGACCACCTCCAAATACGAGTGCATCTCTTCTCACGCCATAAGGGTTGATACCAAAGGCAAATGAATTGGTATTGTCATTATAAGTATCAAAGAGAATGGTGATATTGTCATTTCCAAAGAATCCATGATCTCTTTTCAGCGAAGGCGTGACAAAATCATTGCCTTTGGAATAGCATTTTATGCCCACATAAAGATGAGTATCGTCATAGCACATCGAAATCTCTGTCTGTGCATTGGCCAGTGTCGTATCGGTAGGGAAATATTGAGAAAAGTTATGCGCTTTGTTACTTTTTTGCCAAATTTTTTCGTTGAGCATCCCATCTAAAAGAATAGGTTCGCTACTATGTTTAACGGTGATGCCAACTCCAGTATTAGGTTGGTTCTGATTTTGTGCCCAACATGAGTTAAGCCAAAGACAAAAGAAGAGAAGAAAGCCTAGATTTGGGTGCCGCATTAACTCTATTTTACCAAAAAGAAACTCAAAAACATATGTGGAAGTTGTTTAATATTCGGCAATTTACATAATATTTCATTTTAGTATGTTAAAAAAAAATATAAATTTCAATTCGTTTTCAAAAAAATATACTCGCATCAATAATGATACTTTGAAAATGGTTAGACGATACTAATATCAACTATAAATGATCTATTCTTGTAGGTGCTTCTCCCCTTTTGATCTCTAATTTATAAGGCTGAAAATTTCCTTGGTTTTTAGTTGAGATGTTCAGATGAAAATGAAAATTAAATAAAAAGGAATTTACGTCTGAGTAAATATTTATTCTGTAAAAGAGTTGAAAAAAATTTCAATTTCCAATAAAAAAGAGACAAAGAAGAATTACTCCTTTGCCTCTAGTTGTCTATTTTCTACGTGAAAAATTGTTGAATTTATTCTTGAGCATGGATGACAGCAATACCGATCATATCAACAATCTGTCGAACGGTAGCACCCAATTGTAGAATGTGAACGGGCTTATTTAAACCAAGTAAAATGGGACCAATGATATCTGTTTCTGCTACCCCACCCAGTATATTATAAGCAATATTGGCAGAAGATAAATTTGGAAAAATAAGCGTATTGGCTCTAGATTTTCCTAATCTAGAAAAAGGAAAAAACTGCTGTCTAATTTCTGGATTAAGTGCCATGTGAGCTTGCATTTCTCCATCAACAATCCAGTCAGGATGCCTTTGACTCAATATAGAAGTTGCTTGATTCATCAACTTTGCAGAATCTCCTTCCTTCACTGATCCAAAATTAGAATAAGACAATAAAGCGATTCTAGGTTTGATATCGAAGGCAGTCACCTGTTCCGCAACAAGTTCCGTAATACCAGCAATACCTTCGGCTGTCAATTGATGATTGATGGCTGTGTCTCCTAAAAATAAAGGACCGAATTTGGTCATTAAAATATGCACACTTGCTACTTTTTCAACGCCTTCTTTAGGGCCAATAATTTGTAAAGCTGGACGCACCGTATGCGGATATTTTTTGGTTAGACCACCAATCATCGCATCTGCTGCACCCGTTTCTACCATCATAGCACCATAGTAACTTCTACTACGCAAAGAATCCAAAGCTTCTGCGGCGGTCATTCCTTTTCGCTTTCGTTTATCATATAGTAGCGCACCATATTTACTAATAGTACTCAGTTCAGATTCATTAGCAGGTGATTTAGGATCAATGATATTGACTCCCGGAAGTAAAATGTTATATTCTTCCATTAAGGCACGTACTTTTTTTACGTTGCCTAATAAAATGGGAATAGCAATTTTCTCTTCTAAAGCTACTTGTGCTGCCTTAAGAACAGATAAATTCTGCGCATCTGTAAAAACGACTTTCTTTCTATCTTGCTTCGCTTTGGTTTCAATAACCTTTGAAATGGTATTGTCTAATCCTAAACGTTTGGACAATTCAAATTCATATTCTTCCCAATTCATTATTGGATGCTTGGCAATACCTGAATCCATCGCAGCTTTTGCAACAGCTGGAGCTACCGTAGTGATTAAACGAGGATCAACAGGTTTAGGAATAATATAATCTCGTCCAAAATTTAAGCTAGTATTTCCATAGGCAATGTTGACAATATCTGGTACTGGCTTTTTCGCTAAATCAGCTAAGGCGTAAACAGCTGCCAACTTCATGGCTTCGTTAATCTCTGATGCTCGCACATCTAAAGCACCTCTAAAAATAAAAGGAAAGCCTAAGACATTATTCACTTGATTTGGATAATCAGATCTTCCTGTCGCCATGATACAATCTGGACGAGCTTCTTTTGCATCCTCATATTTGATTTCTGGATCAGGATTGGCCATGGCAAAAATAACAGGGTCCTTTGCCATTCCTTTGACCATATCCTGTTTTAAGATATTACCTCTAGATAAACCAATGAAAACATCTGCTTCCTTTAATATTTCCGTAAGGGAAGTGTCCATCGGCATGGTAGGATTGACAAATTCAGGTTTTTTGCCATTCAGGTTATCTCGATCAGGATGGATGAGTCCTTTACTATCATACATGAAAATGTTTTCCTTTTTCGCCCCAAGCGAGACGTAAATTCTGGTACAAGAAATAGCAGAAGCACCAGCTCCATTCACGACGATTTTGACTTTGGAAATATCTTTTCCTACGATTTCTAATGCATTCAATAAGGCTGCACCACTAATGATTGCTGTTCCGTGTTGGTCATCATGCATTACTGGAATGTTCAATTCCTCCTTTAGGCGTTCCTCTATCTCAAAACAAGCTGGAGCAGAGATATCTTCTAGATTGACACCACCAAATGTAGGTTCAAGGATCTTAACCGTTCTTACAAATTCATCGACATCTTTGGTATTCAATTCTAAATCAAAGCAATCAATATCAGCATATATTTTAAATAAAAGCCCTTTACCTTCCATCACTGGCTTACTAGCCTCAGGCCCGATATCACCGAGGCCAAGTACTGCTGTTCCATTACTAATCACTGCTACGAGATTCCCTTTTGCAGTATATTTATAGACATTGCTGATTTCCTTATTGATTTCCAGACATGGTTCTGCAA
>CAYTVR010000286.1:0-9348 GCA_964441245.1 uncultured Saprospiraceae bacterium | reverse complement strand
TTCCAGGTCCAACATTTAATCCAAGTCTTGTCCCCACCTGACTATCACCAAGCTTCGTTTCAAAATGAATGGCAACAAAATTAATAAATTAGATTTAGATTCTAGTTAAACAATAATCTTACTTTTTTCTTTTTTTAGTTTTAGTAATTCGTCAGGAGAATTCCAGTTTACATTTTTATTGATACGAAATTCGTAAAATTATTTTACTATATCTGAGTCAATTTATCCCATTATTATTGATGTAATTGAGCTTATTCATTTTTTTGTTAATCCTTTTCAATTCATGCAGGAAGAGATTTTTATATTTTATCTGACAGGATAGGATTAGATAATTTTCGCCTTGATCTGTTTCTGTTTTACTACAATTTTTATCCATAGATATACGACCTTTAAATGGTTGGTTTAATAATAAATCAATCACTGTTTTATTCAAGAAATTGGAAAAATGGTTCTTCTTGATTCGTTTAGAAGATGGTAATATTTTCAATGACTGGTTATTAAATCTTTTGCCTAATACGTAACGGATTCTAATGTCTTGAGTGATTTTATCGGTTTGTCCGTTTGTAAGTTTTCGATAAGCTTTTACTTCGTAATTGAGGCGTTCAAGAATTCGGGTAAATTTAACTAGGTCAAGGTTGTTTTGACTTTTTGTTCGGCCCCAGATTTTTAAGTTGATGATAAAATCTTGCCCATCTGATCCATCTCGGCTGCAATTGATTTTATAATCTCTTTTTTGTCTGTAGTTATACGGTATCTCACTAATGATTCCATCTCTCAAAGTAGAATGTAAAATATCATAACGGTCTAACAATGTTTTCAAGTGGTTTAGGGTTATTGTTTGCTGTTCATTTAAATAAGCATCTTCAGGATCGATATTGTTTTTGGTATTTAATAATGAATTTTTAGCTTTTCTATTAAAATCATGTTGTTGCTTGGTATAAGTAATGCGATGGCAATTGCTGATAGCCGTTTGATGATTCAGGTGTTGATTTAGTAAAGACTTTTTAGCGACCTCATCTTTGGCTGCTTTTGATTTTTTTTGCTTTATTTTAGGACGAGAAGAAACATCATTAGATGTTTCTTCTTCTTGATAAATGTCGACCCAATTGAGTGGTTTTTGATCGTTGACTCTCTTTAACCAAACTAAAAGATTCTTATGTTTTTTGAATAAACCTTGGTAATAATTGATGTCCCTTCTAACTTTTTCACAATTTTCAGCGGCATACATACATCTTGTTAGGTATACTGTTGGGTTATCTGGATACATACTTTCGAATAAAGATTCGATTAATTTATCAGGTGGTAAAGTCGCCAATTGACCATCATTTAAATGAATGATTTTATTGTTTTTGGCTGGATCATTAAATAGAGGAGTTTCATTGATATCTCCTAAATAAAAATAAATCTTCCCCTTTTCTTTATTGTTTAATATCTCATAATGATAGAGCCCCAGTAGGTTGTAATATCTATTTTTTTCTGACTCGTTTTTTATGTTGTTTCCGAGTTTAGAAAAAATTCGTTGAACTTTTATAGGATTCTCAATGGAAAGTTCTAGTTGTTTGATGTCATTGTGACCAAATTGTTCCACTACACTTTGTTCATTTAATGCTTGAATGAAAAGCGATTGGTGCGTTTTAGGAAAGCACAATATTAAGGTCGTTGAAAGAATAATTATTGGTGGTATTATTTTCATTTTTCTGAGCATTTACATTTAGTTTTTGATTGGAAATTTTTTCTATAATCAATCTCAGCCTTACTGGCTTCTTCTGTTATTCCTCCCATTTGTAGTAACTTAAAGAAATCTTTAAACTCGAGTTGAAAGAAGACTTTTCGATAAGCCTCACCTTCTTCACTATTTCTTTTAGCTCCAATGCTCACATCTGCATTTGCATTAAAATTAATGATAGGGAGTTTAATACTGTAAGCTCTGACAAAAGCGAGTACAACGTTCTTCTTTATTGGAGATCCTGCCTGAAGTAGAATAGGATGATTTGACCGATCGACTCTTAAAGCATAGATGTTTTCAAGATTGGTTTGAGGGGCCTTTTTGTGGATCGATGTATACTTCTCCTTGATAGGACCAAACTCGCCCACGTATCTAATTCCAGATTTACGAATGGGTTGATTATCCGCCTCACCAACAATAAGTGCTTTTAAATTACTTTTAGCAAAGTAATCAGCATAGTCGCCATACCGAAAAAACTTGATGAGTGCTTTCATCGTTTCATCTACCACCTCATGAAAATATATTCCAGTATCATAATGTGCCATTCGGCTTGCTAGTTTAATTACATTTCCATCAATGTCTAAGGAAATATTCATACAGTTTTCGTTTAAACCACAGTAGTCTAAATTGATATGTTCTTTTATCAAATAGAGTACTCCGTCATCTGCTCCTTCATCTTCCAGAAATGCAACTAAGTTGTGCTTTATAGTATCTAAACTAACATCTCTTACAAATAAGCAAGTACTATCTTCATGCGTTGCTTGAGGATTATAATTTCTAGCTTCCGAAAAAGTGCATCCACATATTTCTTGACATACTCCATCTTCCTTTGCACGAGGATGAAAATTTGGTGAGCAAGGATCTGTACATCCAATCCAGGTACAAGCGTCTTGATTGTGTACCGTATCCTTTAGAGAAAAATATTTTTTATAAAAAGGATGATTGATATTGAAAATAGAATCATGTGCATAATTTACAGCACTGGGATCTAAGCAGACACAGATCTTATTGTTGCATCCTTCATCAGCTTGAACGGTGCAGGTTTCACAATAATCATCACCTGCGCATTTGCTGATACAACCTACCCGTAAGGTTTTACAGCTATCTGGACAAGAATCTAATTGCTCTAAATTAAATCTTGAAATCGCTTGATAGCCTTCATGATACATCGTATCTGTACATAGGCAGTATTCGCATAAAGCATCATCATGGCCATAAATATCACTTAGTTCAAGTGCACTATTTAGAGCGGATTCATTTAAACAAGTATCTCTTCTGCATCCAGGATATGCGGCTTTAAATTTAAAATTGAGCCATGTCTTAAGGTCGTCTTCATGTAATTCTGGAAAATATTCAGACAGAATACAGCGGTTAATCTCCATATTTTCATTACAAAGATCTTCTGCCTCTTGTATGGCATCCTCCCATGCTACTTTTGCAATACATCCGATGTTTGTAATATTCTGCTGTTTTTCATATTTACTAACGGCACCTGTTTGATGAAAGTAACGGGCATCATTTATCATTCCTTTTGTCATTGCATAAATAAGATCTGCTTGCTTGTGCGTCAAATTTCCTTTTCGTTCTTGTGACCGAAATCGTTCCCAAATGATTTCAACTTGAGCACTATCTTGAGAGAGGTTTTCAATTGGTTCTAACTTTAAAGCTTCTTTGAAAAAGACGATAAGACCTCTTACCTTTTTGGATTTTTTCTCTCGACAAAAAGGGGCTGGGCAAAGTCCTGCTATGGTACAGTTTGCTGCTTTTACAGTGATGACGCTGTCTGCCCAAGGGCCTATATTATTTGGATCGAATCCAAAATCCTTTTTATACTTTCGTAAAAGGTAAATGTCACCGATTTCCTTTTTTTCTTCGTTGAATTCCTTCCAGTTTCTTAAATCTTCAACGCAAAAACTTTCAATTAGTGCTTCATTCTCACCTTCGAAGCGAAAAGTTAATTGAAACCATTTTTCAAAAATTAATGATTTCGCTAGGCGATAAGACTTGGGGTAAGTGGCCCATTTCTCAGGAGCTATTTTATTGGTTTTGACCCAAAGTTCTTCAACCATTAAAAGATCTGACTGCTCGGGTTTTTTGGTATCTAATTTTTTTATTTTTTTTAATACCGATCTAATTTCTTTTGCTTTAGGATCAACTTTTACCCAGAATTCATGGACGAATTTTTTAATTCGAATCTGTGCATTTGAATTAGGTATTAGAAAAAAGCAAAAACTGATTGCGATTAAAACTTTGAATAAAGAGGAGTGTCTCATATTCTTAGTGGATTTATAGATGATATATTCTTTCATGACCATTCGAATTTTGTTGTGTGAAAAGAGAATTTAATTCGTTTAGTTGCTGTTTCGATAAGTACTTTACATTGATGCTAAATGTTTTAAGCGTATTTGGAAAGCGCTTCCGTAATTCGATAATTGCTGTAATGTCGTTGATTTCATTTCCTGTGCAATGCAGTGTTTGAAGATTTTCTAGATGTTCAAGCCCGTTTAAATTTGTTAAATTATTTTCTCTAATGGTCAATACTTTAAGTTCTGTCAAGGGCTCAATTCCGTTAATGCTAGTAAGATTGTTGCAGTCTAGATATAATTCCTCGATGAGAGGAGTATGATCAAATCCTCGAAGATTAGATAATTGGATATTCGAAAAAGTGAGTTCTTTTATATTGGGAATTTGATTTAGGATGCTCAATTTGTTGCTTGGTAAATTCATGCATCGATCAAACTCGCCGTTGGTCCAAGAACAGCTTTCATAATTATTCCCAATTATGCGCAACTGGTGTAAATCAAACAGGGTAGATAATTTGCTTTCATTCGTTAGAGTATTGTTGTACTGAACTTCATTGTTCTCAAAAAAGGCATTCCAAAATTGTTGTGTCTTTGGTGCTAAATCCGAGTAGGTCAAGCCTTTATTCAATGCTAATAACTTGGAATAGCTGCTTAATAATTTAGTCACTTCAGGGTTGATGGTCTTCTTGATCGTGTTTCGATTCGGCCTTTTAGTCGAAATTTCATTGGAGACGATCTGTAAAGATTCAATCGCATTTTTGTAATGACTTGAAGCAATTGCTTTATCAGAAATAGAGGTACTTACCTTTAGTAGCTTTAGCTCGCGTTCTATATTTGATAATTTTTTGGAAAGGTTATCGAATTCATTCGCTATGAAAAGTGATTTTTCATTTTTTGCTTCGTAGTTTGGAACCAGATTTCCACTCCCCGTAATTACAAATGCATTGGGTGAATTGCTGAGATTAGAAATCGTAATGCAGCTCGGAAATAAATTCATTAACATTAAGGCGATAAAAAGTGTGCAGGTTTTCCTTTCCATGAGTATTAAGTTTTTATTGATACTGTTCAAGAATTTTATCTAATTTGGCTCCCTTGTCTTTTAGTTTTTTTATGTCAGGCTCAAGATTCTTTTTTCTTTTTTTAGCAGCCTTTTCTTTTATTTTTTTACTTTCTCTTTTGATGTTCTCCACTTTTAAGTTGATCTTCTTTGAGTCACTTAGTACAAGTATTTCTTCTGCTTTTTTTTCAATCTGAGTGTATTCAATGAGGATTTCATTATACGTGTGAGAGTCGGCATATACAACTTTGTTTTTGTTCCCTGTGATACTCTTTGCATCTTTAGCATTTGAAATAGAACTGGTATTGATACAAGAGAAAAGAACAAGAACAATCAATGGTAATGGCAATTTTTTCATAAGATTTATTTATTTCGAGCATTTTTTTTCTAGTTCTAAAACATAAGAGCTGAGCTCATTTTTGACAGTGTCAACTTTTGCGTTGCATTTTTTTAGTGTTCTAAAACTCATGTTAATTAAGAGTGTGTCATATAATTCATCAATTTGCTTTTCAATTATTAAGCAATCATTATTTTTCGAAAGGACTGATAACCTCCGTTTGATTTTTTTTAGTTTCTTTTTAATGGACAAGAAAGCTAAGGAGCAGTCATAGTCTAGGCGCATTTCTATTTTGGTTTTGTGAAAATCTAGCCAGCCTATTTTGTGCGTTGAAGAGCTGCGATACGAGCAATGGTCTTGTGAATAGCTAATTTTTATATTCAAATTTTGTAGGACATATTTATTGTATATTGGCAAATGAAATTGATTGCCTAGTATTTTAATCTCTTCTTTTGGAACCTGTTTGTCATCAATATAGATCAACACATCTGTTGGTTTTATATTTGCGAAACAGTCTTCTTTATTTACGATTTCAACTATCAATGCTTTGGTATTCAGAGAAACGTATTTGTGGAAACTACCCACTCCAACAAGCGTCGCTAGTCCAATGAAAAAGTGATAGGGTATGCTTAGTTCACCAAGACCTAAGTAAGACGAAATGTTACTTGGCACTATAAATTTTTGATCTTTAGATAAGATTAAACTAAAAAGTGTGATTAGAATGAATGCAGCCCAAACACTTCCGACTAGTGGATTTTGGTCGATATCCTCAGTGATCATCCACAATAAGCTAGCGACCACCGGTATTAAAATTGAAATAGCCTTTTTCATAATTGTCTATTATTTAGTGTGAAATGATTTTCAATATTTTTGCCGATTACTATTTTGATAATTGAATTTGATCAGGAAAACATGATCCTGAAAAATGTAATGAACCATGACCACTTATCGAGGAGCATGGGCATCGTATTTAGTTCTTTCCCAATCGATTGATAGTGATTTTAAATATTCGATTGTATTAAAAATCGGATGTTCTACAATGGTGTTAGAAATGATGGAATGATTTAATTTTTGGGTTTTTTCTTTTCCGTTCGGATAGGAGCATGCTAGTTCTCTTCTTTTTTGTGAGCCAAAAGAAGGTAGATCTAAATATAAAGAAGAAATCAAAAAAATTAACTTCGCAGTAGTCGGAATCTGATGATTTTGAATCATGGTGTTGTAAATTTAGGTTGTTGTATGTGTTTTAATTTATAGATTAAAGATGACAAATTTGAAAAACAAATAAAAATAGCTTATTATGTATATCAGCTTAGTATTATATTAATGCTCTTAGCCAAAAACAAATATTGTAGTTATTATCTATATGATTAAAAAGGACACAAAGCAAATATAGTAAATATTTTTAATTCAAAGAAAGAATCAAGAAAAAAATTGTCTTTTTTTAAAATAAGATTAAAGATGTCAAGATAATTTTTGTTATTTGCTATGAATTGCTTATTATTGTATACGCTATTTAAGTTATGTTATCGCATACACAGTTCAAGTCTCAAGAACTTTCAATTACCTAAATACTCAAGTCTGCGAATAAAATTTTTGGCTTTTGTCATGAATTGTCAGGTTTAAATAGTTTTGCAAATCTAAAGGATCTCAAACCTGGTTAGAAAATGATCTTACTTTCACTAAAGGCTTTTTGGAGGATACCACTTTGTTGTCTTCTAAGACAAGTTGTATGAGAAAAACAGCTAGGATCGACAAATTATTACTAGGATATCACAATAATTGATGGGCTTAATGAAGTTAATCATTAATAAAATGATAAAAAATAATAATTTGTCGTTATTAATCATTTGATTCTAAATGTAAAGTTTTACCTTTGCGGCTCAAAGGATAGAAATGAGAGACTTAGACAGGAATGTTTAGATGTGTTTTAATGTTTATCATTAAAATTGACTAAACCTATTCACTAATTTTTGAATTATTATAATCATGAAAATCATTATTGCTTTTTGTATTATTTCTAAGAATGGAGTAGAAGACTCGGACACCTTAACTCAAAAAGAAAAAAATAAAATTAAAATTACTTTTCCTCAATTTCCCATTCAACAACTTGTAAGGAGTTACCCTAATAATATTAAGACTCAATTAGTTAAAGCTATTGCATTATGTCAAGAACATAAATGCTGGCTGGTCATTTCAAATCCTGATATCATATCAAAAGATATCGCCTGTCTCAAATTATTAAAAGAAAGTAATATTAATTTTCATGTTGTTGATAACAACGCTATTACTAAGCGATCATTAAATTATCTGATTCCTTTTTTAGAACAGCAAACCAAACAAAAAAGTGAAAAAATTAAGGAGGGCTTAGAAGAAATAAAGTCAATAAGTAGATCACTGGGTAATCCTAGATTAAAGGAAAGTGGTGCTCATATAAATGCAAGTCATGGTAGGATACGGAAGGCAATGAAAGATCCATTAAATTTTAAAATAAGACAAAGAATTCAACAATTAAAAGAAGAAGAAGGATATAGTTTTAATCAAATAGCTAAAGATCTAAATGAATCTGATTTAAATAGTAGAAGAGGGAAAAAATTTTATGCTAAAACAGTAATAAGACTATATAATACAAGTAGAAAATTGGTCAAATATTTTGAACCAATTCCTATGTATGAAAATTACTTAAGTTCATCTCAAATAAGAAGATTACAAAATAATAAGATGAGTGATGAACTAGAAAGTAATGATATTATAAATTGGCCAGCGGATAATAATTTTAATGAATTGATAGAAATTAAGTTTCGAAAAAAAACGGAAACTCCTTTACATCTTTCATTGATAAATCATAAAGATGTAGCTGTTTTTGAAAAAAAATATCAATCAGGAGAATCATATATCTCTATTGATATAGATAAACAAAAAAATCTCTACCCAGGAATTTATTATTTAAAATTAACAAAAATTAAAGATACAGGAGAAACGGTAGATTCATTTCGTTCTTTGTTTATCAATAAAGAAGTGTTAGTTAAGCATAAAGAGGAGTTTTTAGTGCACGATGAAGTTGATTCCCAATAAATACATAACCGGCCCATGTTGCAGGGATAGAAGATTTTTTTTGAAGAATGCTCTTTTTAGCTTTGGATAATGCTGTGGCATAAGGCATTCCCTTCAAGATGTTTTCGTAAAATAAAAGCGAAATATTGTATGCATCTTTGTCAAAAATTTCAAAAAGAGTGTAGACTATATTTATTGTTCCTGCAAAAATGAAGGCTCTGTTCAATGAGTTAAAACCTTCTCCTTTCAATTTTTTGCCAATGCCGGTAGCACAACAACAAAGAACAACCAAATGTGCATCAGTTTCTACTCCATCCATAATATCTGAAGGACCAACAAACTCTAATTTACGTGTTCTTTTGTTTAATTTTTTATAGATAGGAATGATCAAGCCTGGACGACGGCCATCACTTAATCCTGTACTGTAATGTGCTGTTAAATGGATGATACTATTGTTTCGGATAATATGGAATAAATTTTTTGGAGTAGCTTGTAGTTTAAGCCATGCTCTTGATTTTTTGATTTTATTTTTCTTGAATAAACTTACAATAGCCTTTACTTCTTTTTCCGCAAAAGGCAGATCGTCTAATTCCATTCCGATGTCCAACATTTTGTAAGAAGGACTAAATCCTGAAAAGAAGCCTTCATTTTTTTCAGGTACAACACTATCTTCTCGATTAGGAAGCATAGTTGCCGAAAAATGATAACTCACCAAGAATTTGTTGATTAGATAATCTAAGTTATAAAAATCGTTTTCAAATCTTTTTGGAAATGAACAGATCAAAGCTTCAAAAGATAAGAGCGATAAAAAATCTTCATATATTATGTATATCCGACTGATTTCATTGAGTCGTGATTCCAATGGAGCAATTAA
>CAYTVR010000285.1:0-9443 GCA_964441245.1 uncultured Saprospiraceae bacterium | reverse complement strand
TAAATCTTTTTCAGAGAAGCTTAAAGGATAGTTATAGGGATTTTCTATTTGAATCCGGAAGCTTTTGCTCGTATCGAAGACTTCTTCAGTAGCCGTTAGAATAGTCTTTCCATAAGCCAAATAATCATGAAATGAACCATGTACGCCATTTGTTTTTTGACTGGCTATGGCTTCGGAAGGATGACCTTTTACAAATACATTTTGGTTGTTTAGGAGGGTGTCTTTTGACCAGATGTTGTATTGGTTTTTTCGGTTGTGGGCGGTGTTGTAGGAATCGGTTGGTTTACCTTTTGTGTACCATGTATAGAGTGCAGCTTCCTTATAAGAGTCAATGAAAACGACAGGCTTTCCTTCGGCTGCGGTTTCAACTTTTTTTACCATTTTATCCTTTCGGAAAATGTCTATGTCGGGCTTCAATAAATCGAAACTTAAAAATGCATGAACCCCAATAAGAAGAGGGACAGAAATCAAAAAAGCTGTTTTTAAATAGTTGTATTGTCGTTCTTGAAAATTTCCTAACAATAAAATTACAAATGGAATATAAGTCAACACTAGCCATTGGGGTTGGACATGATGACGTAAAGTTTGCAGCGCAAAAAATAATAAAAAACCAACTAGTGTAAAGTATAAGCCACGCTCAAAAGTATTTTTCCATCGCTTTCGCAAAACACGAATTAGGAAACCTATCAAAAAGGGATTGTAAATTAAAATGGCATTGCCCAAAAACTCAAAAGGATGGTACCATAAAGAAGTGCCATCTCTTTCACTCAAATGGAATTTAAAAGAAGCCCAGTCGTGTAGGTATTGCCAATAGATATTGGGCGCCCAAACTAATAAACCAATTCCACCCGCTAGATATGTTTTGGGTTGTAATAACAATTTGGGATTGGACATGAAAATGAAAATAATCAGAAGCGCCGTGTGGTATTTACTCTGTAGCATTAAGCCCATGCAAATACCCCACCCCACATAGTCCAATGTTTTTTCTTCTTCTAATACTCTTTTATAAAAGTGAAAAAAGATCGTTCCAAAGAAAAGCAACGGAACATCGGGCGTCGTAATAAATCCATAAATGTGAAATAACGGAAGACAAAAAGCCAAAGCCCAAAAGACTTTTGATCGATCCCAATTTTGATCTTTAGGCCAATCTATCAAGTGGTAAATTAAGTATAGGCTGCCTACCATACTGATGACTGTGAGGGCTCTGACCCCTATTGTTCCATTGAGGAATAAACCAGATAACTTTATCATCAGGGCGACCATAGGAGGATGGTCGAAAAACCCCCAATCTAAATCTTGGCTAAAACACCAATAATAGGCCTCGTCCATATGAATAGGCGTCCACCAGGCCTGAATAAAAAAGAGCAAGCCCCAGGCTAAGGCAAAGTAAAGAAAGGAGGTATTGGAAGGGGAGTGTTTACTCAAGTTTTAGTTTTTGTTTGCAAATTTATATAAAGAATTTTTAATCCGTTGAAGCAACTAGCATAAAGTCTAATGAAATATTTCGTGTTTGGAAACCAATTGGCGAGCATAAAATTTAAGTGAATTCATCAAAGTTGGTTTTATATCGAAGCTCTACTAGCCAATTATTTATTAGTTTTATGCTTTATTAGCTTGGGGATAGCTTTTTTTTTGACCGCTTCAATCAAAACTACCATTTCCCCACCACCGTATAAATTGCACCTCGGGGACTAAAAATTATGTTTAAGAATCTTACACCAAGACAAATTGCAACCTTTTCGAGCGGCCTTATTACCGTTATTCTTTTCTTATTTATATTCGGCTTTCGCCAAATGGGGGCAGTCAGTGTAGATAATAAGTATCTTTTTGTTATTCCAGCATTCAGTTTTGTAGTTGCTTATTTTGTGATCTTGTTTTTCTTGGAGAAATTCATTTATCGAAAGATAAAATTGATTTATAAAAATATTCATAAGTCTAAGCTCAGTAAAAAGGAAAAGGTAGATTTGAGTAGTGACATCATTGAAGAAGTGGATAAGGAAGTGGCGGATTGGGCTACCGATCAGCAAACTGAAATCGACAATCTAAAGTCTTTAGAAAACTATCGAAGAGAGTTTTTAGGGAATATTTCCCATGAACTCAAAACGCCGATATTCAATATTCAAGGATATATTCATACGCTTTTAGATGGTGGTTTATTTGATGAAAATATCAATAAAGAATACCTTCAGCGAGCGGCTAAAAATGTAGATCGGCTTCAGACTATTGTGGATGATTTGGATTCGATTTCCAAATTGGAATCGGGACGATTAATGCTTGAAATTCAAGACTTTGGGATTAAAAAATTAGCAGATGAAGTGTTTGAAGATGTGGAAATGGTAGCGAAAGAAAAAGGCGTTTCTCTTAGTTTTAAAGATGGAGCTGCGGTAGATTTTTATGTAAAGGCTGATCGAGAAAGTATTCGACAAGTGTTCACTAATCTTATCACCAATTCTATTAAATATGGTCAAGCTGAGGGCTATACGAAAGTTAGCTTTTATGATATGGATAAATATATTTTAGTAGAGGTGGCAGATAATGGGATCGGTATTTCGGAAGAGCATTTGAATCATGTTTTTGATCGTTTTTACCGAGTAGATAAAAGTCGATCTCGCCAGCAAGGGGGATCAGGCTTGGGACTATCCATCGTAAAACATATCATCGAAGCACATCAACAAACCATTAATGTGCGAAGTGTAAAAGGGAAGGGGAGTACCTTTGGGTTTACTTTGGAAAAAGCTTAGCTTTTGAAGGAGTCAGGAGTCACGAGAAATCGCTATATTATAATATCTACTAGTTCTTTACCCTTCATAACTAATTGAATACAAAATAAAATAACTTTGAAAACCCACCCTATCCAAGTTTATGGAATTTTCTGATGAGTTGCTTTTCTTTTTTAGTGCTTTAGGTGCATTTAACGGACTCTTATTAGGTTTCTATTTTTTGTTTTTTGCTAAGCCGAAGCATATTTCCAATTATTTTTTAGGAGGATTACTCGTAGCCATGAGTATTCGAATAGGGAAATCCGTTTTTTACTATTTCAATCCTGATTTGGATATTGGATATTTACAGTTTGGTTTGTCTGCTTGTTTATTTATTGGGCCTTTCCTTTATTTCTATATTCAATCTGTTATTGAACCTTATGGTCATATTGGTAAAAGTTGGATTTACCATGTAATGATTTTGTTACCAATTGTATTGGTAGGTGGGTATCTATATTCTTTTGAAGCTAATTTAGAATTGTGGAATAATTACGTAATTAGCGGAATCTATAATGTTTGGTTAGGTTATATTTTCGTTACTGGTTATGTTTTGAAAGATGTCTTCAAAAAGTTGTTGAGCAAAGCCGAAAAAATAAATGACATTGAAAAATGGCTGTTAAGTATTTATATTGGAAATGCAATGATTTGGGTGGCTTATAAAACTTGTGGTTATGGATCTTATATCTTAGGTGCTTTGTGTTTTTCTTTTATGCTTTATTTGTTGATTTTACTTTTAGTTTTTCGTCAAAAGAAGGCCTCTATTTCCTATAAGGCGCTTCCAAAATATGCAGATAAAAAAATAGATCCCAACGAAGCAAAACAGTACCTTTCTCAATTGGAACAAATCATGCTCGAAGAGGAACTGTTTAAAAAGCCTAATCTTAAGCTGCCTGATGTGGCTAAAAAAATGAATGTCCCCGCCCATCGACTATCTCAATTGTTGAATGATAATATTGGAAAAAATTTCCCACAATTCATTAATGAATATCGAATCAAAGCGGCCAAGAAGCTGATTAAAACGAATGATATGTACTCGCTAGAAGCGATTGGTTATGAATGCGGATTTAATTCAAAATCTACATTTTACGCTACTTTTAAAAAATTGGCAGGTACTACGCCTGCTAAGTATAAGTCTTCATTGAATTAAGTAGACTTGTTACCCTTTATCTGATGGAGCGAAACGGCAACAAATTTTGTTTTGAACGAGGCAATTTTTTTCGGAATAGCCGTACTATTGCTAAAAATTTTAACGAAGTACAAAAGAAAGTTTGCCCGTTGTAGCCCATCAAGATAAAGGGTAACAAGTCTAATTTCATACTTCAACTGAAGTGGCATCTGTCTTGTCTTAAAAAATCCATATTTACTTCTCAATTAGGTCATCACAGGTTTATAAAATTCTCAGGAGAAGGTAGTAAAGCAACTTTCGAATTGAATGATTACTCTATCTAGAACGTTAGATTTGTGAAGATGGAAACACGAAAAGCCCAGTAAAACGCCCATACAATTCCTCTTTAGCATCTCTAATAAATTTGAATAAGCTTAGTTTTGATGCTAAAATATTGACCGTCAATAAAATAAGCATTTCATTAACTTATAATGTAATTTTATACCCTATTTTAGGTATTTCTATTCTTTATCCTTTCTCTAGCATAGTTTTTGGCATACTACCATATTCAGCGAATCCTTTCTCTTTTTCAACCTTTACATCACTATCTTCTTGCATGAATACCCCAATTGCATTTTACGCAAAACTAAAGAAAGGTATGTCCGAAAATAAAAACACAATACAAAATTTGTTTGTCCTGGGGGTACAGGCTGAATTTAGTTTTTTTGAAAAAAGAGATATAATATTCACCAACCAGGCTGTTTTCGTCTTAATGTTGAGCTCTTTCTGCATTCTAGTGGCTAATCTGGTTGCTGGATTTTACCTTAGAGCCCTAGTCCCTTTGACTTGTTTGTTAGCCTTAAACTTTTGCTATTATTTTCAGGCAAAGTTTGAATATCAAATAGCAAAGTCTTTAGCCATTTTTTTTCCCCTTATTTCCTCTATTGCCTCCACAATGGGATTTGGTTGGGAAGCCAATACTCATCTTTATATCCCAGGTACTTTAGTATTAAGTTTAGTTGTTTTTCATTCTGCTCGAAATCATTTCCATTTGTTTCTTATTCATTTGTTTCTTTTCGTCAGTTTGTTGATCTACATGGAAAATTTTACCCCCATTTTTTCAGGGCAAGACTCTCGGTATTTAGGTATTTTTCATGTTGTACTCATTTTGGTTTTGATGTATATCACCTTAAGTCAATTTGCAAGACATTATGAAGGTTTTGAATTAAGAATAACCAAATTAATAGTGGACATCAACGAAAAGAAAACTCAACTAGAAGCTAAAAACACAGAAATAAATGATCAAGCAAGCAAGCTGAAAATTGCCAATGAAAACCTTGAAGTTCAAATTCAAGAAAAAGAAGAAGCTAAGTTGCAAGCATTGGAAAGCAACCAAGAATTAGAACGTTTTGCCTATGTCGCTTCCCATGATTTGAAAGAACCATTGCGGACTATCGGTAGTTTTACAAGTTTGGTAAAGCGAAAGTGCAGTGATAATATGGATGAAGATGTAGAGAAATATTTTTATTACATCACCGATGGAGTAAAGCGAATGTCCGTCATGTTGGATGATTTATTGGCGCTCTCGAAGTTGAATGGAAAAATAGAAATCAGTGAGGTTCCACTGCAAAAAATGGTAGGTGATATTGAGGTTAGTTTGCAACAATTGCTAGAAAGATGTCAGGGGAAAATACACTATAATGATCTTCCTACAGTCTCTGGTAATAAAACACAACTGCATCAGCTCCTACAAAATCTTATTGCCAACGGTATCAAATTCAAAAAACCTGATGTCCCTTCTCGTATCAAGATATATGCTCAAGAACGTCGGTACGATTATGTAATTGGGGTGGAAGACAATGGAATAGGAATTCCTAAAGAACATCAAAAAAAGGTGTTCACCCTTTTCCAACGATTGCATAAAAAAGAAGAGTATGAAGGAACAGGAATTGGTCTTACGGTGTGTAAAAAGATTGTGGAAAATCATGGAGGTACCATTTGGATGGAATCAGAAGAAGGGGTGGGTACCACGATGTTTTTCACAATTAAGAAAAAAGAAATAAGTCATAAAGAAGTTACTATTTCTGAATCTGATAAAGTAGCCTTTCGGCAAAATGCAGTTACCCTTAAACAATAGGATTATATGCTAAAAAAGATCATAAAACGGTCGTCAACTATCTATCAGATTATAGTTAAATGATTACCACCACTTTGGAAAAATCATAGGTACTTTCTTCTGATAATTAATATAGTCTTCTCCAAAATGGGCAATTAACTTTTGCTCCTCCAAGTACGCTCCTGCAAATACATAAATTATCGTTATCACTACCAAGCTCAAAAGCATCTCATTGGGAACAGACAGAAAAACGCCTACTAAAAATAGAATAGTTCCTAAGTACAGCGGATGCCTTACCCATTTATTCATTCCTTCAGTTATCAATTGATCTGGATTAGCAGAAGGATTGTTTTTCACTTGTTGCGTTCCCAAAAACACACCTAAGTTATAGTTCCTCAGTGCTAAAATAACAATACTCGCTCCAGCTATTAGGACTATTATGGCTATGACTTTCGTCAAATTATTCGATGCCATAACTAGAGTCTTTTCTCCATTTTCATAAATAAATATTCCTACCAATACCATAAAGCTAGCCACACCATTATAAAAAAGTCTGTAATAATTTGGCGAAAGCCCTATACTTGAAAAAAAAGATTTAATTGTGTTGGCTGCCAATAAGCTATGAAGAAAATAAAAGAAGATAAGATAGATAGAGAAAATTACCATAGCCAAAATTAATGATAAGAGAAGGGGCCCAATAATTTGTAGGCACTTTTTTGCAAGACTTATATAGGCTATTGGCTTTTATTCATTTTTCCTAATCTGCTATTCGCAAAAAACAAAAGACTAATACCACTAGCTATCTGCATCAACTACCTATCGAAGAAAGTCTATTCTAGTTGTTTTTTCGCTCATTAACTTAGTACTTCCTTCTTCTTCTATTTCAATAAGTATTTATCGCTTGTGTATATTTTATTTTAAAATGTGTAAAATTATGACATCCAACACTATACAAAAGTGTTTTTTGCTAATCGTTAAAATCAAAAAATAATTCCTTAACAGAATGTTACCTTTTGTAATCAGGAACGTCAAAATCAACATACATACTATAAGGGGAAAGCCACATTATTTTTTCCTTTCCTAATAATAATCCCAGTCCATTCCGATAGCTCAATTATCCCATTTGAATTGGAGCCACGTATTCCATAAAAAAATATTTAAAACCAATTAACTTTTAACTTAAACCTCTTTACTATGGATTTTAGTAGTACAATAGAAAACATTACCGCTCAATTTGGAAGTAATCTCCCCAAAGTTATAGGAGCCCTAGTCGTTTTGATTATTGGCTGGTTTATCGCTGGAATTTTTCGCCGATTAACTGCCAGAGTATTGGGTAAAACAAATTTGGATAACAGAATCTTCAAAGGAAGTTCTGCCAATTTTAGTTCTGAAAAGTTTATTTCCAAATTAGTTTATTACATCGTTTTAATGATGGTCTTAATGGTCGTTCTTGAAATGCTAGGTGTAACCAATGTTTTGGATCCATTGAAAGATATGGTTAATAAATTTTTGGCTTTTGTTCCTAATCTTATTGCCGCAGGTATTATTGCTTTCGCTGGTTATATTATTGCTACGTTGGGTTCTGAAGTGATGGGTTTTGCGAGTGATCGTATTCAAGCAGTTGGTGAGCGAGTAGGTGTTTCTGCCGAAGTTGACCTTGCGAAGATTGTTAAGCAAATTGTTTTTATCATCATTTTTGTTCCCTTGCTAATCACTGCATTGGACACTTTACAATTGAAAGCGATTTCTGACCCTGCAAAGGCGATGCTTTCTTCTATGATTAATGCCATTCCAAATATTTTGGTAGCAGTTTTAATTATTGGTTTGTTCTATTACCTAGGTACTTATGTAAGAGGTATCGTAGCCAGTCTTTTGAAAAACTTTGGTGCTGATGAATTTCCAGCCAAATTGGGGATAGGAAATGTAGTTGGAGCTAACCAATCTGTTTCTAATATCATTGCAAGTGTTGTTTTCTTCTTCTTGATGTTTACAGGTATCGTAACAGCAATGGAGAAATTAGAATTTGTAAGAATGAGCACCATGCTCAATGAGTTATTAGAAATGACGGGTCAAATTTTCTTTGGACTTATCGTCATGGCAGTAGGTGGATTTGTAGCTAACATTGCACACAAAGCATTAAGCTCAAGTCAAGACAATCCTTTCTTAGCTTCTTTAGCTAGAATCTTAGTTCTTGGCTTGTTCTTAGCGATTGCGTTGAGAACAATGGGTATTGCTAATGATATCGTCAACTTAGCTTTTGGATTGACATTGGGTGCTGTTGCTGTTGCTATAGCACTTTCATTTGGACTAGGAGGAAGAGAAGCCGCTGGTAAACAAATGGAACACATCCTTGGAAAGTTTAGAAACGAAAGTGGCTCTGCAGGTAGAACTTATAGCACTAGTACCAAACTACAAGATAAAGACAGCGAAAAATAAAGAACTGTCCTAATGGACAAAATGAATAATAATATCACTTAAAGTTTTTATTCATCTATTTACTCTCTTGTTTGTGGCCCCTGACGTCCTGTTGGGGGTTACTTTTTTACTTTATCTGGTGATCGAGTGATTAGGTGATCTTGTGAATCAACGCCACTAGATCACCTGATCACAAGACCACCCGATAATCGCTCAAAAAAGCTTCAACTGCGGATTCTTAAAGTCATCATGCAAGTCCAAATTGTAAGCAACCCTTGGTCGATCAGCCATAAATTTTTTCTTCGCCAATTTAAATTGCTTGGAGATAATTTCTGAGATATGCCCTTCTCCGCTCATGCGTTTACCAAAGCGATTATCACTTAACTTTCCGCCGTGTACATCTTTGATTTTATTTAGGATTTTATCTGCTCTATCTGGTAATGTTTTTTCTACCCAATCAGAAAATAAAGTAGCCACATCTCCATTCAATCTAACCATTGTATAGCCAACAGAATAAGCGCCTAAGTCGGCCACTTTTTTTACCAATTCAAATATCTCATGATCGTTTAGTCCTGGTATGATAGGAGCCATCATTACAAAAGTGGGAATATTATTTTCGGCAAGCGTTTGGATCGTTTTTAAGCGACTTTGAACAGATGCTGTACGAGGTTCTAGTACTCTTCGTACTTCCTCATTGAGCGTAGTTAATGAAATAGCGACATGAACGAGTCGATGTTCAGCCATGTCTTTTAGCAAATCCAAATCTCGTAGGATTAAACTATTTTTAGTAATCATACTAACCGGATGGCGATACTTCCAAAACACTTCCAATAAGGACCGAGTGATTTTTAATTTCTTTTCAATGGGTTGATAACAATCTGTATTACCTGAAAACATGACTGGTGAGGCCTTCCATTTTGGGTGCTTCAATTTCTTTTCTAATAGGGCAGGCGCATTTCGTTTGACCAATATTTTTTGCTCAAATTCTAAACCCGCACTATA
Source organism: uncultured Saprospiraceae bacterium (assembly GCA_964441245.1). Classification (GTDB taxonomy): domain Bacteria; phylum Bacteroidota; class Bacteroidia; order Chitinophagales; family Saprospiraceae; genus JALZUU01. Next base: position 46 of record CAYTVR010000285.1, on the reverse strand, counting down.
TCCCCAATAAGGATGCGTATTTCTAGCATAGCAATATACGCAGCCA
>CAYTVR010000284.1:0-9449 GCA_964441245.1 uncultured Saprospiraceae bacterium | reverse complement strand
ATGATCAATTCCTTTTGTACATTAAAACCTTTTTGTGCCATAATTCCTGAATTTAATAGTAAAAAAATAAAGCTTAGATTTAGAATCTTTTTCATAACATTGTTAATTTTTGATTTATAAAAATGATACTATAAATATCAGGGAATGCTTCTAGATTTACTTTCTGTTTTAGTTCAGGATATTGCCTTTTGGGTTCAAGCGATACTTAGAAGGAGAACAACCATATTTTTTATTAAAATTATCAGAAAAAGTACTCACATCCATAAAGCCTAAAGAAAAGGCAATTTCTGTAATGCTATCTTTTGTAGTAAGCAATCGTTTTTTGGCTGCTGCTAATCGGCGTTGTTTTATATAATATGCGGGGGTGTCATTAAACGTTTTTTTGAATTCTCTTTTGAAAGTGGAAAGACTCATATGACATAGGTAAGCCAATTGTTCTAAACTTAAGTTATTGTATAAATTATTTTCAATGGCTTGTTTGAGTTCTATATTGACAGGAGTAAAAATCTCTGATAGTAGGTTTCTAATACTCAGATAATTTTCAGATTTCAATAAAATGAGCATGAGTTCTTTAAGTTTTAAAATCCCTAAATCTTCATCCAAGGAATCTGGTTCTTGAAAATAAATCGATAGGTTATTCATGTATTGCTCTATCAATTGATTGCCAATAAATCTTTTAGGAGCGGGCACTTTTTCTATTTGCAAAAAAGCGGGTATTTCTTCTTTATAAATTTCTTTTAATAAGGCGGGATATAAAAAGATAGCAATGGCTTCACAGATTTCGTCCTCTTCATCAGCTAAAAATTCCTGTACATAGCGGCCACAGTTTTTGAGGATGGCATTATGACGGCTTGTTTGATGTAATCCTCGTTTATCATAACTCATCATCGTCCCTTGCGTTACATAAAAGAAACAAGCAGTGTCTTTTAGTTCTCCTTCTAAAGTATAGGGAGAATTAAAAGCAGCTTTTTGAAATAAGGGCATGCCTTTGAAAAATATAGTTTTCGATTCAATCATATCACAAAGGTACATTCTGAAAAAGATAAATACTTTCTGAAAAAGTTCAAATTAAAAAGATGAAGCGCCATTTTTATTAATGAAGTATCGATTAAAAAGAAAAATCAAGAAAATAAATTATATTTATTCTGAATTTATAAATTATTACTTTTCAATTTAGATTAAATGAAAAGATAAATCATGCAAAAAGAGGACACTATTTCTTCGAAAGGAGAAAGACGATATGATATCGATTGGATAAGAGTGATTGTTTTTGACATTTTGATTTTATATCATGTTTGTATGTTTTTTGTAGATTGGAATTGGCATATTAAGAATAATGACATCGTTACTTGGATAGAGTGGCCTATGAAATTTATAAATCAATGGCGCATTCCAATATTATTTGTTGTCTCTGGTATGGGGACTAGATTTGCAATGTCTCATCGAAGTGGGCAAGAATATGTCAAAGAGCGATTTTATCGTTTATTGCTGCCTTTATTGGTTGGCATTCTTTTGATTGTACCGCCACAGGTTTACCTAGAAAGAATTTCGCAAGGCATTGATTATAGTAATTATATTAATTTTTATCCTGATTTTTTTAATGGAATTTATCCCTCGGGTAATTTAAGTTGGCACCACTTATGGTTTTTACCTTACCTACTTACCATGTCAATATTGGCCACTCCATTATTTATCTATTTAAGGAAAAAAGAAAATCCATTTATTCAAAAATTAAATGTTCTATTTGAAAAGCAACCTCTTTATTTGTTATTTCCAATGGTAATCTTATTGATACCAGAATATGCACTGGGACATTTTACAATCACACATGCCTTTATAGATGATTGGTATGCTTGGGGACTTTATAGTCTATTATTTGTTATGGGGTATATTCTTATTTGTTCAAAAGATGCTTTTTGGAAAGCTCTAGATAAAATGAGATTCATTTCTCTAATTATTGGGATGATATCATTCTCTCTGTTAGTATTATTTGCGGATGGCAAGCACTTCAATAATTCTATTTATGTTTGGATTCCCTTCGTAAAAGTCTTAAATATGTGGAGTTGGATTATAGCGATTTTTGCATGGTCGTCAAAGTACTTAAATAAACCTAGCAAAGTAGTAAGGTATAGAAATAAAGCTGTTTATCCCTTTTATATTTTACACCAAACTATAATTGTAATGATTGGCTACTACTTGATGAATCTGCAAATTCATTATAGTATTAAGATGCTCATTTTAGTGTTTTTTACTTTTTCAATTTGTTGGCTTATATATGAATTACTAATTTTGAAACTAACGTTTATACAACCACTTTTTGGCGTTAAGAATAAACAGAAAAAGTGAGGAAATTATAGAATTAACGAATGATAATATTAAATTGCTTCCAGAAAATGTATCAAATAGAAAAGCATAATGAAAATTATTGAAACAGAAAAATACGAAGATTTAGCAGCGGAGTGGCAATACCAAATGATAGTTAAATTGAAAGAAACCCTCAAGAAGCATAAAATAAAAATAGAAACATCTAAAGAAATTTGTGGAGATTTCGCCTTCGACATAGCTATGCTTCAGGATCAAGGACGAATCAAAGTGGATAGTGAGGAATTTAGACCTGTAATTTGTTTTGATAATTTCGACAAAGAATTACATTACAATTCAAGTCAACAATTTACATTACATGATTATGCTTTTGGCAATACAGATGAGGCATTTGAGCATTAAAAAAGAAAATGACACCACCACTAACTACTTCACTCATAAAAGAATATTAGTCAAAACTAAAAAAGTGAAAAAAACAAGACTTCTACATTTCGATAAATAAATAAACATCTAATGAAAAAAATAAAAGAAATTAAGAAGAAAGGCCGAAGAGATTTTATAAAGAATACCTCGCTGGGCTTAACCGGATTCATGATTGTACCGAGGCATGTCCTGGGAGGAAAGGGGTTTATAGCACCAAGCGATAAGTTTAACATTGTTGGGATCGGTGCAGGAGGAAAGGGCTTTGGTGATTTATCAGAATGTAGTAAAAGCCCAAATGTTTCTGTTATCGCTTTTTGTGATGTGGATGATCGACAGGCAGTAAAAGCAAAGACAGTTTGGCCTGATGCTAAGTATTATCATGACTTTCGTAAAATGTTGAACAAACATGAAAAAGATATAGATGGGGTAACCATATCTACACCTGATCATATGCACGCTGTGGCTGCTTATAACGCTATGCAAAGAGGTAAACACGTTTACGTACAAAAGCCATTGACTCATGATATTTATGAAGCAAGAGTGCTCACCAATGCAGCAGAAAAGTATAAGGTGGTCACTCAGATGGGTAACCAAGGAGCCTCGGGAGATGGGGTGCGTAAGTTAAAAGAAATGTATGACTCCGGGCTGATCGGTGTGGTAGAAAAGGTAGTCTGTTGGACCAATCGTCCAATATGGCCACAAGCACTACAGGTGCCAGAAGGGAAAATGCCTGTGCCATCAGAACTTAATTGGGACTTATGGTTGGGGACTGCTCCGTATAGAGATTATAACAAAGGATATCATCCTTTTGATTGGAGAGGTTGGGATGATTATGGTACAGGATCACTTGGTGACATGGCCTGTCATATTATGGACCCGGTATTTAGGATCTTACCGATCAAATATCCTTCTGCTGTAGAATGTAGTGTAACGGGTAGCTATGTCGGTAATTTTAAGGAGAGGGACTACTCAGAAAGTTTTCCTGACTCGAGCAAGATACATTTTACTTATTCACGCACAGATGGACCTGGGGAGATAAAGGTGGCCTGGTTGGATGGTGGTATACGACCTGAACGCCCGGAAGGACTTGGTCCAGATGAAGAAATGGGGAATTGGGACGGAGGATGTATCTTCTATGGTACCAAGGGAGTACTGATGTGTGATTGTTATGGCGACAATCCAAGATTGATTCCTACACGACGCATGGAGTATGAAGAGATGCCAGCAGAGACTGAAGCACGAGTGCCTGAAGGTCACTATATTCAGTGGGTCAATGCGGCCATGGCTGGTTTTGGTAATGCTCAGACAAGTTCTCCTTTTTCATATGCAGGTCCATTCACAGAGAGTATTCTTATGGGGAACCTCGCTTTAAAAGCTTACAATTTGAAGAATCCAGCATTAGAAAATGATAATTTTTGGCAAGGCAATAACCGCTTCATTGGTCGAAAGAAATTATTATGGGATGGGACCAAAATGGAGATTACTAACTTGGTAGAGGCTAATCAATGGGTACAGCGCAAATACAGAGGAGATTGGGATTTTGGCACAGTTGGATAGTCGGTGATTTTTATGGCGATGTTGGATGATAATTTAAACGAAAAAAATAAAAAATAACCCCTGACGTAATATGTCATGATCGTTCTTTAGTTTTGTAAGCAAAAAAAATGAATCATCTTTCAAGATTATTATCTATTTTAACCATACTAAAGTCAAAAAGAATAATTACGGGGACGGAGTTAGCTGAAAAATTTGACGTAAGTCTAAGAACAATTTATAGAGACATCAAAAAATTAGAAGAATCAGGTGTACCTATTATAACCATTGATGGAAGAGGTTATTCGATAATGGAAGGTTATAATGTAGCACCAATTATGTTTGATGAAATGGAAGTGAATGCATTAATCACTGCGGAACAATTGATTGCCAAAACTAATGACGATTCATTGATTAAACATTTCGGAGAAACATTACAAAAGATAAAGTCTATCTTTAAAAGTTCTTTACAATCGCAAGGAGAGTTATTGAATAGTAAAATGGCCGTCTTGAAAAGTAAGACTGATGATGTAAAATCAACTTCGCTCTCTTACATACAAATGGCTATTACAAACTTTAGAGTGACTGAGATAAGTTATAAAGCCCTAGGTAAAGAGCTTACTCGAAGAAAGATAGAACCATTGGCACTTTATTGTTATGATGAGAGGTGGATTGTTATAGGATGGTGTCGATTAAGACAAGATTTTAGATCTTTTAGATTGGATAGAATTGTACATTTTAAAATTTTAGAGGAAGCATTTGAAGACAAAAAATTTGATTTAAGAAAATATTTTTTGTCTTGTGATGAAATTGATAGTCACCCCTGACACATTCTGTCATCGAGCATTCCTATCTTTGTGTTATTATTATCATTTATTAATTAAAAAAAATATCACTTATGTCTACAAAAGAAGTTGCGAACAAATGGAAAGAATACTGCAGTACAGGTCAATATGATAAAGCCTATGCAGAATTGTATGGTAGCAATTGTGTCAGTCAAGAAATGAAAGGAGTTCAAGGATACCCAGAAATAGTAGAGGGCATGGAAGCGATGAAAATCAAAGGGGAGCAATGGAATCAAATGGTAGAGGAATTTCATGGTGTAGAAATTGAAGGACCGATTGTGGCAGGCAATCATTTTACCGCTTCTATGAAAATGGATATTACCATGAAAGGTCAACCAAGAGGAATCAACGAAGAGGTGGCTGTATTTCGAGTGGAAGATGGTAAAATTGTTCATGAACAATTTTTTTACGCTATGGGCTAACTTACTTTAGTCAATAAAATAAATAATTACACGCTAAGCACAAATTCTCCTTAAAAAGTATTTGTGCTTTTTTTAATAAAAAAAATATCTTAATGCAAGATTTAATTTTTGAAAGAATGAGAAATATTCTATTGGCAAAGGGAGTCATTTGGGTAGAAAAGAAAATGATGGGAGGAATCACTTTTATGGTAGATGATAAAATGTGTTTTGGTACTTTTCAAGGGGGTCTGCTGTGTCGAATTGATCCTGATGAAAGAGATGAATTATTGGATAAAACAGATGCAGAAATCATCAGACAAGGAGGTCGGGAAATGAAGGGATATATTCATTTACAACCGGCCTATTATGAATCTGACCAAGCATTAGAATTTTGGATTTCTAAATGTTTAGCCTTTAATCCCAAAGCAAAATCTAGCCATCAAAAAAAGAAGAAAAAATACACTAAATAAAAAATATGACCAAAACGATTTTAATCACAGGAAGCACCGATGGTATTGGAAAGTTAGCAGCTATAAAACTCGCTAAGGAAGGACATGAAATTCTTCTTCATGGTAGAAATGCTGAAAAATTGACAAAGGTAATTGCTCAGGTAAAAAAGTTATCCAATAACGAGAATATAAAAGGATTTGTAGCCGATTTTTTGGAATTAGAGTCCGTTGAAAAAATGGCCAATCAAGTTATTACAGAGGTACCTAAAATAGATGTACTTATCAACAACGCAGGCGTTTTTAAAAGTTTAGAGTCGCATAATAAAAATGGTTTGGAACTAAGATTTGTAGTGAATTATTTGGCTCCATATGTATTGACTGAGAAACTCATTCCTCTTTTACAAAAAGGGAATTCTCCTCGTTTGATCAATTTAAGTTCTGCGGCACAAGCTTCGGTATCGCATGAAGCGCTAAGTGGAAAACAGCCTGTTGAGGTACAAAATGCTTATGCACAGAGTAAATTAGCACTGACGATGTGGAGCTTTTATTTGTCAAAAAAACTAAATGACATCACCATAATCGCGGTCAATCCTGGTTCATTACTCGATACCAATATGGTGAAAGAGGCATATGGATATCACTGGTCTTCAGCGGATAAAGGAGCAAATATTTTATATGACCTATCGATTTCAGAAGAATATAAAGAGGTAACTGGAAAATACTTTGACAACGATAAAGGGGAAGAAAAAGGCATTTTTGGACCAGCTCATGCAGATGTTTATAATGAAATCGCAATTGAAAAACTAATAGAAACAACCCATAAAATCGTAGAAAAATATTCCTAAGCGTTTTATCAAAAAGAAAATTTTAAAACAACTTTAATTTTTTTAGCAAAAAAAGGTTCCCAATTATTCTTTAAAAAAAAGATATAGTCGTATTTTGAATGAAATTGTTTTAAAATAGAACTTCATGTCTTCAAACAAAGCATTGACCGCCAACACTTCAGCTGTTTATGTTTCCCGTACGGACGAAAAAATAAATGAGCTTCGTTTTGACTATCAAGCCTTTATCTGCGATTTTGAACATCATTTCAAAACAACTTCAAAGAAATATTTTACGATCTAAAAAAGACGTAAATATATTTCTACTCTTGCCAACACGCACACTACTAAAAGTTATAAATACGTTTTCCGATAATTGTATGCAAAATACAAGGCTGGAATCGTTTGGATAAGCTAAAACTATCTTCCTTTTTAACACACTCAGCATTAAGCTATGAACGGATTACTCAAAAACTTTCATTTTCTATTCCTCTTTTTGTGGCCCTTGTTATTGTTGCAAGGAGAACCCAAAACTATTGAGAAAAAAGAGACAACGAATTCAGAATCTTTTTGTGCTCACGATTGGATTCAAAAAAACACCTTTGAAAAAAAGCCTGAATTACGTTACCAGCAAGAGATGATAGAAGAGCAATGGAAACAATCCGTTAATCAAAATAACTTTTTAAGTGTTACGCAAACCGCAGATTATACCCTCCCAATTGTTGTTCATATCATTCATAATAATGGACCAGGAAATATTTCAGATGCCTTAGTTTTTCAAGGCATTCAAGACCTCAATGATGCTTTTGCAAATCTTGATTACTACGATCAGAATACTGGCGTGGACACTAAAATAGAATTTTGTTTAGCCAAAAGAGATCCAGATGGGAATGCTACAAATGGGATCACTCGCACCGTATCAACCCTAACAGAATTGACCCTTGAAACGGAGGACATTCCGATGAAAGATTTATCTCGTTGGGATCCATTGCATTATATCAATGTTTGGGTAGTCAATGGCATTTGTTCGGCTAGTATAGGTTGTGGAGTAGCAGGTTATGCTTACCTTCCCACTTCTCATGGAGAACCTGAAGATGGGATAGTGATGGAAGCCAGTTGGTTTGGTCCTGACCCGGCAAGTTCTGCTGTTTTAGTTCATGAAATGGGACATTACTTAGGATTGTATCATACCTTTCAAGGGGGTTGCGGAAATGATGATTGTTTACAAGATGGTGATCGAGTTTGTGATACTCCGCCAGATCAATCAACTGCTCCAGTACCTTGTAACTCATCCATGAATAGTTGCATGTCAGATGTCAATGCTGCTGACCCAAACAATCCTTTTACAAGTGATCAGGATGATATGTTTATCAACTACATGGATTATGGTGATTGGAATTGTTACTCCGCATTCACAGAAGGACAACGAACTCGAATGACTTTTTTTATTAATGAAGTGAGGAATAGTTTGTTGGATTCAGAGGCTTGTCAAGAGTTATGCACCACGAATTTGACCGCTTCTTTTACGCCAAGTAATTTAATAGTTGACCTACAAGGAAGTTTGACTTTTACCAATACGAGCATGAATGCCACTACTTATAGTTGGCTAATTGATGGGGTAGAATTTTCCAACTCATTAAACGCTAGTTATACCTTTAACATGGAAGGCGTTTTTGAGATTACTTTAATCACTGGAAATGCCGATCCAAATTGTAGAGAACGAATGACCATTGCTGTAGAAGTGATTTGTCCAGTGCAAGCGAACTATAATGTCAGTGCTCCACCTCCTTTTATCGTAGGACAAAACATTACATTTGCAAATACTTCAATGAATGCAACACAACACACTTGGTTGTTGGATGATGTAGTCGTTTCTAGTCAAGCGCAATATAATTTTTCATTGACCACTCCAGGAATTGTGGAATTATGTTACATTGCTTCTTCTTCCATTTGTGCAGATACGATTTGTCAACAATATGCCATACTCACCGATGTAGATTGTAGCAGTGGTTTGGATGATGATGGTGATGACTTGGTCGGATGCTATGATCCAGATTGTTGTGCAGATGAAGATTGTGTCAATAATTATTACAATGAATGTCCGATTGATTGTGAATTTGATCCTCCTTTGGCGGATTTTAGTTTAGAATTAGAATGGGTATCCACAGGGCAAGATAATTGGTGTAATTACAATACGCCAATTGTAGGCGACTTGGATGGAGATGGCATACCAGAAGTCATCGGAAAACCATGCACCGGAACGACTCAACCTCCTTCATCAGCCTATCCTAACTTGTTGATCATTGATGGAGCTACAGGTGTAATAGAGGATATTATTGAAACACCAGGCCTAAAATATTTGTGGGATGGACCAAGTATTGCTGATGTAGATCAGGACGGTTACCCGGAAATATTCTTTCAAGCCTCCAATCACATTTCGAATCAAAATTATTTTGGGGACGGACCAAATATTTCAGGTGATGTTCGTCGTAAGATAGTTTGTTATAGTTACAATGGTAGTGAATATGTTGAAAAATGGATGTCTGATGTACCCGCAGGTTATAGCGATTGGGAAGAAGGAAATACGGTAAGTATTACAGATTTTAACTATGATGGGATTGCAGAATTATATGTTCAAAATATGATCTTTAATGC
>CAYTVR010000283.1:0-9572 GCA_964441245.1 uncultured Saprospiraceae bacterium | reverse complement strand
ATACCTGTAAAACCATTTGTGGCAGTTCCGTCTGGGTTCACTCCTGTAGTATCTATATTATTTTGATTGAAATAATAGTTTCCATTGACGGTTGTTGTCTGACCGACTAGTACTCCGTTTCTGTCGTATAACTGTACTGTCAATCCTACCACTCCTGTTTCGGAAGCATCTTGAATACCATTTTCTATGGAGTCACACCAGACGTAGTTACCGATTTCGATGGGAGCTGGTTCACAAATAGCTACTAAGTCTCCTAACCCTACTCCTTTACCAAAGTTTGTTGCGGCGGAACCATAGAGTTCGAAACTATTGACCCATTGACCAGTTGTATTGTTTAGAACTGTAACACCTCCTCTCTCAAAATAACCGCCACCTGAGATTGGATCATACACAGTGGTCATCACTTCTCCTTGCCCTTTTAATAACACTAAACTTCCTATTGCAGTTTCTGGATGGTCAAAGGGACCTACGGGAGCATTGTTTGGATTATCATTATCAAATAAATCGCCTTCATAAAATTCGCCTACTGCACTAGTGTGAGATCCTGATCCACTATTAATGGCATGACCAAATGAATTGAAACAACCACCGGTTCCTTCTATATTCCAACTGCTTCCATTTTTACAAGCCCTTAGAATATCTCCTCCTGCAAAAACATTATGCAATATTGTACTAGAAGTATTGGTTCCATAATTATTAGCACCAAGTTGCAAAGCTGTTCGGTCAATAAATCCTAGCACCATACTTTCATCATCAAATACAATATCTGAAAGGATTGGAGTAGGATAACCAATTACTTTTTTTCCACCTCCACCTGTAGTTGCATTAAATGGAACATCATTAGTCCAAGGATACCAACCATCTACATCTACTTGATCGCCCCATCTTCCGTGATTCGGTTGCTTTGCATAATCGAGTGAAAAATCTAATATTTCGGTGAAGCTACTTCCATCTAACCTATAAACATAAGCATGCAAATCAGACCTCCCCAATGTGTTAGTTAAAGCATCAGTAGCTGTAGCATCTTTACCTGAAGTACTGGCATCACAAATAGAACCTATATATATTTGTCCCCGATAAACTTCAACTGCCCAAGGTCTATAAGTTCCATTACTACAGCCTGGATCGGGCACGGGATAGGTATTGGTTACAGTTTGGGTAGCAATGTTTATTTCATAAAGTGTTTTATCAAATAAATTCATTACATAAAGTGAGCTATAATCATCATTGATATCAATATCGCCTATACCCACAGTTCCAATCAATGGATAAACTACTTCATCATGTTGGACAGTACTCGATAAATCTCTTGCTAAATTAGAGGGTACTAAACTTTGCCCAGTGGCAATGCTAAGATCATCTTCCAATTCTAACCATACCGTTCCATTGGTGGTCACAAAGGGATCAATTGTAAAAATGGCATCAACTCCACCACCATTTGGTCCTTCATGAAGTCCAGTATGCCTTTTTAAAACTGCTGACGCATAAACCTTTTTATCTACTGGGTCATAAGCGGTACCCCATAATGCTGCAGTTTGATTGGCTTGCGAAACAATAACTTTATCATCTGGACCAAAACCAGAATTATCATAAGACCACCTTACCATGACATCATCTGTTCCTGTATTATCCCCTTTGACATAACATGGTACCATTATATAGGGATTATCTTGACAATAATCTTTTGGACTACTCAAACTAAACTTTGTACATGCAGGAGCGGTCAAAAATTGTACATCTGTTCCATTATCATTTCCAGTATGAGTAGGATTCGCCCAAACGGCAATGCTATCAGGTAGGATAAACTCTACCCGGTACTTATCACCATCGGTTAGTGAGCAAACCTGCCATTCGCCATTCGCATCCGTGCCTATATTTCCAACTTCTACATTATCTTTATCATAAACTAAAACCTGAACACCCTTTATTCCAATCTCATCAGCCTCTACTATTCCATTGCAATTATAATCATCATAAACATCTCCGCCAAGGCAGCCCGGAGTAGAAGAACATTGTAAATTTTTTGAATAGGAACTAACTTTTATAGAATGATGGACGTGACCAATTTCCAAGTCCCAATCCCCATCAACTCCTGTAATATCATCAGACGCAGCAACGGTAATACCTAGTTCTTTTTCGAGGTATTGTACTGCAGCATGGCCTTTTTCTCCTTTTGCAAAGTTGCATCCATAAATATTCAAATGAGATTTTTGTTCTAAGTAGTTTTGATCTTTCAACCAAAGGACAATTTGCTCTGCGGTGAGCCATTCGTCATTTAAGAACAATTGGCCAGGTTGGCCATGAGAAAAAAGATGAAAATTTTTCTCTTTTAGGTTTATAACTTGTGTTTCTATTTCACTTTGTAAATCAGAGATACCATCAAGATTAGCATCCAGGTAAACTGATCCTCCAATCAAAGATCCCTCTGAGGACATCAATTGCGCACTCAATAAATCACTAGGAATGGATAGGAGTAAGATGACTAGAAATCTTAAACAACAAATTGAAAGTACACCACGTATATGTGTTTGCATTATTGGGAGAATTTTTTATGTTTTACAATCAAATTTATAAATTCAAAAATTTTAATTTCTGCTTTTTGATGCCCAAAAAGCAGACCGAACAAATAGTATTTTTTTTGAATATAAAGATGATTGTGACAAATGTTTATTCTTGTTTTTATTTTAATTTTACGTTAGCCAAGCATGTTAACTAAGCCTATCAATACATATATTTATTATTTATTTATTTATTTATGTGACATATTTTCGTATAAAAGTTTTTAATTTTCTGATGCTCTTACAGATTGAATCGTCAGACAAGCTTCCTCCTGGCAACTTATTTGAATCAAATAGTCTTCTACTTCTCCTGAACTCACTGCGCCATAAGGTGTCATATTATCTTCATTACTTAATCGAATTCTCACTCCGATATCTTGATATTGAATCGCATCAGCAGGAATACTTATCGGTAAATAATTCGGGAATGCTGTGGTATCATCTATGTCTGTTACCATTTCTCCAGCATCTGCAAAATCACCATCACCATTCCAATCAATCCACATTTCTACATGTGCCGTATCTCCTGTCGTATTGGTTACTGAAAGTGGAATATTCATTGTTCCACCAAGAGAGATTTGCATGGTGGTTGGGAAGTTTAGGCCATCTTCGTCTGCTCCATCACCTAGGGCATCTGTTGATTGTTGCCCATCTGATTCAAAGTCTACTTGCCAACCTAAAAACAAGCCTTCTATTATTTGATGACTTGGTCCACCATTGATGCTATCCGTTTGATAATCCATTACACCTGTAACTGAGGAGGTATCTGGGAGGTCTCCCCAATCATAGATCGCGGGGCAAGTTAATCCCAAGTCGTATTGATGATCACCACATCCGGTAGAAGCAGTGTTGATACAAATGAAAGGCAAATTGGCTGGCATCGTACCCATTGCTGTACTCAAATTGCCACCGTCTGCGTCCGAATCTATTTTATCATTACTATCCCCATTTACATTCGCCATCGTAACGCCACTATAGTATTCACTATCAATAATAAAAAGATCATCATGATCATATTGGCCGTTGGCAAATACCAGATAATATTTAGAATTGTAATTTAATCCACTCCAATTAGTGGAAGGATTGGCCACTCCTAAACCATCGACTTCAATACCTATGGTATCTACATTTTTTTGATTGAAATAATAATTCCCATTAACGGTCGTATCTTGGCCAACTAATATTCCTGCGGCGCTATACAACTGGACGATTAAGTCATTTACTCCTTTTTCACAAGCATCTTGAATGCCATTTTCGATGGAGTCACACCAGACATAATTACCAATTTCGAGGGGAGCTGGGGCACAAGTCAATTCAATATCACCGAGTCCAGTTGCTTTACCAATGGGTGCCGAGGCCAATGTTCCTTGATCTGAATCATAGAGCTCGTAACCTTTGACTGGTTTTTCTCTGTCTGAAGGATCAGGTAGTGCATCTAACCAGACCAGACCTCCAGAGTTATCATCGACTGGATTCATGCGAATAGCTACCAATTGATTCAAATCAGGCAGCATTAATAAACTTCCATGGAAGGTTTCACTGTGTACACTACTTGTTCGATCATGGCAGAAAAATTCTTTGCCTCCAGGGCCATCACTATCATTATAAGTTGCACAATAAGCACTGACTTCATCACCTCCACTTGCATTGTTTTCCAGAATAAAAGTTCCATCAACATTAAATGCTTTAAGTAAGTCACCTCCTGAATAGGCTTTATAAACATCTGTTGGTCTGGGATCGTGTCTATTGGTTGTATAATTAAACCAGCCACCTTGATGTCCATACCTATCTGCGAACGCAAGGAGCATATGGCCGTTAGCATCAAATTCTATATCGCTTAGTATTGGCTGAGGTAAGCAAGCTTTATTGTTACGATAAACGGCGGTTTGTTCCCAATTCGTTGCCCATGGTCGCCAGCCTCTATCACATAATTCAGCAGGTGCTGAAGTATAAGGTGTTCCTCTAGGATAGTCTAACGCAAAACTAAGAATCGAATAAAAAGCTTGATTCACTTCATCGTATTCATAAATATGGGCCGTCATATCAGTCGTATCTTGAGTGCTCTGTCCAGAACAAACACCGCCTACATATAATTTACCTCGGTAATATTCTAATCCAAAAGGTCGCCAATCACTTGCTGCTACACATCCTGGATTTGGGATGGCAATTGCACTAACATCGATAATGGCATCCCCTGCTTGAGCTGATTTAGGAATAGTTATTCGAATGAGTTCTTGTTTGAAAAGGTTGATGGTCCATAGTACCGAGTCACCTGCTCCTAATTGTAAATCCCCTAATCCCATCTTACCTACATAATCAAAAGCTAAAGAATCATAACTCAATCCAGCTCCGCTACTAGGCAAATCTCTATTCAATATGGATTCATTACCAGTATTAATGCCATAATCATCAAGATTGAGATATAAGGAACTACTACCAGGAAATGTTGGTGGCATCGTAGCCAAATCTGTTATAAATATAGCTCCGAGACCTGCTGAAGAAAAGCCGATATGCCTTTTCAAAAAAGCAGAGGAGAACATTTGTTTGGACTTGCGTTGATAAGCCACGCCCCATACCGAACCAATCTCTCCAGCAGTTGCAGTATGTATACTTTCCATTGCATTTTCGGTGCCGTCTGTTGCATTATATGGGGTTAATACTAAAGCGTCTAATGCAGCTGCTTCGCCTGTGGGATCTGTTGGATCTCCTGCTACAAAACATGCTGTCGCTATCATAGGATTTTCTTGACAATAATCAGTCGGACTACTCAAACTAAATTTGGTACAAGCTGGTACGGTCAAAAACTGAACATCTGTTCCATTATCACTTCCGCTATGCGTCGGTGTTGCCCAGCATGCTAAACTTTCAGGTAAATTAAATTCTACTCGATGAGCTGCTCCATCGGTCAATCCACACGTTTGCCAATCTCCATCACTATCAGTCCATACCGAATCAACTACATTATTGTCACAATCATAAATAACAACTTGTACGCCTTGAACACCAGATTCGTGAATATCGTCGATTCCATTACAGTTGAAATCTTCAAAGGCGTTTCCGCCAAGGCAACCTGAGGTAGAAGTACAGGTCGCTACATCTGATGGACATGGAATGGGTGTTTTAAAGGAGAAAGATTTAGCAGAACAAACATCGGATTGAAACTCCGCTTTAAACGATTGTGTCCCTAATCCATTGGCTTCAACATTTATAGAAAATGTAGTCGGGCTTGTGTCAACATTTGTATTAATAACACCAACTATATTTCCATTATGACTCACATTGATTATTTCAGCATCACCACAAGATTCAACAGCCCAATCTACAACAGCGTCATAACTTGTTGTAAACGTACCATTTCCATTATCGGTACATTCCGTTTGATTAACCGTAAATTCCATATCAACAATTGTAACATTAACGGTAATCGTAAATGCACCGCATTGAGCGTTGTTACCAGTGCCATCGAAATTAAGTGCATAAGTTCCACATCCACTTTGAGCATTTATGGACAAAGAATTATCACAGCCATCATAAACAAGACCTGTACTGGTACCTATTGTATCCCAAACACCGGAACAAATTGTTCCTTCACATGATATTAATTCCTGTAAAAAAATTCGATCTCCAATACTCGTGTTACAAAGGGTCGTATCAATGACGATATTATTAGCAGTTGGGCAACATTCTTTATTAATGGCAATCGCTTTCGCTAAATTACCCTGACCAGCGGCCCCTTGTCCCAGATAGTTGAGGTCGGTATCAAATACAGCAATACAATCTGTTGCTAAACTTTGGGAATAGGCAGAAACATAAAGTGTATTTTTATCATTAGATATGGCAAGTCCAATACTTCTGGACCAAAGCATATCTGTTCCTGTTCTGGCTATTTCATTTCCAAGAGAATCTAATTTAATAATTTCGCTAGCATTGTCAGCACCAATATTACTTGTGATGACATAAATATTTTTATCCAAATCTCCAACTATGCCATAAGGAAGTTCTCCTGGTAGTGTTGTCAAAGGATCAATACAAGCGCCTGAATATAAACTATAAAATAGCTGAGTGGTATCAAAAACCCAAATTTCATTTCCGTTTAACAAAGAACTAGCGTACACCATTCCTGTTTCTTTGGTATAAGACAAACCCCATAAGTTTGCATCCAGCGGATCTGCTCCTTGAAGGCATACTTGTCCGATTTGTTCTTGTGTGCACAAGTTGTGTGCTACTGGGCCACTATTGGCATTATTAAAAATGGTATTGCCTATGCTAAAAAGATTTTGTTGAAATCCACCAGAACCTAAAGCGGCATTAGGGAGTTGTTCATTTAAAGGGCCATAGGTATCTTTAATTCCAAATTCATTTAAAGGAAAAACATTTCCATCACAATCAAATTTTCGGATATGACCAGCATCAAGTCCGTTTTCTCCAATGTAGAGAAAGCCATTTAAATCGGTACCTAAGCCATGAGGAGAGTATAACGTTTCTCCAGCTGCCAAATTTTGATACCATGGATTTCCATCCACCAATACTTCATCTAAAAGCCCATTCGAAAGCACCTCGAATTTATGAACTATTCCTCCCTGAGCAACTTCATTTAGATAAATATATTCTGTACATTCACAACCAGTAGAACAATTTTGTTCTTGCATGGTCACTACGTAATCCGTAAAACAATTTCCTTCACAAGCCGCAAAATCACTAAAAACACGAACGGTATAATCTTGGGCTCCACTTGGATTCATTTGCCCTGTTGCAAACTGAAGAGGAAAAGTTAATCCTGTCGTATCAATTGCGTTGGCATAAGTAGTATCACCTGTGTAGGAGTTGCTCATCGACCAATTAAATCTTTTTCCAGATGTGATCTCACTTATTTGTAAGTAGCCATCATTGTTGACTTCACCATCCGAACAAGAAGGTTGAATAGCAAATACTGTAGCTTCTGGCGATTGCTGCACATTGATATTTAAAGTAATCGTAAATGCATCACATTGTGCGTTATCACCAGTCCCATCTGAGCTAAGGGTAAAACTACCACAGGCATCAAGTAAATCAAGGGTAATAGACGCATTACAATCATTGTAAGTCATTCCTATCTTGCCGCCATTATCAACCCAGACGCCTTCGCTAAATACACCATTACAGCTAAGTATTTCTTGTAAAAATATTGTATCTCCAATAGTGGATGAGCAAATAAGGGTATCCACCGTTATATTGTTATTCTCGGGGCAGCACTCTTTGATGATCGCAATTCCTTTGGCAACTCCTGTCTCTCCTCCTGGGCCAACGGCAACGCCTAAATCATTAAGATCTAGGTCAAATTCTTGAACACAATTTAAGTTTTGCTGTCCTCGAGAAACAAACAAGCTATTGGTGGTTTCGCTATAAATCATTCCTAAAGCAAAATACAAACCATCCAAACTGTTAGGATCTGTAAACCATGCAGTAGCTGCTAAAAACTTTCCTTCGGAATCGTATTTAGCTATTTTTCCTGCACGAGATTGACCAGATACATTTCCATCTCTATCCTGTAGTACGACATATATATTGCCATTTAAATCAGTAGTGATTCCGCGCAGTCCTCCATTAGGTAGTTCCATATCTCCAACATTTACCACATCATCTCCTCCAGGAATAAAAGCGTCTAAACAACCAGCCTCAGCAAAATCATCTACGGTAAATCTAAACACTTCATTGTCTGCTACATTAGTACTTCCTCCCCAAGCGTTTGTACTATAAAAATAGCCCGTTCGGGTATCATAATAAAAACCCCAATCATCCGTACTTTTATTGGTATTATTTAGGCACAAAGAGTTGAGTAAATCTCCAGTACAAAGATCATACTCTAAAATAGTTGCAGTTGCTGCACCACCAATAACCGTTGAATTAAGAAATAAGGAATTACCAATAGTCGCAAAATTGTACCCTCCACCATCAATTTCAAAATCATTTACAGCTATTATTGTCCCATCATAGGTGAGCTTTCGAACATCACCCACGTTTGTTTCTCCAATGTATACGTTGCCATTTAGGTCAGTACCAACACCATGTGGATTAGGCAACTCAGAAGTTCCAGCTCCAGGATACCAAGCATTTCCACTATTTTGGATTTCAGTTAGCGTCCCATCATTGGCTACAGAAAACTTATGTACTTTTCCTCCGCCTGATGTTTCATTTAAATAAATCATCTCTGTGCAATTACAAGCTAATTCATTGGTTTCTTCTTCTAGGCAACCAGCAACAGGTATATTATTTAAATCCACAAAAGGGTCATTAAATGCTACTTCAAAATCCAAGAAAAATGGATTAGCTGCTGAAGTAAAATCCGTCAAACGTGTTCCTCCAACGATGGTATCAGCACCTAATAAAAGAGGATCATCTCCATTCGGATTATCTTCAGAACCAGGCGTAGGATCCATAATGTCATCCGTATCACCTGCTAGTTGACCTGGTGTTCCAGTAGTCGTATAACCAAGAGGTGGATTATAACTCATCGTGTATTGTCCAGCTACCAATGGGCTACCTGTAACAATCCAATAATAACGACCTGTTGTACCATCGCTTGTGATGCTTACGCTTCCACCTGGAGGAGCTGTGACTGAAATCGTTCCTCCTGTAATTATTGCGCCAGTTTCCTCGCAATAGATATATCCACCCGGATCACCCGGAGGAAAAACAAAGGCCATATCTTCAGAGCAAGCGGCTTCATCTGCAAATCTTAAGCTTATTTTTTTAGTTACTCCGCAAGTTAAATTGGGAATGGTGATCATTTCGTCGCTTGCATTAGCTGCAAAATTGGTTCGAGCGGGGACTAATGATTGAAAGCTACCATCATTCAAACTATATTCTATATTACCTGTTGTTGGAGCACCGGACCAATCAATGGATATTACTGCATCAAACATTCCTCCTACGCAAGAAGACAAATCATTGGTTACAATAGTCACATCACAAGAAGCGATGCAATTAACTTCGGACACCGTAACGACTTCATCTATATAACAAAAATTATTATTG
>CAYTVR010000282.1:0-9579 GCA_964441245.1 uncultured Saprospiraceae bacterium | reverse complement strand
GCCTCGATTAAAGAAAAAACAATTCTTCACCTTTGTTATAAGTTATTATTCACATAATCCTTAACGAACGACTTCAGTATTCTTCTGATTCAGTAGGAAGCAATAGGAAATAAAGGGAGTTTAGGAACATAAAGAATTTCTATCCCCCGAATTCGGTATTTTATGTTAATATTAATTTTTTGAATATTTGTGTTAATAAACACGACCATTCAAATCAAATTCCCATTCAAATAATAAAAGGCAAAAGATGATGTTGCATTTCGACTAATGCAGCTTAAAGAAGTATATTAGAATGAAAAATTAGACTTCAATTCTTTCATAAGAAGATATCGACTCTCTCATCAATTATAATGGTTTTGCAACTTCGAAAAACCAAAAGAATATGGCCCGCAATTAATTGTGGGCCTTTTCTTATTGACCAACAATCCTGATACTTTTTTAAAAGAGCTTATATGTCGTTAATACAACCTTAACCCTTACTTAACGATATCTTTTCATCAGAATAAGGATCTAATTTAATTGGGCTTCTTACTTTTACCACCACATATGAAAAAATATATTGCGGAAGCCATCGGCACCTTTGCATTAGTGTTTTGTGGAACAGGAGCCATCATCATTGAATCTCAAACGACTAGTATGGGGCATGTAGGTATTGCGATTACTTTTGGTTTAATTGTGATGGCTATGATTTATAGTTTTGGAAGTATATCAGGTGCGCATATCAATCCAGCCGTGACCATTGCCTTTTCTTTCACGAGTCTATTTAGAAAAAAAGATCTATTCCCTTATCTAATGGCCCAGTTTCTGGGAGCACTTCTAGCTTCAGCACTTTTGAAATTTTTATTTCCAGATTCGCTCACCATGGGAGAGACTTTACCTTCCGGACCGGTGATGCAATCTTTTATCTTAGAAATAATATTGACTTATTTTCTGATGTTAGTTATTATTTTTGTGAGTCAAGATTCGCCTGCTGTAAGTCAATTCACAGGTTTAGCAGTAGGTGCTACGGTTTTGTTAGAAGCGATGTTTGCCGGACCCATTACCGGCGCATCCATGAATCCAGCACGATCATTGGCTCCAGCTATTTTTTCAGGTCACTTAGAACATTTGTGGCTTTATATATTGGCTCCGGTGCTTGGTGCCATCTTGGCCGTCATCACTTGGCATCTTTTGAAAAAAGATTAGCGCTAATTTACATCATTCCTATTTTTTGCAATACAAAAGTCATCCCATAATAAGCACCAATTGTCAACAAACAAGCACCCGCTAATGAGGGATAAAAACTCCAACCCTTTTTTAGTAACATGGGTAAAGAAACGAAGAGTACTAGAGAAGGAATAACCAACCAAAAAATTCCAATAGAAAGATCACTGATTTTTTGAATATTCTTTGTTTCGTGGTATAGGAAAACAAATGCTAAAATCGAGAGAAAAGGAAGAGAGGCCAGGACGGCTCCCCAAAAACTACTTCTTTTAGCAATTTCAGAAATCGCAAAAATCAAAAAGGCGGAAATCAAAATTTTTAAAACGTATTGCATAATTTATTTTTTTTGAAGAAAGGTAGTTGACAAATTGATGTAGACCTATTTCTCTCTAAGAGGTAATTCAACGATAAATGTAGTCGCATTGGTTGCTGATTTTTCTACCATCATTCGCCCGCCATGTCCAACAATTATTTGTCTAGATAAACTCAAGCCAACACCAGTCCCTTTTTCTTTTGTGGTGAAAAATGGAACGAATACTTTATCCATTATTTCCTCAGGAATACCGTGGCCATTGTCTCTTACTTTGAATATGATTTTGTCAATTTGTTGTACAACTGAAAAATGGATACCAGGACTTGGTATGCCTTCAAGCGCATCAATAGCATTTCGAAGGAGATTGATGAAAACTTGTTCTAATAAATATTGATCACCATGAAAAAAGGAGGGAATCTCTTTTTGGTCCATTTGAAAATCAATGTTTTTTTCCTCGAAAGAGGCACTTAAAAGTTGTTGTATGTTTTGCAGAAAAGAGCTTACTTCGATGCGGGCTAATTGAGGTTGAGGAACTTTTAAAAACTGTCTGTAACTACGGACAAAGTTGAGCAAACCTTTTGCGCGCGACTGGGCGGTATGAACGGATGCTTTGATGTCGGGTAAGTTTTGAATCAGTTCGTTTTCGATATCTAATAACATTTCTGCCGTTTCCGTCAAGGAAATAACGGGCGTAAGTGAATTCATTATCTCATGAGTGAGAATACGAATGACTTTGTGCCAAGAGGCGAGTTCTTGTCGATCCAATTCATCTCGGATATCTTGAAAAGTAAAGAGGCGAATCTTTTGATTGAGTGTAACAAAAGTATGTGCTCGAATAGCGAGGCTTAAAGTTTCATTGGCTGATTTGAAATTAAAAATATCAGTTTGACCGCTTTCCATTTCCTCCATTTTTATGACAAAAGGAATTTTTCTCATCAACAAAATATTCCAATCCGTAGGTGCGCGATTACTTAGGCACTTTCGTGCAAATTCATTGAAAATTAAAATACGCTCTTGCTCATCAATCGCAATGACGCCAACTCTGATTTGATCTACGGCTATTTTTAAAAATTCTTTATGGGCTTCTTTCTCCAGTTGATTATTTCTAAAACGTTCGACGACTTCATTAAACGAATCATGAAGATTGGCAAATAATCGATGGCTATTGCTTTTTGAAAAGTGGAGAGAGAAGTCATCATTTTTTAAAGCGTTTAATAATTTGATGAGGTCTTCATGCGTTCGATGAATAAAATGATATAAGGCAAAAATAGAATAGAGCAATAGACTAACTAAAATGATGTTGACAAAAAACCATTGAGCTGCAAAGCGTGTCCAAGTGATGCAAAACATCAAACTCAGAATGAAAATCATCCATGCGATCAATTTTATTTGAAAACGATTAGAAATCATATTTATCAAGTCTACGATAAAGGCTCGTTCTGGTTAATCCTAGTTCTGCTGCAGCTTTGGTCAAGTTGCCTTGATGTAAATCAATGGCTTTTTGAATCAACATTTTCTCAATCTCCATCAAATTGAAAGATTGGAACATAGAAGGTTCATTTAGATGTTCGGACAAAATAAAATCTTCTGGTCTAATCAATTGGTCATCGCACATAATAAGCGCACGTTCGATGCTGTTTTCTAATTCTCGAATGTTGCCAGGCCAATGATATCGACGTAGTTTTTTTAAAGTGCCTGTATCAGTTTTGATGTTTGGCTTTTGATGTTTTTTAGAAAAAATACGGACAAAGTGTTCATACAAAATAGGCAAATCTTCTAAACGTTTTCGCAAAGGGGGTAATTGAATCTCAATCGTGTTGATTCGATATAATAAATCTTGACGAAATAATTTTTGTTCCACCAATTGGTGAATGACTTGATTGGTCGCGGTGATTAAGCGAATGTCAACCTTACGTTTTTTTTCACTACCTACTTTTCGGATCATTCTGTTTTGTAAAACAGTCAATAATTTCGTTTGAAGGGTTAAGGGAATATTGCCCACTTCATCCAAAAATAAAGTTCCGCCATGCGCTTGTTCGAAGTATCCAATTTTATCTTGATATGCATCGGTAAACGCACCTTTGACATGACCAAATAATTCGCTTTCAAAAATGGATTCACTTAATGCGCCTAGATCAGAATGAACAAAAGTCTGTTCTTTTCGAAGGGATTGTTCATGTATTTTTTTTGCGATTAAACTTTTTCCAGTTCCATTTTCGCCAAGGAGTAAAACATTGGCATTCGTAGCAGCAACTTTTTCAATAGCTTCAAAAACACTTTGCATGGCCGGAGCTTGACCGATAAAGGGAAGGATATTTTTCTTTTCTTTTTTATTTTCTAAAGGTTTGATTGTTGAGGAAAGTGCTTTTTTTAAAACGCCTAGTAACTTATCATTACTCCAAGGTTTTAACAAAAAATCTGCTGCTCCATGTTGCATCGCTTCTACAGCCAATTCGACATCTCCATAAGCTGTGATCAAAACGACCTTGCTTGCTGGATGTTGTTTTTTGATATGTTGTAACCAAAATAAACCTTCATGTCCTGAATCCATTCCTCGACGAAAGTTCATGTCAAGGATGACCAAATCATATTTTTTTTCTTGTAGTCTAGCGGAAAGGTTGGCAATATGTTTTTCCGTCTCAACTGATTGATAATGATGACGCAACAGGATTTCCAAAGTGGTGATCACATCTTTATCATCATCGACAATGAGTATATGGTATGGCTGCTTCATATGCAGTAAAAGTAGTGAATTCGAAATTAAAGTAACTATAAAACACACACTTTGATTTTAGAGATTCAAAACCAAACACTTGACCGTACGATATCGTACGTTTTTTTTCAAAAAGTATTTTGCTTAAATTGCAAATTGTTGATTATTAGGGGATTATGTTTTTGGCATTGGGCTTGAATTAAAAAAGGCATAAGTAAATAGTTTTTTTATTAAGATGATGTGATAAAAGAATAAGAGTCAAGTCTGCAGTATTTTTTTATCATTAAAAATGAGAAACACCCTAAAAAACAAAAGCATGGATTACAAACTAATTATTCGAAGTTTAAAAAAAAATCGCTTTTATACCTTGTTAAATGTACTTGGTTTAGCAGTGGGCATTGCGATGACGATTATCACTTTTTTATATTTACAAAATGAGTTGAACTATGATCAACACTTTGAAAAATCGGATCGAATTTACCGATCATCGACAAGTTTTGAACGACCAAGTGGAGTAGATAATTATGCGATCAGTGGAATTGGAATGGGTAAGCTATTGGCTGCTGAATATCCAGAAATAGAAGTCCATACAACCTGTTCTTTTAGATCTAATCGTTTGTTGTACAAGTATGAAGAAAAAGCGATTTACTTGGATGATATTTTGGTAGCTGATTCTAATTTCTTTGAAATTTTTGAGCATGATTTTGTTTACGGTGATCCGAAATATGCATTGAACGGACCGAATAAAATAGTTTTGTCTGAGTCGGTGGCGAAGCGTTTTTTTGGCAATGAAAACCCTATAGGTAAAATAATTATAGAAGATCCAGCTCGATATGAAGTAACGGGTGTTTTTAGAGATCTGCCTGATAATACTCATTTCAAATATGGGGGATTGACTTCACCGCGAGGCAATAGAGAAGGTCGAGAAAGAACGACTTTAGAGCATCTAACTCCAGTTGGATATTACGTTTATTTTCTTTTAAAAGAAGGAAGTGCTATTGAAAGCATTCAAGATAATTTGGATCGTTTTGTAGATCGATATGATGAGAATCCACAAGACCCAGAACTGAGAACCCGACCCATCATTCAGCCCTTATCGGATATTCATTTTTACTCCCATTTGCCTTATGATCAACCCGTTGGTAATATCAATTACATTTATTCTTTTTTTATCGTAGGGACATTGGTACTTTTATTAGCAGCGATTAATTATATCAATTTGACGACTGCTCGCGCGGTCAATCGAGCAAAGGAAGTCGGGATTAAAAAGGTGGTTGGGGTGACTAGGAAGGAATTGGTTTTTTATTTTTTATCAGAGTCTATGTTGGTGACTGTGATCTCTGGTTTAGTGGCTTTAGGTTTAGTAGAAGTAATGTTGAATCTTAGTTCTTTAAATCAAATCTTGGAGAAAAATTTAGCATTGAATTTTCTAAGTAATTCAGATTTGTTGATAGGTTTTGTCCTTTTGATTTTAGGACTAGGTTTGTTGGCGGGATTATATCCTGCATTTTATCTTTCCGGCATTCAGCCGATTGGCGTCTTGAAAGGAAGTTTTAAAACGAGTAGATCTGGTTTGTTACTCAGAAAAGGTTTGGTTGTTTTTCAGTTTATGATTTCTATAGGAGTGGTATCGATTACCTTATTGATGATTCGACAGATTGATTTTTTACGCAATGCAGATTTAGGATTTGAAAAAGAAAATTTGATGACCATCGCTTTGACCTCTAACACTATTCGGAAGAAAATTCCTGTGATGAAAGAGACGTTTATGAAAAATAAAAACATCCTCGGTGTGACAAGTGCGAGAGAAGTGCCTGGTGTTCGTAGCAATAGAAATACTTCTACGGTTGAAACGGAAAATGAAGGATTTAAGACCTTTGGCTATAACTATTTGGTTGTTGGAAAAGATTATATTGATGTGATGGATTTGGAACTTTTAGAGGGACGAGATTTTGATCCTGATCGGATGGAAGATAGCCAAGTTTCTTGGATTGCGAATGAAGCTTTTATCAAAGAAATGGGATGGAAAACCGCAGAAGGAAAACGGATGCGTGATGCTAGAGATTCTTTAGGAAATTATATTTATGAACCCTTAATTGGTGTGGTCAAAAATTTTAATATCCATTCTTTACATCAAGATGTGCCTCCTACGGTTTTGTTCTTTTCAAATAACCCACTTACCTTTTTACATATTCGGATTGCAGGTCAAGAAATTCCTAAAACGATCGATTGGATTCGAGAGGAATGGACAGCATTAGCGCCTAATGCGCCTTTTGAATTTTCCTTTATGGATGATACTTTTGATAAGTTATATAATTCAGATGAGCGTCAAAGCAAATTGTTAGCTTTGCTCTCTTTGATTTGCGTGATTATTTCCTGTTTGGGACTTTTGGGCTTGACCTCTTACAACACAGAACAACGCAAAAAAGAAATGGGTGTTCGAAAAGTTTTGGGAGCGAATACTTCCAATATCATTAGTTTATTGTTCAAAGATATTATCCGAATCGTTTTAATCTCAACGATCATTGCTTTACCATTTACTTATTGGGCTTATCATAAATGGTCAGAGAGTTTTGCTTATCGAGAAGAAATCAGTTTTATGATTTTGGGCATCGTGGCGATAGCTGGGCTAGCGATTGCTTTTGGAACGATCAGTTATCATTCTTTGCGCTTAGCGAATAGTAATCCAATTGAATCTCTAAGAACAGAATGATACTTTGAGGAAGAACGTGTTTTATGTAGTATTCAAACGTTTGTGTAATATTAAAAAATGAAAAAGAAATGAAGAAAGTAATGAATAAAACCATCTGGTGGATATTTGGTGGGCTATGTACCTTGATTGGATGTTATCCCTTAATTTATTTTTTTATAGATCGGAAATTTGGATTATTATCTACAAAAAGTTCAACATTGTTAAGTGATCATTTATGGAATATTAGTTTTTATGGACACATTGTTTTGGGAGGTCTTGCCTTGTTAATTGGCTGGACACAATTTAGTACCCATCTTAGAAAAACAAGAATTAGGTTACATAGAACGATCGGTAAAATTTATGTTGTTTCGGTTTTGATCAGCGGAGTTTTGGGTCTTTATGTTGCTCAATTTGCGACGGGAGGAATCACTAATGTTATTGGGTTTTCATTAAGTTCGATTATTTGGTTAAGTACGACTTTTCTAGCCTTTACTTACGTAAAAAAAGGTAAAATTGATTTGCATTTGAAATACATGACTTATAGTTATGCTCTTTGCTTCTCCGCAGTTACTTTAAGGATTTGGTTGCCTATTTTAATTTATATGACTAGAGATTTTATTTCGGCTTACTTAATCGTAGGCTGGTTGAGTTGGGTGCCGAATTTGTTGGTGGCTTATTATATTCTGAAAAGACAGGAAAGAAAATTGCAGCCTTTATGATAGCTTAAAAATAATTCGTTAGTAAGAATACGAACATCGTTCCTCCAAGGAACAATGTTCGTTTGTGTTTTTTCGCGTAAGGGATAGTAGGTGTTGTCTGAAAGGAGCGAAGCGAAGAGAGTGCCGGATAGCCCGACCCGTACGGGATACGCCCTAATTTTTTTGATTAAAAACTTTCTTTAAAGCCGAATTTGTCAAATATTTATGATTGATGTGATCTACTTGCAACCCCGAATCAAGCTTTAATCTCTTGTCTTTTCTTCGCCACCATATTCGCTAAGAACAACAGACCGATTAAATTTGGAATGGCCATCAATGCATTCCCTATATTACCTAAGTTCCAAACGATGTTGATATAATCAAAACGTTCTCCTGCCAAAGGAGTAATGATCGCTCCGATAAATAAAAAGAAAATAAAGGTGTACCGAAACGGATTGATCACTTTATTTCCACCCAGATATTCAATACATTTTTCACCATAATAAGCCCAACCAATCAAGGTCGTAAATCCAAATAAAAAGGAAGCAAAGGCAATAACAAAACTCCCCAAGTTACCAGGAATGGCGGAACTAAATGCCTCTTGTGTGACCAAAATAGCGGTTAGATTATCCGTAGCATCCATACCTTGCCAAGCTTGTGTTTTTTGATAAGCACCCGTGAGTACGATGGTCAAGGTGGTCATTGTATTGACAAAAATAGTGTCAATGAAAACACCAGTCATTGCGATCAATCCATTCTTTTCAGGTTCTTCAGAATTGGAAGCACCCTGTGCAATCGCACCTGAACCCAAGCCCGCTTCATTGGATAATACACCACGACTGATGCCACTTTGCACGACCATACCAACACTAGCTCCGATCAAAGGTTGAAGACCAAAAGCACTTTTAAAAATCAAAACAAAGGCTGCGGGTATTTCAGAAAAATTCAGAAAAATTACCCATAAGGCAAAAAAGACATAGAAGAAAATCATGATCGGAACCAAGCGTTCAGAAACTGCACCAATTTTTTTAATCCCACCAATAATGACCAATCCAACAAAGAATGAAATCAATCCACCAATCACAAAATAATAGTAAGTAGGAGCAAGGGTAATGCTTGAATTTCCGGTTACCCATTGATTGATAGTGTTGGCCAATGAGACCGTCATAGAATTGGATTGTGTCATATTTCCACTTCCCATCAAACAAGCGGTAACGCCGCAAATAGCAAAGGTAGCTCCTAAAATTTTTCCGAGCTTTTTATTTTCCAAGCCATTTTTACAATAATACATCGGACCACCAGCCATACTCCCATTCGGGGCCATTTCTCGATATTTGACACCCAGAAAACCTTCCGCATACTTCGTCGCCATCCCCACAATACCGGCCAACCACATAAACACAGGAGCACCAGGACCTCCAATGGCAATGGCGGTTCCAACTCCTGCTATATTCCCATTCCCAACGGTAGCCGCCAATGCTGTCATCAAAGCAGCGAAAGGGGAAATATCTCCTTCACCTTTATCGGTTCTGGATTCTTTTGAAAAGGTTAGCTTAAGCGCTTTTTTTAAATTGAAAAATTGAATGCCACCTGTTTTAAAAGTCAGGTAAAAACCAGTTCCCAAAAGTAAGGCAATCATCGCTGGTCCCCAGATCACTTGATCGATAGCGTGGGTGTATTCTAATAGCAGATCGAAAATATTCATAATAGCATTATATTTTTTTTGTTTAGGATACTTTCCTTTTGGTTTGATTGCAAGAAGCGCAATTTATTAGAAGAGTACGCAGTGGGCTCGGCTTAAAACGACCAGAAAAAATCCACAAAAATCAGACAAAAACTGACCAATCCCTGTGTGAATGGCAGAATTAGCAGTGGATTAAGGTGAAAAAAGAGATTCTCTGTTTCCCAGATTTGAGAGAGAAAAATATCTTTAGTACTTTACGAATGCTAATTTTGAATG
>CAYTVR010000281.1:0-9594 GCA_964441245.1 uncultured Saprospiraceae bacterium | reverse complement strand
GCAGTATAAGTTCCTTCTGATAAATCTACTCGATTTGTAGCATTATTATTCCCAGGAAGATCTGCCCAATCTACGGTGTAAGGTCCAGTCGCTCCAGATATCGCAAGTGATATAGATCCTCCTACATCACAAGTTTGAGGAGCATCAGCTACATCTACATCCAATTGGGTAGGTTCTTTTACATCAAAACAAGCCCCTCCAGCAATACAACCATTGGCATCTTTTAAACGTAGACAATACATTCCAGCCGCTAGGTTATCAGTCGATGATAAAATCTGTCCACCACTGTTCACTAAAGTGACCATCTCTGGCAAAGCGAAAGCTGGATCAATATTCGTTATTTCATAAGTTACACTTCCATTCTCATCACCAATACAAAGTACATCTTTGACTGTTGGGATAATATCTGCTCCCGGCACATCATCTGTTAATACAAAATCAACTACCGTTTTACATCCCCATTCCAAATCTGTAACCGTAATGAAATAGCTTCCACCTGATAAATTCGCTTGAGTAGCATCTCCCCAACTATAACTATATGAACCACTTCCTCCTTCAGGCTCAATCGTAACGGAACCATTGGCCATTTGACAATCAGGTTGTTCATTGACCGTAACCGTTGCCTCTAAAGGATTCTTAGAATCGATAAATACTGTTATCAAATCTTTACATTCTGGATTATCTGGATCGGTCACTGTTACACCATAATATCCCGTTGCTAAATCATCCCGAAAATCTGTAGTAACGCCATCAAACCATTCATAGGTATAATTATTTGGTGTTAGAGTAGCTGTTCCATCTGGAAGATCACAGGTGGCCAATGTAGTCTCAAGGGTTGCTTCTGGACCGTCTTTAGTTCCTAAGGTAAATCGATGAATAATAAAACAAGTGGAATCAGTTTTATCCGTAATCGTCACCATGTAATCGCCAGCAGGAACCAATGTTGCTTCTTGATCGGAAGCCACTGGTGGAGACCATAAGAATTCAAAATCTTCTTCATCTCCAACCATATCAAATACGGCACTTCCGTTGGATACCCCACAGTTTGCTTCATAAATTAAAAGGCTTGCGATTACGGGTGGATTTATACAACAAGCTTCTTCTTCAATAATGGCTATATCATTTGCAACGACTGAACAACCGTTCATATCGGTAACCGTCAAATTATAAAGTCCTGGTATAAGTTCTGTTCTATTTTTAGTATTATTACTGCCCGGAAGGTCGCCCCAATCATAAATATATCCTCCATTTCCACCACTCACATCGGTTAAGGTAATTTTTCCAAAATTAAAACAATCAAAATTTGCCAAAGCAATATCTACATCAATTTGTGATGGCTCTGTTACCTCCAGACAAGCATTAGCTACGAAACAATCATTTCCATCTTTTACTTCAATACAATAAGTTCCTCCAGATAATTCACCATTCGTTTGTTCAACACCCATTGTGTTCACTAATCTGATAGAGGCAGGTTGCACAAAATCTGGTTCAAAATCAATTGTATATTCTATCCTTGCATCACTACTTCCTACGCAAGTGGTCATTACTGGAGTATCAAAACTTACAATTGCATTTCCGATCACTTCATTACTCAAAGTAAACGTAAATGATTTCGTACATCCTGTAGGGCCATTATCCGTTACTTCAACTGTGTAAACACCTGCCGCCAAATTATCTCTAGTAGCACCAGTTGTTCCATCATCCCATACATAATTATAGTCTGTACTTCCGTTAGAAGCTTCTATAGTCACTGAACCATTAGCTAAACCACAATCAGGATAATTATTTATTGTTGCATCGACCATTAAAGGATTGACTTCCTCAATCATCACTTCTAAAACATCTGTACAACCACTTATAGGATCGGTAACAGTTACATAACATTCTCCAGCAGGTAAATTGATGACTGAATTCCCTGTGGAACCATTGCACCATAAATATTGTAAGCCCATTGGAAGCACCGCAGCAGTCCCATTCATTTCATTACAAGTGGCTGGATTTGTACCTACGATTTCTACATCTGGTCCATTACGATTCGCTACAGTAAACGTTTCCTCAATTTGTGGACAGTCAGCAGAGCTTGGATCTTGAATAACAACGGTATAAACACCCGCAGAAAGTCCCATAGCTGAATTAGTCGAACTTACATCTGGCGTCCAAGTATATGAATAGTCGGCTTCATTGCCAACCACACTAATTACAGCAGAACCATTAGATGCATCACATGCTGGTTCGATAACTACCACACTTTCTAATACAGGAGTTTTACAGTCATCACAGTTTTCTACCATAATCACTGCTCCCGCAACATCCAATGAGGCACATATCCCTTGATTTTGAATTAAATTCAAAACATCAACTCCTGTAGTCGTTCCCAAAACAATTACACCAAGATCTAAAGTCGTAGGATCATATACTAAGGTATGAATCGTATAGGTGCCGGCGTTACCAGTAAGGAATTCTGGTTCTGCTCCAGCTCCTAATATTACTAAATCTGCACCAGTAGTTAATACATATATTATTTCATAACCTGGAGGAACTACCATATCACCGTTTGATGTAGCAGAAAAAATCGCACTTCCATTTTCTATGCAAATAGGAGAAGCTCCACTTAAAGTCAAGGTGCCAGCATCCGCTTCACAATCATTACATATTTCTACCACAACTGGTGCACCTGGTACATCTAATGACGCACATAGTCCTTGACTTTCAATGATATTCAATACATCAACTCCTGTTGTCGTTCCAAAGATAATCCCACTAAGATCTAAGGTCGCAGCATCATATACTAAGGTATGAATCGTATAAGATCCAACACCATCAACAGTAAACTCTGGTTGTGCTCCAGCTCCTACTATTACTAAGTCTGCTCCTGATGTTAATACATATAAGACATCGTAACCTGAAGGAACTACCATATCGCCATTAGGAGTCGCTGAAAAAATCGCACTCCCATTTTCCAAACAAATTGGAGAAGCACCATTTAAAGTCAAGGTACCCGCATCCGCTTCACATGAGGTACATACTTCTACCACAACCGGTGCTCCAGCAACATCTAATGAGGCACATAGCCCTTGACTTTCAATGATATTCAAAACATCGACTCCTGTCGTCGTTCCAAAGATAATCGCACTAAGATCTAAGGTCGCAGCATCATATACTAAGGTATGAATCGTATAAGATCCGGCATCATCCACAATGAATTCTGGTTGTACTCCAGCTCCTACTATTACTAAGTCTGCTCCTGATGTTAATACATATAGTACATCATAACCTGAAGGAACTACCATGTCGCCATTTGGGGTCGCTGAAAAAAGAGTACTTCCATTTTCCAAACAAAAAGGTGAACTACCATTTAAAGTCAAAGTACCCGCATCCGCTTCACAAGGTGCACAATCATCGGTAATCGTTATTTCTCTTACTTGTTGACAAGGATCAGAGTCAATCACCGTCAAACTATAAGTCCCCGCAGCTAAATTGCTCAATGAACTTTCGGTACTTCCATTACTCCATAAATATTGATATGGATCATCACCTCCAGAAACATCAACTGAGATACTTCCATCATTGTTACCACAAGTTGCATTAGTTGAAGTAAGATTGACTATTAATTCTGGTGGACCATAAACCACTTCTTCTGCTTCAGCAGTACATCCTTCTGCATCTGTGATCGTTACATAATAGGTACCAGGTCCTAATGTATTCGGATGATCTTCGTCAGAAGGTATACCGGCCATACTCCATGTATAAGTATAAGGCTCCACCCCATTGGAAACGTTCACGTTTACTGAACCGTCCATGGCTCCATAACAAGTGACGTTACAATTATTGATATAAATATCAAGATCGCATGAAGAGGTATTGTCGCCATTATTATTGGTTGCTCCCAAAACATTCGTACTCCAAAAGAAGCATCCAAGGCAGGCGATTAACAACATGCATTTTCGAAAGAAGAAATTTACAATTAGTATCCGTTTCATCTTTAATATGGTTATGTATATTCTTATTCAAATTATTATTGACTAAGGATCATAGATTAGTCCATGCAAGTCAATTATATTTTAGCGATACTCAGGAAATTAATTTCTTGAGTATTGCTTATTTTTTATTATAAATATTTTTTTCTGTGTCGCAAACTGATTTAGTAAACTGTACTCCAATGATTTCAACTCGTCTGTCTTGACAAGCTTTAACATCAGTGATCGCAGTTTTCACATAACATCCTCTGCAAGCTTCTTCATCTCCTGCTGGTGCTTCTGTTACTTTTATTCGCTCTTTATATTGAGCCAAGCTTCTACCTGTTGATTGATCCACCCATTTACCAAAATAATTTTGAACGCTACTGATTCGACGTTTGGTCAGTGCTTTGTTATATCTAGGATTCGATCGTAGACTTGCGTGACCTCTCATCGTAATTTCTACTTTTGCGGAAGCATCCACACTTTCAAAATAATTGAGTAGGTCCATTGCTAATCTTTCTAAGTCTGCAAATCCTTGTTTTACATCGTTCTCAAAAAAGCTCTGCATATCAGCACTATGAACTTTCGCATTAGCATAATATCCTGTCCGGTTATCATAACTGCTGATATATTCATTATAAGCACGATCATATCCATAGCTACAAACCGTTCTCATATTATCTGGTTCCGGTTCATCATTATCAAAATAAAGCGTTACGCCTGGCAAAGAATTCAATCCACTTTTACATAAATATAATTCTCTTAATAAGGTAGCTGCTTCTCGTTTGATATTTTCAGTAGTCACATAAGCGGTGTCAGGAGTATATCCTGCTTTGGTACCAATGACCATATATCTTCTTTCAAAATCGATATTGTAATGATAGCTATTGGCGTTGTCTTCTCGTTTGCTAAGTTTGCTTGGCATTTTTGGCATTTCGTAAAAATCAACGGTTACTCCATTTAATGCATCCCCAGTCATTTTATCAAAGGTCAAAACATCTAATTCAATTACAGGTCCCGTATAAGGTGTTGGATCGGGTTCGGGTTCGGTTTTTGGTTTGGAAATAACAGCTCCCTCACATTTACTTTTTGTGATATTGATTCCAACAATTCTTACGTTTCTATCTCGACAAGCTTCTACATCGGTGATTTTACTATTCGTATAACTTTTCCGAGCAAGTTCCAAACCGTTGGCGACTCTTTGTACTTTCATTCGACTTCCATATTTGGCAAGCGATCTCCCCGTTTCTTTATCGACCCAAGTATTAAAATATTCGTCCAAACTCTTAATCCTTCTTTCCGTCAATTTTTTATTGTACTCTTTATCATTCAAATTACTTGCGTTTCCTTCTATTCTAATTTCGACAAAACCACTTCCACTAGGACCTTCAAAATAGTTTAATAATTCTTTTCCTAGCAGATCTAATTTCTCAAACCCTGCTTTTACTTCATTATTAAAGAAGCTTTGTAGTTCTGGTGTATGCACACTTTCTCGAGCATAGTATCCACCTGCTTTATAATTATAGTAATCGTCGACGTATTTATTATAAGTTACATTATAAGGCGGTACCGCTTTATTTCTTTTTGGAATATCGTTATCAAAATAAAGTGTCACGTTGGGTAATTCAGTCACCCCAATTTCGCATAAATATAATTTTGCTAAAAGGTTCGCTTGAGGTTCAATTTTTAGTTCTTCGGAAGTCACATATGCCGTATCTGAAGTGTATTTTTCTTTGGTACCGATGACCATATATCTGTGTCCGAAATCTACTTCATTTTCATATAAATACTCGTGTGAAAATTCTTCTCTTAATTTTGATTTTGAATTTTTATCATCTGGTAATTCATAAAAGTGGACGGTAACTCCATTCAAGGGATCTCCAGTTGATTTTTCAAACGTCAATACATCTAAGGCCAATTGTGGTCTTAACGGAATGATGACTGTAATCGTCGTATCACCAATCACCGGAGGAGGAGTCGTAAACTCTATGGTTTTAGATCCATAACCTTCTCTTGCACCAATGAGCGTATAATTTTTGCCAAAATCCACGGTCCATTTTTCATAAAGATTCCCCTCAGGATCAACTGGTGGAGCTTGCTTCGGAAAATTAGCAACTCCTTTTTCTGTCAATTCAACACCGACATTAAATAATTCTTCTGAAGTTAATTCATTGGTTAATTCGTTAATCGTAATGACTCTAAGATTGATGCTGCTTGGCATATTGACTTCATAGATATCATTACAAACACAGTACTGACTGGTATCTGCACAAATGCCACCTGGGCGATTTGAAGTAAAGTGAGCTTTTTTCTTTCCTGAGTTAAGAGAATAATACATATCGTCATAACCTCCGTTTAAAGGATATCCCATATGTTCGACAGCTCCCCATTCATTTCCATTTTTTTGAACTTTATAAATATCAAAGCCACCTAAATTATCAAAGCCTACAGAATTTTCATCTGCCATCCCTTCAGAACTGAAGTAGAGCTTTTGTGATTTAGTATCAAAGAAAGGAGTGATATCATTTCCAGGAGTATTTACATCCGGAACTGCCACAGGAAATCCCCATTTACCATCTGCTCTCATTAGGCTACACCAAATATCCATTCCACCTTTTCCACCAGGACGATCACTAGCGAAAAATAAAATTTCTGTTTCTGTTTGTCCAACACCTGTACTAACTCCCACACTGACTTGAGTCGCAGTATATTCTGGATGATTGATTCCTTCTGGTAATGCCACCGCTTCACCCCATGTATCACCTTGTTTATTTCTATAAAAAATCTCACATTTCGTTTTATCATCTAAGTCTTCACAAAGCGTATAATAAATACGTGAACCATCTTGATTAAATGCGGTATGAGCCGTATGCTTATTCCCTTGGTTAAAATTTTGATCAACTTGCATCGCACTTCCTGCAGTTATTTTAGTAAACTCAGCAGCCTCATTTGCATTAGCTTTCGCCATGTACATTCTGGTTACGGCAAAATCACAAGAGATATCTGTTGGATCTTCTCGTAAAGAAGAAAAATAAAAAACATCATCGCGAAGTAAAGGCGCAATTTCAGTTGAAGCCGTATTGATTTCAGTTCCGATCGATTGCATTTGAATCACATCAGGAGATTGAACTCGATCAAGCGCCCAAACACAATCTGCAATTTCTTTATTGGCTCGATTTGACAAATCACCATCAGCACCGGTTGTAGAAAGATACTGTTCAAAATGAGCTTTTGCTTCGTCATATTTGCCTAATCGTTTTTTAATATCTCCTAACCAAAATTGAAGCGTAGGATAATTATCTGCTTCTCCTCCATTGAGGACTTTTAAGTAATAAGATTCTGCTAAAGGATAGACTCGCATTTGTCGAGCATTTTCAGCAGCGCGATAAAAATTATCTGCCGTTTCTTTTCCAGCACTATTGATAATGACTTGATAGTTGGCGAGGGCTTCAGAATAATTATTGTTTTCTTCTGCCTTTACCGCAGCTTTTTGGTAGGCCTTTAATGATTGTGCCTGAGACAAACCAACCGCAAGGAAGATCGTCAATATAGAGAGGTATAACTTATTCATAGTTTAGCAATTTGCTTTGAATACAAAAATTTGATCACAAATAGGTTGGGCAAGTAGGGCAGAAATTTTCTACTGGTTTTTTAAAGGTATAAATTGCAGAAAATTCTGGTCCTCCAAAACCTCCAGTTGCAATATCAAACCCAGAGATATTGATATCATAACTCAGGCCAAATCTCCAAGTTTTGTAATGCACTTCAGCGTTGGGAATTAAGGCATCACCTGTTCCAAATCCTCCTCTATTGAATCGATAGGAAAGTCCTAATAAAACAGCTAACTCTTTTGTTTTTTCAAGATTAAGATGTGGCTTAATACCCGCTCCGATTAAATATTCACGATGTGGTCCTTGAAAACCTCCAGTCAAACGCAGCACTACATCTAGTTTAGATCTCAACTGGATCGTTCCTAAACCATAGAGTGCCAAGCGAGCAGGCAATTCTTCATCTGGATCATCATAAAAACTTTTTTGAGGTGTATTAATGTGTAGCAAACCTGCTCCAAGGTCAAAAGTAGTTCTTGATTTTCCATCTGGATGTTGAAAATGGTAATTCAGTCCTAGACCAACATCACCATAAAAGATATTCGTATCTTCGAAAGTTTCTCGATTAGATAAATTAGAATTATACTCTTTCCCAGTGTACTGTGCATCAAAACGCAAATCAGCTTCATCAAATTTTCTTTGATAACCACTCAATTGCAAACCTGCGGTAAGATAGCTTTTGTGCGTCAATCGATGAGTGTAAGAACCGTTTAATGATAAATGTCCTGTGCTTAAATTCCCATCACCAGCCCAATCATAAAAGAACACCGCTCCCCCTCCAAAGAAGTTAGTTTTCTTTTCGCAGGTATACCACTTTTTGTCAACAGCAAAATAAGCTGTTCGATAGGTAATTGGAACATCATGCCATTGGGATCGATAATTCCCATTAAAACGTAAGTCTCCATTAAAGACTCCCGTTAAAGCAGGACTTAGGTGCATTGGAACATTATCAAATTGGGAAAAATGAATGTCTTGCGCATTCATACACAAAGGAATAAATAGCGACAAAAACAAAGCCCGAACGGACTTTGAAACTGTAGAGGTATTCATAATTTCTGTTTTTAAAAATTAATCAGAATATTAACCGTAAATAGATTTAGTGTTGGTTCAGAGTGTGCGAAAATAGAAAGTAATAAATGCAGTTGTCTAGACAAAAATTCATTTTGTCTTTTATTAGTTATTGGGTCAGAAAGTTTAGAGGAATGCTAATTTGGAACAAAATCCAGCGGTTTTTAACAAAAAAAAATGATTTTATTTTTAATAAAGATACACTTATTAATTTATAAAAAAAAATGATGTATAAAAAATATAACATTAATAATTACAAGTTAAACAATAGTATGTTTATTTTTCTATATCACCAAATAATTCATACATAATTTATCATATAAGTAAATATTTTCAAACAATAAAAACATCGTAAACCACTAATCATCAACAATATAGCATTGTGGAAATGAGAAAGAACACCTAACATAGAAGCATACACTTATTAAAACGTTCCACTATTTGTTTTCGCTGTCAATATGAGTCTTATCCGTTTGACATTTAAAAAAAAATTAATACGCATTCTACATTTATTATTAAAAAACGGATACTTTTTCATCTCATGTTTAAAGCCCTGATTATCTTTTTATTAAAAAAATTTTCTTTTATAATAATTTTTTCTGGTTCTTTGCGTTTCAAAAGGCATTATGCAATTAATTGACTGAAAATGAATCTTTTAAAGGATTTTTTCGTCTATGATGTATAATATTATTCTATCACCTTAAATTTGTTCAATAATGGCGGTTAAAAAAACAACCAAGAAAGCAGCTGCTAAAAAATCTACAGCAAAAAAAGCTGCTGTCAGAAAAGCTACTGCTAAATCTGCTGCTAAAAAAACTTCAGCCAAAAAGGCTACTGCTAAAAAAGCAACTAAATCGGCTACTAAAAAAACTTCAGCAAAAAGAGCTACTGCGAAAAAAAGAACCACAGCAAAAAAAGCTACTGCTAAAAAAGTAACTAAAACTGCTGCTAAAAAAACT
>CAYTVR010000280.1:0-9620 GCA_964441245.1 uncultured Saprospiraceae bacterium | reverse complement strand
ACCCTTTCGAAAATCTATAGAATAATCAAAACATATACCATTCAAATAATACTCTAATGGGGATAAAAAATAGTAGAGTCAAGTTTAAATGATATTAAAACTTTTTTTACGGATCAAAAATACTCGGAAAATACACTTACATCTAAATATATAGATCGCTCTACTTGTTTCTTTTTTTAAAAACTCATTAAATAATATTTTTATATAAAAAAATATTCCTATCTTTAGTTCACTCAACTACAATTTTCTTTATCAATAATCAGATCTATTTAATATGATCAAATGATTCTTTTAAACTGAATTATTTGACCATAGTCTGTTTATGCTTAGAAATAGTTTTCATCATCAGCCAAATTAACTACTATGCAACACACACTAGATGAAATTGAAGAACAACTGGAAGAAACTTCCAGGATCAGTAATCAATATTTGAATGATAAAATAAAGAAGACTTTGGCAAGGTGGTTAGTCGGAGCACTTTCGTTTACACTTTGTTGGTTCTATATTCCATTCATCAAATGGAGTCTATTCATCATATTACCTTTTGCTTTTATTGCTCTCTGGAGAATCCTATATACGAAATATGAATTGAGCCGTCAAATGAATGATATCCGAGAAACCATTGATGATATTAATGATCTATAGATTCTATAAATCTCAAAATTATTTGAGTTCATTTTGAATTTTAAAAAAGGAACGTTTGTAGCAAGGTGTTCCATCTTTGGTATAACCATGTACCACAACCTCATATTCTCCAGTCATATCGGAAGTATAAAATTCCAATTCTTTAGAAGTTCCATTGAACTCAATATTAGGATTCCAATAAAGAACATTTCGAAAATCTGGTGTTCTATCCTTTTTAGATGAATATTTGCTTTGATAAAAAGCTGGACTCTTACTTAGTGTTTTATAAGTCAAAAAAGCAGATTCATCATCCCAAGTATACTTAGCAAAATCATCTGTTTTGGTATTGATAAAAATCAATCCATCAATCATATATTCACCTAACATATAATTAGAATGAATGACTTCAATATCTTCTACCTGAATGGGATCAATTTTCAAAAGACGATCTATGTTATGAACGGGAACATTATCTAACAAGACAATTGGAGATTTATAATACCTTTGTTCTTCCTTATTGAAAATAAAAAGACGAGTTTGCCCCGCTTCTTTTTTCACAGAAACACCTGGAACTAATTCATTAAAGACATCTTGCATTTTGGGCGTATTTACGAAATCACTCAAAACAATTTTCAAATTATTATCGGAAATATTCGTTCTAGACGGACTGAAATCATCGGCTGGAAAAACTTCGGTCTGAGTTACTTTTTTAAAATTAATCTTTAATTCATTTTCAAGAAACAAACGCTCTACCAATTGATGCTGCATAGAATCAAAAGTTAAAGCTTGTGGTTTAATCAAAGGAAAATCGTTTGAAAAATCATTGTTAATTAATAGTTCATATTTTTCTGCCGATACATTTTTCATACTGACAAAAATATTTTGCGTTCCCTCTAATTCGTTCAAATTAAAAATAAATGAACCATCTTGTTTTGATGAACTTACATGAATTTGAGGTATCCGGTCAATAACAGAAGCCACGCAATAAATATTCGGCGCAGGCTTTTTTGTTTCTTTTTCTATCACTAAACCACTGATGGTTGCATTTTTAATTTCAGGTATATATTTGAGTTTTTGGTTTTCACTTGTAGAACCTTCGACATTTTCTAACATTTTATTTACATCATTCAAAATCTTGTCTAATCCTGTTTCATCTTTTAATTTTAAAGCTCCAAGATGAGATGCATACGAATTGATCAACCAAGGATTATTTTCTAACTTGGAAATGACTTTTTCCTCCTCCAATGTTTTTAATCCTTTTTTCCTTACTACAACAGATACGTTCGTCATTTTTTGATCAGGCATATGGATATTCAAGTTGATTAAATCTCTTCTACCATAGGTTTTGTTTAATCCTTCTATCCTTGGCGCAAGGACTCTTGGTATTCGATAAACCTGATTAGAATTAGTATCGCTATTGGCTTTTTCTACTATTTCAGTTGCAGCAGCAATTGGAGCTGGCAGTAAAGTTGGATTAATAATTTGTAATTCTTCACTATGATATTGTAGTACCGAAAAATTACGCATGTATTGCGTGTAGGCTCGTAGATAATAATAGCCAGTTTTTACAGATTCCGGAATGGCCACTACACCCCAAGATTTACCATCTATTAATTCATGTTTTTGTTGTACAAACACTTTTTTACTATCATTAAATATTTCTAGATAAAGTACTTTACTTAAATGACTTGTTGTATTATTTTTTTGAAGACAGTAGGCTTTAAACCAAATCGAATCACCTGCAAGACAAATATTTTTATCCAGTTGTAAATCAATTTTTTCAGAAGGAAATTGATCGGTACAATCCAACTGCTGCGCAAAGAGTTGCCATGAAAAAGTCCACAAAAAGAGAAGGAGTAAAATATTTTTCAGTTGATACATAATTTAACTTTTCGATTTACACAAGCTTTAAAATCCCTATTCCCAAAAATCTGGTGCTTCTAATACACCTCCTCTTTCTCGACAATCAATACATCCTGGATCAGGTGCATAAAAACCTCCATCTACATCTTGGTATACTTTCACGGGCCAATTTTCTGTCAATGCAATCGTATAGCCAAATGCCTCAGCATCTAAAAAACATTTAGGAAAGTCAAAACTTATATCTGGAGGAGAGTCAACAAAAATTCTCTTTTGGCTTTCACCAGCTACCGTAAAATATCCTAACACTGTTTCATCAGGATCAGTCACGTTGGAAATATTCCCTCTAATTTGAAAAGGTTGTGCACTATACAAAGAACCAATGGTTTCTATTTGACTTTCTATGCTGTTCCAAAAATTATAAGCTGCTTTGTCGATAGAATATTGTTTGACCAATAAGCTATAGCGAATTCTTAGCGGAACTCCATCTGCTCTTAAAAAAGTAAGTGGTAAATTTTCAATTTTCTTTGAAGCAAGATTAGCCGTTGAATAAGTATAGACTTCTTTGATATTATATGTGCTATAGCAAGTCATAAATTCAAAAGGTGAAGCCACCTCCATAAAACTTCCACTATACAAAAAACTTAACGGATAGTCAGCATTGTATTTAAACGTTCCTTCTTGAAACCAAACCAAATAATCGGCTTCATTTTCAGAATTGACCGTGTTCAAATAAAATTGATATCCTGGGACTTCAGGCACTTCTTCTTCTTGATAAAAACGTGTTTCAACCACCGGTTCGATCGATTCAATCTCAATTGGTGCTTTTAGTTTTTGAAAAACCGATTCATAGGTTTTTCCGGTTGCTGTTTCGATTTTCAATTGGTAATTTTTTCCGATACTTCCTTGTATGCCACCTACAGCAGTTTGATAAATTCCTGATCCGACTTCCGTCAAAATTTCCTCTTCACCTCCCTCTTCTATAATCGTCACTTTTGCTCCGCTGATGGCTTTCTCAATGGGTTCGTAAACATCACTTGAAAAATTAAGTTTCACCGTGTACGGTCCTGGCATATTGGAGATCAGGCCATCTACCACCAAGACATTTTCTGACTCTTCTAAATCTGGTCGAAAAGGATCAACACAAGAATGAATCAACAATAGAATGGCTCCAATGGTTACCCAAAAAATCAGACTTGAAATATTTTTAATTATCATAATTGCCAAATTTAAAGTTGTAACTCACAGAAAAAATCGGGACGCCAAAAATAGAAACTTTTCTACCTTGTAGTTTTCCATTATTGGATCGGAAATAAATATTGTAAGCATTTTTACGCCCAGTCAAATTATAAACCGAAAAGACAAAAGATCCATGCAATAACTTTTTCGATTTCAAATTTCCTTCAAATTTCAAAGACATATCCATTCTAAAATAATCTGGAACTCGATATTCATTTCTATTCGTATAACTAATTAGTTGAAGACTATTTTGATAATAGACGGAAGAAGGATAGGTAATGGGTTTACCTGTTGAATAAACTAAATTTGCCGAAAGGCTCACCCGACGAGAAAACTTATAATTCCCAACGACATTTAAGGCATGCGGTTTGTCGTAATTAGTCGGATAACTCGAACCAAAATTGATAAAGTCTCCACTTGCCTGATCATTCACTAGAGCCCGTGCATTTGAATAAGTATAGTTGATCCAACCATTGAAACGCCCCGAAGGCTTCTTCAACATGATCTCTACTCCATACGCATCCAAATCACC
The DNA here is from genome assembly GCA_964441245.1 of uncultured Saprospiraceae bacterium. Lineage (GTDB taxonomy): Bacteria > Bacteroidota > Bacteroidia > Chitinophagales > Saprospiraceae > JALZUU01. The sequence goes on along the minus strand of CAYTVR010000280.1, from coordinate 5,365 downwards.
TTGTAAAACATCTTGCTCTGGATTTGCATTGATCAATATATCTGCACCGTCTCGATACTCGACTAATTGTAAAACTTTCTTAAAATACGACTCTACCGAAAACTCCATTTTCTTTCTAAAAATATTAGAATAAAACCCAAGTGAAAATTGATGACCGGTCATTGGCTTTATATTATAATCCGTCAATTTCCATTTATCCGTTGGTGCCAAGGCCACGGTGTTTGACAACAAAAAGATGTATTGATGTAAAGTATTATAAGATGCCTTTATGGAAAAATCAGGGTTGACTGTATAACGAGTTGCTACTCGATAATCTAATCCATGATAGGTTTTGATGGCTTCATTTTTTCCGTATTCTAAAGTATCAATAATATTGTCCGGTTGTTTACTCGCATTCTCTTGGTATTGCAGAACAGATTGAGGGCCCAAATAAGTATAGCGATTATAACGCAATCCAGTTGTCAAAGTGAGTGCATCGGTGATCTTCCATTCATCGCTCAAATAAAGCCCCATTTCTAATCCACGTTCTTCACCTAATTCAACAGGCTTGATCAAACTCAAATCACCTGCGGGATTAAAGCTCCCTCGATTGATATCATATAAAATTGCATTGGCACCAGTGGTCAATTTATGTTTGTCAGAAAGCTCAAGATTAAAATCTGCTCTTGCCTCTTTGTGCTCTAAAGCATTATCTTGAACGTAGGCATCCAACAAAGTTTCTTTATTTTCTACTTCTAGATTCAACTTACTGTACACTAAAGCAATATTCACATTACTTTTTTCATTGAAAAAGTGCGACCAAGAAACCGAGCTCCCTAAATTATTACTATCAAATTTTGTCGTGTTCGCAAAGTCTATTTTATCGAAACTATAATAACCAAATGCTTGCACTTTATTTCTAGGATTAAGATCAAAGGAAAGTTTGACGACTCCATCTGCAAAATTCGCTCTAGTGTTTTTAAAATCTTCATTTTCAATCAAACCTAAAACCCAATTGGAATAAGTAGATCGAAGTCCAATCATTACACTACTCTTCTTTTTCTTGATCGGTCCCTCAAAAAGAATGTTCCCAGTAATGGGACTAATGCCTCCACGAAACTTATATTTTTCCTTGTCTCCTTCTAAAGCGGTAATATCAAAAATGGAAGCTAGTCTTCCGCCAAATTTCGCAGGTATGCTACTTTTGGCTAAAGAAAATTCACTAATCGCTTCTGAATTAAACGCAGAGAAAAAACCAAACAAATGTGAGGTATTATAAACCGGTACTTTATCTATGTAGAAAAGGTTTTGATCCGCAGGACTTCCTCTAACATTAAAACCAGAAGCTCCCTCCCCAACCGTTTGTACACCTGCCAGTAAAGTAGCAACTTTCAAAATATCTTTTTCACCTAAAACTAATGGAACTTCTTTGATACTAGCAATGGTTAATCGTTCAAATCCCATCTTCGTGCTTTGCACTTTATTGTACTTATCCGAAGTAACGACCACCGCGTCCAAAGTATTCGTTTTACTGCTCAATCGAAAATCATGTGATCCGTCTGATAATAAATTGATTTTAGCTTTTTCTTCCTGATGATTCAATTCACTGATCAATAAAACATGTTCCCCTTTTGGAAGGGTCAAGGAATAAAATCCATTTTCATCTGAGGCCGTACCTATTCCAGTTTCTTTGGCAAAAAGAGTTCCTCCTATCACCGGACTATCATCAAGCGCACTTCTGAGATAACCACTTATGGTGACTTTCTTTTGGTCTAAACCTTTTTTCCGACTTCCAATGACCAATACTTTAGCCACATATTCTTGAGTGGTATTGAGGAACTGATTATTTTCGGCAGTTGGAGATGTGTTTGCTGTATTTGAGTTAGATTTTATCTTTTGATAAATATCAGTTGAGACCGATGTTTCTATTTTTTTATTTTCATGCAAAAACACATTATTGAATGTATCAAAACTCAGCTTGATGCCTTTGGAAGAAAAATTACGCATTAAATATTCTTCCAAAGCAACGTTGTTTTCGATGGCATCCATTTTTATGTTGGCCAATATTTTTTCATCATAAAAAAATGATAAATCAAAATCTGTTTCCAACTTTTCAAGTAATTGTTCCCAGGTTAAATTACCATAGGAAGTATCCAATATTGTTGCCTCCTTTTGCCCTATGGCAAAAGTTGTAAATGAAAAGAAGGCACAAAACAATACAAGCCTTTTTAATTTTCTAAAAATCTGAAAACGCTTATCGAACATCATCAATGAATTTCATAAGTTGAGTTAATTGTAGATTACTTGCCTTCTTCAGTTTAATCTTATTTTTCTTCATCATTTTTTTAATGGCATAACGGTGCTCATCGAATTGATCTAAGAGGTCATTCCTTTTAGAAATGGAAATGACTTCTCCATTTTTTTTCATAAAAAAGACGGCGGTAGGCAGTGTGAAATTTCCATGTGGTTGTCTATCTGAAAAAACACCATCAAATTTTTTACTTTGCTTTCTATAAAATTGGAAATCACTACTATATATTTTTTCTGTAAACCCACGTTTTCCATTCGAATCCAAAGCAATGGCATTGGTGATAAACAAATGTTGTTCTATAGAAAATGAATCGACAATATTTTCATTTAAAATGACTTGATTGGAGATTCCGTTTTTCAGGATTTTCTTTAGAACCACTTCATTTTGTACCAAATCGAATTTTAATAATTCATTAGGATAAGCGACTCCATTGATATAAATGGTTCCCAGAGTCCAATCCTCAAATTTAAAATAAGGATTGCCAGAAGCACGAGGATGTTTCTTTTTATATAAACGTCCGTTCAGTAATAAATTACTTGTTCCGTAATATTCTTCAACACATTTTATGAAGGAAGTTGACGTATCATTTTGAGCAGAAGCAACGAAATAGCTGCAACTAAAAAGGAAGGTAATAATTAATTTATAGCGCATTGAGTTTTAGTATCGTTGATGAAGTTTTGGTTATTAGTTATTTTGCTATACACTATTAATCACTTATTCGCCTCTATTTTATTAATATCTATCTACTTTCAGTAGAACATTTTTTTAACATCTCTTTCATTTTGGTTTCACCCAAAGAGCGAGTCAGTTCAATATTTCTTAAAGGAATCGATTCTGGATCATCATAGTTTTCAAGTACTTTTTCTATACTTTTTTCTCGTATCAATTGGAGCATCGGGTATGGAGATCGGTTGGTAAAGTTAGCCGGATCTTCCAGTGACGTTCCTTCAAATTGGTAACTTGGATGGAAACTTGCAATTTGATAAACGCCATCATAATCTTGTTCGGTCAGCACATGTTGGGCTAAGTTCAAAAAGTCTAGATATATTTCAAAATCCTTAAAGGCATTCGGAAAAATAATAAATGCCGTTTCCTTTTTTAAATCTCGATCAAGAGCCAAAACCATCATCATAAACTCTTCTAAACATCCTGCTTCTTCCATTTCATTTTCAACTACAAAGTAAATACTTTTTTGGATAAAAACTTTGTAAGCAAATGGACAAAAGTTATGTTTTATGACCACTTGTTCTATCCAATTTGATGTATGCTGAATGATTTTTTCCTGCACTATCATTGATATATGATTAGGCGGTAAGATCGCTTTTTATTATTACAATACCAATAAAACGGAGATAGAAGAATGAGGGAATGCGTTAAAGTTTTGCACAAGCAAAAAAGGTTTTCTAAGTAGGTTTTTCTAAGAGGTTCAAAATAAAAAAAGGATTGAAGCCTAGGTTATCGCTAAGACTTTCAATCCTTTCTTGTTAAAGAGAATTTTATATGGTTCTTGACTATTTTTCAATCCAAAATGATCTCTTTAATATCTCGCCAATTGATGTATACCGGTTTATCTGATTGATCAAATACCAAAATTCCTTCATTATCTTGGGTGATATCTTGTGAATCTTCTAGCACCAATTTTTCAGATCCGCTTTTTAATTCTATCGTACTTTTATGTCTGTCTGGGATGATTCGTTGAATATTTCGAAATGGAATTTCAAATTCTAAACGTCCCTTTTCTCCATTCAAAAGTTCATACTGAAAGCTTTCATCTAAGTCATAAACAATATTTCCTACAATTGATTCTCCATTTTTGGTTTCAATTGTCCCTTTAATCGGCATCGGTGTTTTAAAATCATTATAAGTCATGAGGTTGTTGGCATTAGGTGTTGTAAAATCGACTCTTCTAAAATCTTTCCAACTGATCACCACTCTACCAAAGGCAGGATTCGTTACAATAATTCCACGGTTGCCATGATCCACATCATTGGAGTCATGTAAAAAATCATCTTCTCCATTTTTAAATTCAATTTCACATCCATCGCCATCTTTTTCAATCGCTTTGATTTCTTCAAAAGCAATTTTTTGCTTGCCTTCTCGATTTCTACCATCTAAAATATCAGATCCAATTCGTTCATCTTTGTCCCATTGAATTTGTCCAACGAAAATACTATTTCGAGTTTTGACTGTGCCATAAAGTGGCTCGCCTAACTCCGATTGAAAATCAGAAGGACTCGGTAAAAAATCAATCATTAATACTTCATCCCATTCTATTTTTCTTCTTCCTTTCTTTTTATCGTAAATCATGATATCTGCTCCAATATCATTATAACCATCACCAGAAATCCGGACTTTTGAATCGTCTTTCATAATGACTTCTATCCGCTTATATCTTTTTAAATTAATGCGTTTGATTTCTCCAAACTGACAAGAAAATTGATGGATAAATTCGTATTGTGGCTCGTCTTCATCCCACTTATTCCAAAAATTATTTCCTTTGTTGGTCCAACCATGTTGTCGATTTTTACTTTCTTCCAAATCACGTAATTCATTATCGGTAAGATAATCGATATTGTCGTTACTCACTTTAGAAGCGTTGAACATATCTGTCCAATAGGCTTCTTCTTTTCCCCAACGAATTTGGCCTTCAAAAATTTCATCATCAAAAGTGGTTATTTTTCCATAAATAAAAGCTGCATCCGCTTGCGCGAAAATAGAAAAGGAAAGAAAATTTAAACATAAGGAGAACAAAAAGGTAAACTTTATTTTTTTCATAACAAGTCATTTTAATCAATTAATTGGAGCTTTTTTAAAGCTTCTAGAATAATGACAAAACACTTGAGTTGAGGTTGCATGAAGGTGAAATACAGAAGCCCCACGAACGAAATGATCATGAGGCTTCTGCATATTGGTTCGCACATTTTCCTTCTGCTCTCTAATACTTGATTCCGATTTTCTTATAGATAAAGTGAAGTAACCAAGCAGGGCCAATCATGAGGAATTGAACGTCTTCTAAAAAGGATGGTTTTTGCCCTTCAATTTTATGACCGATGAATTGACCAACCCAAGCTACGA
>CAYTVR010000279.1:0-9690 GCA_964441245.1 uncultured Saprospiraceae bacterium | reverse complement strand
CTTAGTGAAAATACAATTCGACAGCGTTCAGGAAGTTGGTCTATCGCTTTCTCAATTTTCTCTTGGAGTTCTTTTGTCTCCAAATCTCTCGGGGTTCCTGTGCTATTTGAAATGGTTTCGGGGACATCTTCCGAATCATCAAACTTGATGCGCTGATCGCGGATATAATTTAATGCTTTATTTCTGACAGCTCTTCTTAAATAAGCTTTTACGGAAGTTTTGATAACAATGGTTTTGCAGATATTCTTTTTATCAGTGAAGATAATTTTGGCCATGAGTATTACTTGAATATGGGGGATTTGAATTTTGAATTGGGAGAGGATTTACCACATTCATTGGGAACTGCGGTAGCTATTTGTGATCTGAATAATGATGGTTCAAATGATGTGGTGATTGGAAATCGAGTTTCTCAAAATATGGCTTTGATCAACGATGGAAATGGTGTTTTTGTCAACGAAACAGCGGAACGATTGCCAACGGTATCTGATAACACTTTTGATTTGAAATTTGGAGATATAGATGCTGATAACGACCTAGATTTATTTGTGGCCAACCAAGATGGTAATCGCATATTGATTAATAATGGAGAAGGATATTTTGATGATGAGACTAATTCGCGATTACCGGCGGGTCTAAATATAGATACTCGAAAAATAACATTTGGAGATGTTGACAATGATGGAGATTTAGATGCTTTTTTAGCCAATGTTGAATTTGGGTTTGGACAAGATCCTCAGAATCGACTATTGCTTAATGATGGCTTTGGCTTTTTTACAGATGTAACGACGGCTCAACTTCCGATGATTAATGATCAGACAATGGAAGGTGTGTTCCATGATTATGATAATGATGGAGATTTAGATCTTTTTATCGCTAATGTGTTGCACAGTTCTCTATTGATTTATGTTAATAATGGGGATGGATTTTTCACGGATGAAACCAATGTGCTTTTTGGTACTCAAAATTTGGCCATAGATGCTTGGGGATTACTGTTTCAGGATTTTGATGGAGATGATTATAGAGATTTATATGTTTGTAATCGAACGGGGAGAGATGTATTGTTGACTGGGGATCCTGTTGCTCTTGCTTTATTAACGAATGAAGTCAATTATCTGGATAGCGATCTTTCTGTTGCTCTGTTTCCTAATCCAGCCAATGATTATTTAGTTATAAAGTTTTCAGCACCTAAACGAGTTCGGCATTTCTTATTAAAAAATCAACTAGGAAAAGTGGTACATGATTTTTCGTTTGAAAAAACAATAGGAGAAAGTTATCAACTAGATATAAATGATGAAATACGATTAGATGGTCTCTATTTTTTAACAATAGAAATGGAAACCGATCGAATAGTTCGACCAGTTTTGATGCGCCATTAATTTATTTGGTTCTTCGACAAATCTCGTATGTACAGGATTTGTCGAAGAAGGATTTATTTTTTAAAGCACAATTGGAGCGGCAATACAACTTTCCGGAATAGCAAAAGCGTCCACTAAAAATGCGGCTTCTGATCTGACGTCTTTACATAGTTTATCGACCATTTTACGAATTGCTTTTGTTTTGGCTCCTTGCATATAATCTTGTTCGAGGTACCAACCTTTATTTTCTTGAATAGTGCTTAAAGCAAAAAGATCGCAAAGCTTTTTTAGTATTTTTTTACAACTTTCATCTTCACATTTGTTGACTGCGTCAACGAATTGCTCTAATACTATTCGTTCAATAAATGCATGTGCCAATTCAATCAAGTGGGTTTGACAACGTAAAAAAGCATCATAAGAGTTCATCCTCTTCTTTAATAAGCCACGCATACGTTGTGCGACAGATACGAGTAATTGGTATTCTCTATATTGAAATGCTTCAACATGAAATGCAGTATCACAAAGATGATCCGAATCTGATTTTCTTGTGGAGATTGGATTATAGGTGTTGATAGAAGAAGTGATTTGATTTGTTAATAATCGCATGACGGCCATAAATCCTTCATCGTGAAATTCTTGTTGGAAAGAAGATAAAAGTCCTTTGGCAACCAATTGCATCAGTACCGTATTGTCTCCTTCAAAAGTGGTAAAAATATCAGAATCTGCTTTTAAATCTGCAAAACGATTTTCTGCTAAGTAACCTTTTCCACCACAAGCTTCCCTACATTCTTGTAAGCAGGAGGTAGTGAACCAAGTACTGTAGGATTTTAATCCAGCAGCTAGTGTTTCAATTTCTCGAATATCTTTTTCGCTTCGGTTAGTATATCTTTTGGTCAAATAGGTTAGTGCAAAATCCAAGGCATAAGCTTTGGCTAACATGGGCATCAACCTTTTTTGATGAGATGGATAATCTAATAAAAGGGTTTCTGGCTCTTGATCAGATGGTCCAAATTGACGGCGCTTTAAGGCATATTTAATCGCAATGCTTAATCCTGTTTTCGCGGCACTTAATCCTGCTCTTGGTACACATACCCGACCACCAACGAGTGTGCCAAGCATTGTGAAAAATCTTTTGGAAGGATTCTCAATCGGACTAGAGTATACACCATTTTCATCTACATCACCAAAACGATTCAGTAGATTCTCTCTTGGGATTTTTACTTGATCAAACCAAATTCGACCATTGTCAACGCCATTTAACCCAAGCTTATAACCACAATCTTCAACTCTAACACCTGGTAATAAATTGTTTTGATCATCACGCATGGGAACTAGAAATGCATGAACGCCGTGTGACTCTCCATTGACAATTAACTGAGCAAATACACTTCCCATTCTTCCATGCAATGCATTACCTATATATTCTTTTCCTGCATCTTGATTCGGTGAATGTATAATGAATTGGTCGCTTGCTTTATCATAAGTCGCCGTAGTTTCAAGTCCTCTAACGTTAGATCCATGTCCCGTTTCAGTCATGGCGAAACAGCCTGGAAGTTTTAATTGTCCAATATCCTTTAAATATTTATCATGATGTTTTTTAGTTCCCAACCATTGTACACTTCCTCCAAAAAGTCCAAACTGAACTCCGAATTTAATTGCTAAACTTAGGTCGTGATATCCCATTGTTTCAAATAAGGCAGCATAGCTTCCCATGTCATCTTGTCCACCATATTCTTTTGGATAGGAAAGTGCCCCTAGTCCTTGTTTGGCGAGTAAGTGACACCATTCCATAACTCTATTTCGAAAATCCTCTTTTACAGGAATTGGTTTTAAATGAAAAACGGGATCGCTCAAGAGTGTTCTGATTCTGTTTCTCAACTCATGGTAATCATCATCTAGGATTTTGGTCATAGCGTTTACATTAAACCCTGGTTGATCAATAACCGTTTCAATTTCTCTAGCTCGTTGTTCCTTGGTGAATATATTTCGAAAGGTATCTAGATTGACTTCAAAGATGGATTCTAATTCTTCTAATGCTTCCCGAGTATTTGGCGTTTCCCATTTTAACACTTCATCTCCTACAGAACTTGTTTTGGCCATTTCCAATCCAAGATCTACCAAAGATTGGCGAGAATTATCTGGTAATTTTTTGGCGGTATCCTTAAGTAGATTCACCCATTGTTTGAAAAGTTGTGGCGTAGGGGGCTTTGCTGGATTAGCCCATGTTTCCAAAATCTCCTTGTCGGCCTTAGTCAAGAAATCAAAGTCACTAATTTTCTTTTGGATTAATTTGATTTCACTAGGGCTTAAGACATTATCTGACCAGCCTATATAATAAAGAGGAATCAAGCTTAATACGCCTGGAGAGTAAGATGGAGGATTGGTACTCATGATTTTGTATTTTGTTTAGATTACCTAAAATTACATTTTTTAAGATAATCAATATAAAATAAACATTTAAGTAACCAAAATAGTTGAAAAAAGTCAGAACCAATGAAGGTTCTGACTTGGAAAGTGTTTGTTCGTTTTCTCTGTATGTTATAATTAAAAAAGTGCGTCTAAAAAGATCTTAGTATTCTTATTTTTTTATTTAAATAATGCATGTAATAGATTTATTAGTACTTATACCTATTGGTAAAGTTACATAGTATGATGGGATTGTCTGATAGGTGTGATAGTTTCTAATAAGAGTTGAATTACGAACTGCATTTACTTTTAGATACTATAGTGTGTAGTGAATCGATTCGGATTTCATTCCAATAGTCGAATCATGTCATGGTGTCTTTCCAGGTGTTCATACTGCGAGGGATTATAATCTTGTTGTGCAGCTCGTAATTTCAACATAGCAGACTGGAAAGACATATTATTTTTTTCTGCAAAATGAATGCCAAAAATGCTCTGATTGTCAATTATTTAAAAATTATATTTTTAATATATGTGTTGTTTTGAATTCAAAAAGTCAATTTATATTCAGAAGATTACTTTTTTATAAAAGGGAAAAAATAAAGACCACCGTTGGGGGGTGGCCTTCGTAATGATTTAATATTAGGGGAAATACTAAATCATATCGTACATAAAAAATTGTTATTTTCTATGGGGTTTTTTGATTTTCTAGCAATTGATCGTTCAATTTGCTTTCTTCTGTTTTACTGTAATCGTTTTCTGCGTTGTATTCGGTAGTTCTGTTGTTCTTATCTTTTGTTTTGTTGATCGATGTTTTTGGTATCATCGACTTTAAAGATTCTTCTTCAAGAAGATCTGTTGGCTTTGGATAATAAAACAACATTATCAATACGAGTATGAATACTCCGGTTAATAAAATGTGTTTTTGCATATTAATAGTTTTCAGACATTTTGAAATGTTAATTCATCTCGTTTTCTCTTAGTATGTGTCTGAGCTAAAATTAGCTATCTAGTATTTTCATCAAATAGGTTAAACATTTAATATGAAGTAAAAACTGTACCAAAAAAAAAAGACCATCCAAAGGATGGCCTTAAAACAGACTATGAGAGAACCGCTATGAGAGGAAAAATTATTTTAAATATTTGAATATCAGTAATTTAGTGACTGGGTAGAAATGGCCAACTTATGTTGGTAAATATTTTTATTTTTTTCAACAGGGACCTCTGTAAAAATGGATTTTTCTTCTTTGGGATGGTCTAAAAGTGCTCTAAATCCATTTTGTACCGGTACATTTTCAATATACTTTACAGGTAATTCTTTAAGAAAAGGTAGTTGGTCTTGGTTAAGTGTATGCTCTATTTTGTCCATTGGCACAGGTAAATAGAACAGGGTTGTCAATAGACCTAAAAATAGACCTAATAAGATAAATTTGGACATAGTGTTTCAGAATTAGGAGGATTTAAGAACTAAAATATAAAAGTGTATAAGATTGATTTAGCTATTTATATTTTTTGTTGAAATCCTAATTAGAAACTAGACCGCATCAAAAAATATTGAAATCAAGTTGATAATAGCTAATTCACCTTCTAAAAATCATCTAATTTGTATAGTTTATATTTCTCAATGGTATTAATGATTTTGGAGGCATATTTTTTATCTGTTGCGTAACCTGCTTTTTTTAAGCCTTTCGCCCATTTTTTATAGTTGCCTTTATATGCTTTAAGGTGTTTATATCTTTTATTACTGAGCAGTTTGCTGTGCGCTCGCCAGCTTTCACTATCATTTTTAAATTTTCTAAAGAAATCCTTATGGTGGTCATCAGTTGCGTTGGAACAATGTCCTTTTTTGCAGTTTTTGGAAAAGCATTTCATACCGAAGAAATTATTATTATTAACAGCTAGCATGCTGCTTCCTGCTCGACTTTCAATGAGGGCTTGTGCCATTTTGATACTAGCGGGAATACCATAAGTATGCATTTCTTTCTGAGCTATTTTTCCGTACTTTTTAATAAATGCCTTCGTTCGTTTATCATGCAACATGGAAGCCGATAATGGAGCATGTGGATTTTTAAGGGTTACCGCTTGCCTAGTCTCATTCCTGGTTGTTTCGTCACTATCATCCGCAAAAAGTCCGACGGGCGCTTTTAAAGCAAAATTGAATTGTAGATCTTTTTTTACTAAAACAAAAGCAGTCAAAGTCACTAAGCCTACTTGTATCCAAGGAATCCTTTTTTGAAAAAGATAAGTTTTTAATGAATGATAAAAACGATTCTTAATACCACTTAAACTACCATAAATATTCATCGCAAAACGATGTAGCAAAACCAATAGAATTGGAACAATATCTTGTTTCTCAATAGGTGTTTGACCTACTAAACGTTGATCTTGCAAAGGTTGTAGTTCTTTATTTCGAGTATCGATGATAACCATCGGAATTTCTTTCTTTGCTTTTCTCATGGCTAATTGTTTTTAAATTTTCTTACAGTGCAAATATAAAACAAAAAGTTTTATAAATCAAAACATTTCAAACAGTAAAATGAAGTAAACTGTATGATTTGAATCATAAAGTATTGATAAGCAAATGTTTGAGTTTGAAAATAAAATGTTTTAAAAATGTTTTCAAAGAACACTTAGGAATCTTTTTTTAAAAGAAACGAGCATATGTTATCTTGAAAGTTTATGTATTACACCCTGAATTTTTGATTTTGAATTTCTGTTTCTTTGTTCTATGGTATCATTTTTGCCCTAAAAAAATCATCCATTCAAATAAACCTCTCCACAATCATTTATCTCCCCAAACGTTTTATCTTCACAGATAGAATATTGATTCTCCCAACAATGATTTATCCCCTTTTTTAAAATGATATGAGATCATTTCATTTATGTCTCTTAATATTTTTGCTTAGGTAACCTATTATTGGCGCATAAAAGAGTTGATATTGTGAAATCATCAATTGTCATTTATAGTACCCTTCCTTTGGTCATCAATAGAAGGGCATACAAAATTCCATTACTTTTTAATACTTCTTAAATATTTGGTCAAATGAAAAATTTATTGAATGGATTTATCCTACTGACAGCTGTCTTTTTGATGAGTTCTTGTTCTGGTAACAAGAGATGTGGAGGAGGTGGTTGGTATGGCGACAGAAATTTATCGTTCGTGCCTACAGATGATGCCGCAACAGATGCTGACTTCTGTCGGGACGAAACAACAACAAAAGTAGCTGATTATGAACCAGCTGCTCCTTGAAAACTGCATCCTTTTTCTTGATAATATCAAGGAAAGGAGAGCAAACATTTACCGCTTTTTTTAAACAATTTTCAGGAAAACCGTTCTTCGGTTTTCCTTTTTTTTTGTTTAGTGGTTGACCAAATTTATTTGGTGATTAAAATTCCGTATTGTGTATAAAATTATCCAATCCTTTTTCGGAACAAACAAAATGATCTTTGCAATAGTTGACGGCTCTTTGACCAACTTATGCTTTTTCGAGAAGGTTCGGATAACTTGGTTTTTGCGTAAAGGATAGTAGGTGTTGTTTGAATCCCGCCGCAGGGAAACCAAAGGTCGGGAAGAGTGCCGGATAGCCTGGTCCCGCCGATCGAAGATTCCGCCGTAGGGTAACTGAAAGTCGGAAAGGGCAACCGAAGGTCGGGAATACGCCCTTATTTTTCCTATCCTCATTTTTCTTTTTAAACATTAAAAATGTATAATTTCGTGATTTGTAAAATGCTTAGAATTTTATCACAAAAGAACAAACATTATTATGAAATTACTCCAAGATAAAGTAGCCTTGGTAACAGGTGGTTCTCGAGGAATAGGAGCAGCCATTGTCAAAAAATTTGCAGAACAAGGTGCTTCAGTTGCTTTTACCTACCTTTCATCAGAAGATCGAGCCAATAAAATTGTAGAAGAACTTAAAGCTCTAGGTAGTAATGCCAAAGCTTATCGCTCAGATGCAGGATCTTTCGAACAAGCAGAATCCTTGGTCAAATCAGTGATGGAGGATTATGGCCAAATCGATATATTGATCAATAATGCTGGAATTACGCGAGACAATTTGATGCTGAGAATGTCTGAGCAGCAATGGGATGAAGTCATGCATACCAATCTTAAATCAGTTTTTAATCTGACCAAACATATTTTGCGACCTATGCTCAAAAAAAGAAGTGGGTCTATCATTAATATGAGTTCTGTTGTTGGTGCTTTTGGAAATGCAGGACAAGCGAATTATGCAGCGTCCAAGGCAGGTATTTTTGGTTTTACTAAATCTATTGCTAAAGAAGTTGGCTCCCGTAGTATTCGTTGTAATGCGATTGCGCCAGGATTTATTGCTACTGAAATGACGGATGAATTAGATGAGAAAACGAAAGAAGCTTTTCTATCTGGGATTCCTTTAAAGCGTTGGGGAACTCCGGAAGAAGTGGCCGATACTTGTTTGTTTTTGGCTTCTGATTTATCAAAATATGTTTCTGGTCAGACGCTTAGTGTTTGTGGTGCTTTGAATTGTTAGACTTTGATTGAGGATTCTTTAGAGTGCTCGTTTCCTTAGTGAAAATGGCGCACAGATTTTGCGGATTACGCAGATTGCGCTGATTCCCCACGATCGAAGGGCCCCCTTAGCTGAGAAAATCTGCGAGATCAGCGTAATCTGCAAAACCTGTGTTCTACTAGGATTTTTTTAAGAAAATTCTTTCTATTTTTTATTGCTGAAAAAATGACGGAAAAACAAAAAATGCTCCGAGGTGATTATTATGATTCGAGAGATCCCGAATTGTTGGCCATGTATCACCGTGCAAGAAAATGGATGAAGATTTATCATGCATTAGATGCTGATCAATTAAGCAGACGCGATGAAGTTTTGGATGAATTGTTAGGTTTTAAAGGAGTAGGAGTTTGGATTGAAAATCCTTTCTTTTGCGATTATGGTGAAAATATTTTTATTGGAAAACATACTTTTATCAATACCAATTGTATGTTTTTGGATAATAACAAAATTACTGTTGGTGAAAATGGATTGATCGGTCCTTATGTTCAAATCTATACCGCATCTCATCCTTTAAAAGCATCAGAAAGAATCATTAAAGAAGGAACAAGATCTCGTTATTTGACGAATGCAAAACCTGTGAGCATTGGTGATCAAGTTTGGATAGGAGGTAACAGTATTATTTTTCCAGGGGTGACTATTGGGAATAATGTGACAATAGGTGCGGGAAGTGTGGTCACTAAAGATATCCCCGACGATGTATTGGCTATTGGAAATCCTTGTCAAGTCGTAAAGGAGTTGTAACTAAGGGTTTCTCAAAATTATTTGGTGAAAGAAGTGAAAACTATATTTTTTAATAAAAAAGGAAGATAAATAAGAATTGAAGGAAATTAAAAAATGAATATCCACGATAACGCAGTCTTCAATCTCTTTTGCCTTCAATCCTTATTATTAGATTTTATAATCTTAATTACGAGTAGCAGTAAGCGTACAAGTAGTGGAGTCTGTTCCATCACTGAAAATATCGATCAATGTTAATTTATCGCCATCAATAGAAGCATCGATCGTAAGCGTTAATCCTTGACCAGAGTCTGTTTTGTCGATATCACAATTATCAAAAGTTAAAGGATCATACTCAATCTCAAAGCCATCTCCTTCATATTTGATAATAACTGCGTTGCTCCCACTTGCTGTTATTGTAACAGTAAGATTGTCTTCAGTTGAGGTATCTGAGCCAGTACAAACTTGACTTCCTGTGTAAGTTCCTACCCAGTCAGATTGAATGCAAGTTGGATCATCATCACTACAGGCACTCAAAAAGGTGATTAATACGAATAAAAAAGACAGTTTTAATAAGTTCATTGTTTAAGTTTTAAAAAAGTTAATTAAATGGTAAGGATCATGAAAACAATAACTTATAACAGTTTGAATTTTCTTTTTCCTTTACT
>CAYTVR010000278.1:0-9824 GCA_964441245.1 uncultured Saprospiraceae bacterium | reverse complement strand
TTTTTCAGTTAGGGAAAACGGATTTTAGTGAGGCACAACTTCGTTTGGCTTTTGACATCTTGAATCTTTTGTATCCTACTAGTTTAGGAAAGGACGCGGCACAACATCTTTCAAATTACTTCAAAGAGATTATTCCCACTTTCGTGAAACGCTTCGAGCATCGAATGAACGAAGAGACACTTTTTCAAAACCCCGATCGCTTCGCGGAATGGTACATGGTATGGAATCGTCACTTGCTAAAACTAGTTTTGGATGAAACGGAGGGAACAGACTTTGAAGACGAGGCGGTACAGCAATATTATGAAACCGACTTTAAAACCATTGTCCAATACGTTCCAGAATTTTTGTGGTGGAATAATGGTTTCTTCTTCAATGGCAATAATAAAAATTTTCATTTTGGGAGTCCTTGTTTTATTCACTTGGCGATAGGAGGAAGTATTCGCAAAGCACCAGACTGGCGTCACTACACGCGTCGCATGGCGAAGACTTTAATGAACCTCCCGTACTATTTCAATCAGCAAGAATACGATATGTACATCTATGCTTATTGTCAATCATTGGGAGCGAGACCATTGCTTTCAAAAGTGATTCAACAGTACATGCGTCATCCAGATAACATGCCCGCCATGCAAGAAGAAATGGATCGATGGAATCCGATTATTCAAAAATTGACGGATGATATTTTCGAAAATATAAATGAGAATACCGCTTATCAATTTTTGGGCTACCTCTATCACTGCTTAAGAGATCAGCCCGAATTTTCAGTTCAGGGTCGCCCTATCATGGCCTTATTGGAAGAGAGCTACGACTATTACGAACGAATTGCAGCCAGAGCAAGGATGCGAGAAGAAGCTCGGCAGGAACGTGAACGATTGAGAGCAGCACATGCTGCTATTCCGAAAATAATAGCATGGACTAAACATGCTGAAATACAACCTTACAAATACCAAAGCTACCAAATCATTGAATTGATCAATGAAACCATGTTAGCTCAAGAAGGTCGAGTAATGAATCATTGTGTAGGCACTTACACGGATCGTTGCAATAAAGGACATTGCAGCATTTGGTCATTAAGACAAATCAATAGTAACAATACTAAAAATTGCGTAACCATCGAAATTGATAAACGAAAGACCGTCATCCAAATGAGAGGCCGATTCAATGCCTCCCCTTCTACGGCCCACAAAAAAATTATTGAAGATTGGATGAAGATCTATGGAATTTCTTATTCCCAATATGTTTAAACATGAGTCCTCCCTAATTTTTGCAATAATTATCTGGAGGTAGGAAAAAATAAAAAACGGCAGTGGAATTGATTGTATAATTGCCTAATTGTGAGATTGTACGAAGCATTTGATTGCCTGCAAATCGCGTTAAAGCTAGAACAGGCCAAAATACAATCATTCAATCTCACAATTTGGCAATCAGACCAACTAAAACGTTCGATTTTTTCCTTTTTCAAAATTCGGGAGTGTCTCCGTCGAAGGCAGATGACTCATATTTTCCATTTAATTATTGGTTGCCCTCCAGCCACTTCCGAAAAGAAGCCGTCTTAGGCCCACTAGTTTTAAGCCCTTCTTTCACGCCTGGCAAATGGATTACCAAACGATTGCCAAAATAGGCTTCCATTTTTTCAATGTATTCGATGTGGACAATTTCGCTTCGGTTGATGCGAAAAAATTTGGTAGGATCGAGTAGTTCTTCCAAGTCGGACATGCGATAGTTGATGACGTGTCGTTTGCCTTTATTGTCTATAGCGAATACCAAATCATTTTCCGCAAGGAAGTAGATAATACTACTCGTCTTTAAAAGGAAGATGCCCGAAGTCTTTTTGATGGTAAAGCGTTTCTTGTATTCTTTTTGGGAGGCGGTTAGCGCACTTTTAAAATCTTCTATCATTTTGGAGTCCAACTGAACAACAGGTTCATTTTTGAAGAGTTTGAGATATTTGTCGAGCGCAGCGAAGAGGTCTTCATCTTTAATCGGCTTGAGTAGATACGCAATACCATTGGTCTGAAAAGCATCAAGCAAATACTGATCATAAGCAGTCGCAAAAATAATAGGTGACTTCACATCATACTGCTGATACAAAGTAAAGGCTTGCCCATCCAACAACTCTATATCTGAAATAATCAAATCGGGATGATCATTCTTTTGTAAGTAATCCAAACCTTGCCGAACACTTTGCACCCATTGGATAAAAATCTCCTGCTCGAAATAATCGGACAGGAGTCTGATCATATTTTGTGCCGCTAATTTTTCGTCTTCTAGTACTAGTATATTCATAATCAATTCTCAATTTTGAATGATTGAATGATTGAATGATTGAATGAGAGATATAATTTGTCTTACTTCATGCCTTTAACTTCTCCTTTCTTATCGGTGATCAATCCTCAATCAATTTCTTTAACCAAAGGAACCTTCACTAAAAAATAATCACTCCCTTGCTCTACTTGCATTTCTTGATCTGTCAATATTTTTATTCGCTTTCTTAGATTATCCAAGCCTGTACCCGTGCTGTCTTTTACATTTAGTTTTTTGCGCAATTCATTTTTAATTATTAGACAATCGTCTTCAAGATAAATTTCTGTAGTGATGGGTTCGTCAGGAAGTGCGACGTTATGTTTAACAATATTCTCAAGTAGGGTCTGCATAGATGCAGGCGGGATATAGTAGTTGTGTAATTTGGCGAAAGCCAGATCAAACTTAAAAATAAAAAGTTCATCAAAACGCTGTTGCAATAAATAAATATAATCTTGACTAAAATTCCATTCCTCTGCCAGTGAAACCACATCTTCATCTTTGTGCCTAATCATATAGCGGTACAAGGAAGACAAACGCTTAGTATAAGTACTCGCTTTTTTCGGATCGGTATTGATCAGAATATCCAAAATATTGAGATTATTAAAAAGGAAATGCGGATCAATTTGTGATTTGAGCCAACGTAATTCTGATTCCTTTTTTTCTTTTTGTAATTCCATGATTTGGGATTTACTTTCGTAAAATTGTTTTGCAATAAGAATAAAACATACTCCTGTAATCGCTTGAACATTATCCGCCAATTGATCTAAAAAAAGACCTAGATTGATTGGGAGTTGAGCTTGGTATCCATTCGAAAGAATAATCGGTTGAATAAATACTTGGGCGGCTAGTAAAAGCAATGCTAAAAAAAAGGCCGTATAATATTTCTTTTGAAAAAAGTACCGATAGAAAATAAAAAACACCATAATAATCTCCACCAAAATGTCCAACAGATAATCCGCTGATTTGAACCCAAATACATATATCCCTTCAGGGCCAAAAAAGGGAAGTTCTTCATTGAGCAAAATAGCAGGCACTTCGATCAAAAGCGCTAGTCCATAATAAATGCCTATCAACAACCAATCGGTTCGTTGGATATTTTTTAACCACTGCATATACTTTAATTAGGAGTGATGAACTATGAGTGATGAGTGTTTTTGGCTTGGTGCTTTCGCTAAATATTTCTTCTTGGTATTAATGGCATATCAAAATATTTAAATGTGCATTTCACCTCTACTCATCACTTATCATTCATCGTTCATCACTTTTTTATCTTTTCCAAATGTACTCTATAAAAGCGGAATACCCCTACTTCACACAGGCGAACTCTTGAAATTTGCCGTAAGGCGCATTAAAATAGCAGTGAACAGCCTGATTCTTTTTTAGGCTTTCGCCAAATGAAAATTTAGTCCTTCACCAAAAAAAAAGCAGCCTTCACCTATAATTTAAGGAGTTGAAATTGTTTTGTACCAAGCGGAAGGGAAGCTGTCCCTATCTTTGGATCATCGAAAGAAACAAAAAATAAATTATTACTCACATAGGGGTAAACGGATTTTAAAAACATCTTTAGATCAAACACAAAAAAAATAAAAAGCTAGAAAACTAAAACTATTTACACACACTTTAAAGCTATCTAAACTAAAACTATTCAGACAAAAAATTTAAAGCTAGAAAACTAAAACTATCCCTCGACTACGCTCGGGATGACAAACTAAAAAACAAAAATCTCGAAAGAGAACATTACTAAAACCATTAAAAATAAAGTATTATGAAAACTCAAATTAATTTAATCATCGGCTTATTTGTAATTGTATTGTTAAGTTCTTGTGGGAAAGATCAAATTCGGATCGATCCTTCTAGTAATATCACCAGCACCACACATGACATTGTTGACTTTACGGAAGTGAGACTTTCAAGTGAATTTAATGCAATTGTATCTTTCTCTGAAACGGAAGAAAGTGTAGTTATTGAAGCCAACGAAAATTTACAGGAATTTATCACCGTAGAAGAAAAAGGGGGTGCATTAGTAATTGGATTTAAAAAGAATTTAAACATCACAGGCAATTCTACATTAAACGTAAAAATCGTCACTCGAGAGGTCAATGATTTTTCTGCAACTGGCGAATCTACCTTCACGGTATTGGATAAAATCACATCCGACCGCGTCAATGTTGACCTTACTGGCGAAAGTTCATTTACTGCCGAATTAGCCTCTAAAGATTTGACTTTTGATATTACAGGGGATTCAAAAATTGACCTCACTGGAACGGTCGATAACGTAGACGCCAAATTAACTGGAGAAAGCGACATGACCGATTATGACTTCACTTGTAAGGCACTAGATATCAATTTGACTGGAGAATCTAAAGCTCAAATGACTGTAACAGAAACCATCCGAGTCACTGCATCAGGTGAAAGCCAACTTTTCTACAAAGGTGATGCAAGCATCGAAAAACAAACCACTACTGGCAACTCTAAGGTGGAGAAAAAATAAGGAAAGCTTATTTTTAATGATGAACGATGAATGATGAATGATGAATGATGAATATTTTGGGTAGATGATATTTTAATTTTTTCTTCTTGCCATAATTGGCTTCCCAAAATATCTGAACTTCTCCTTATCCCCATTCTTCATTCATCATTAAAAAATTAACCATTGCATTATAACATGGTCGCTGATTAAAAAGCGGCCATGTTTTTTTATAGAATAACTTCAATCATTTTACATTATGAAAAACCAGCTATTATCATCCATTCTTTTTGCATTTTTTATAACATTGACTTTCGTCAAATTAAATGCCCAGACCGCAGCCAAAAAGTTGACTGAGGAGTTAACAATGACCATTGCCAATTCTAATATTCCTGGTTGTGGCGTAGCCGTCGTTAGTGCGGATGAAGTGTTATATACTAATGGCTTTGGTTATGCGGATCAAGAAAATAATACTCCCTATCAGCCCTCCACAATTCAAAACATTGGTTCGGTTTCCAAGACTTTCATTGGAGTTTCGTTAATGAAAGCGGTAGAATTGGGGAAACTAAACCTAGAAGATGACATCAATCAATACCTTCCATTTGAGGTGAAGCATTCCCAATTTCCCAATCAAAAAATTACCATTAAGCACTTAGCTACACATAGCGCTGGCATAAAAGATCGAACTAAATATTATCAAAAGAAAAATTACATTTTCGAAGAAGCCAATCCTTCTTTTAAAGGAGCGCCGTTGTTTTACAAACTATTGGCCAGTGGAATAAAAAAGAATAAGAAGCTCAGCATGGAGCAATATTTCCAAAAGGTATTGACCTCTTCAGGTGAATGGTATAGCAAAAATAATTTCTACAAGTGGGCCCCTGGCACTCAATACGAATACAGTAATATTGGAGCTGCCTTAGCCGCATTTGTATTGGAACAAGCGACTGGCCAATCCTTTCCCGAATTTACGCAGCAATACATTTTGGATCCTTTGGGGATGCGTCATTCGGGTTGGTTTTATGCGGATATTGATGAATCCAAATTTGCAAAACGTTACTTAAAAAATGGCGCCATCATTCCCAACTATTCTTTAATCACTTATCCTGATGGAGGTTTTAAAACTTCGGTAGAGGATTTGAGTCTTTACTTCCAAGCGATGATAAAAGGTTATTTCAGCGGCAATGAAATCTTGAGTAAAGCATCCTATGCTATCTTAATGAGTAATCACCTTCCCAAATCCGTTGACACTCATAGCGGTATATTCTGGGACATCCTTCCTGGTAAGAAAAAAATAACTATTGGACATAGTGGTGGAGACCCTGGAATCGTTACGTACATGTATTTTGATACCGATGCAAAATTGGGAAGCATTATCTTTTTCAATTCGGATGTTAGCAAAAAAGAACGCGCTACGATTCAGAAGGTTTGGGATGTGTTGAAGATTTATCGAGGAAAATTGAAGGCCTCTTAATTTCATTTTCAAGCTTTCGCTAAATATATTTGGGTCACCAATAAAATTAATCGAGATGCCAATCACCTACCACCATGCCGAGAAAAAAGACGCCTCCACCATTGGTCAACTACATGCTCAAAGCTGGCAAAATAGTTACCGAGGCATTCTAACTGATCACTACCTCGATCACGAAGTAGAAAATGACTTAGAAAAAAAATGGAAAAAAAGATTCATAAAAGCTAATCCCAAACAATTCACGCTGCTAGCTGAAGAAAATGATGAACCACTCGGCTTCGTGTGCACCTTGTTAGATGAACATCCAGAATGGGGCGCATTACTAGATAATCTCCATGTCTTGGCAGGCAATCAAGGCAAAGGCATTGGCGCCTATCTTCTTTACGCTTCCGCTAAATGGGTCTACCAACAAAACCCAAATTCAGAAATGTACCTCTATGTTTATGTAGACAATCCATCCAAGCATTTTTACAAACGAGTAGGTGGTATCCCAAAAGAAATAACGACCGTTGATAATCCAGGTGGTGGGCAAGCGGACATTTTACGTTTTGCGTGGCCCAATTTAAAGCAATGGTTGGAAGAATATGCGTATATTGAAAAGAGGAAATAGAATAGCGCCAAAATTAGAAATATGAAAAACTTGCTTTCCCTATCATTTACTGCTCTTTTTATCTTTTGCTCTTTTTCTGGCTTTTGCCAAATAGGTTTACAAGCTGAACAGATAGATGTACTAAAAGAAGTAAATTTGGATCTACCAAAATCTTTTAAAAAGCAGAGTGATTCATTTATTACATTGAATTTCCTCAAACCAAACTTCCATAATCCAACACCTCGCACTCACCTCCCTAATACATTCAGTGCCAACGACTTAGCCTTTTTCTGTCGCATAGAATTGAATATAGAACAGACAATTAAATTTCCTTTCAAATTTCGATTAGGAGAGGTACAACAAGTAGAAGCATTGGAACAGAAACATCCTACTTCTCGTCTAAAATATTAGAGCACTTCATACCCTTCATACTTATATTCCGCTCTCAGATATTGAATACTTCGATCAGGATTGACGCGCCAACTCTTTCGCTCTTTTGGAAAAGTGAACCCTCCTACTTTCGTAAAACCCAAATTCTTCACATAACTAAAATGATCCGCATGCTGCACCATATACGCTATTAACCGGTGAGTCTCCTTATCAAAATAAACCCACCAAGTATCTGCTGTAGTCAAGTTATCATACTGCTCGGGGCGATACACAATTTTCAAAATCTCCACCTGCTCTCCCCCATCTAACACCGTACTTCCATCATAACTCAATTCGGCTCCTTCATCCAAAAAATTGAATGGAATATTCATTACAAACATCGCACTTCTTACGGAAGACATCGTCGACGTAGCTTTGGCATCAGGGTCATTGGCTCCACCTATCATTTTCTCCGCCTTTCCATCGGTATAGTGAATTTGATGCCCTTGCCCATTCTTTACCCAATCAATATAAATATCTTCTTTGGGATCAAAAAGATACTTATGCATTTGGGTTACACTATTTTCTGTGTTACCCGATGAATCGTACAGCACAAAGTATTTTGAAAAATGCAATTCCTTTTTGTTGTTCCAGTTTTCCAATCCACCAGCGGCATCCATTGCCTTTTGTAATAATGCTTTCGCATCTTCATTTTTCACTTTCGAAAATGGATCAATGGCAGTATCTGTTGCACAACTAAAAAATAGAAAACTTAGGAATAGGGAAGCTAGGAGGTTTCTCATTAGATTTTGATTTTAGCTTAAAGCTACAAAAGGTGAAGGGAAACGGAAAGGAATGAGTATAAATATTGAACCATATAAGGCATGTAAGAACATAGAAGGCATACCCTTAAATGATCTAATATGCCTTAAATGGTTCAAAAAAATAATCGAGTTTAACAACATCCAACCTTCTTCCCCACCACCTGTTTAACCGTTGTCAATGAAAGCTTAGGTTTACAAGCCGCCTTAGGAGATAACAATTTAATCACAATGCTATCGTCCGTATTTCCAATAGTAGCAACTTTATAGTTGGAAGTCGGTAAGGAGCTATTCCCATATTCAAAAAAGATTTCAGTATCTCTTTTCAAGGGTCGCTTACCATCTACAATATTAAAAATCTTCAATGCCTTTTCGGCGCTCATGGCAGTCGTTTTGATTTCAGTACCACTCAACCACAATTGGACAATCGTCTCATCATAACTATGTTCATTCCCTCCGCAATCTACAGAATCAACATGCGTATTTTTCACTTCCGTAATGTGATACGCTTTCGGTACTATTTGCCCCGATTGGTATTCAAATAATAATTCCTTTTGAGGATTTGTTTCTAATAAGGTTAAAAATTCTTGAGTTGTCATAATTAGATATTTTGATTTTTAGACTTTTGGATTTTTAGTTAAATGAACGATTTTCGATATTAATTGAAATGAAAGCCCAGTGCGCTTTTATGTAAATGAACGAGAAGCGAAGGGAAGCATTAGATTTTAGGAGAGCAATAGTTATTAATCGTAAAACTACGATCAATATAATTAAAAAAATAGCTTCTACTTTCAACAACAGCTATCCAACTTTTTGAATAACTGAGCTAAAATCATTCGGCTTTCTTGCCAAGCTTCACTATCTAAGCAATAACACACACTTGTTCCTTCCACTGACCCTTTTATCAAACCTACTTTCTTCAATGCTTTAAGATGCTGAGATACAGTACTTTGCGAAAGCGGCAAATGATCTACAATATCACCACACCCACAAGCATTGTGCTTTACCAAATACTCCAAAATAGCTACCCTTGCAGGATGCCCCATGGCTTTGGCTATTGCGGCTAAACGATTTTGTTGTTTACTGAATCGTATTTCGGATATTTTATTCATTCAATCGTAAAATTACGATTAATAAAATTAAAAAACAAGTGCGTTTATAAATATTTTATAAACACACTTGTTTTTAGGACTTTAAATCATGGTGATGTTGTTGAATCCAATTAAGTTTCTGAATATCATAAATCTAGAATTGGGAAAGAAAAAATCACCATGATTTATCAAACCAACCACCATGATTTACACCCCCTTTTAATCCCCTTCAGGTGCCAATTTTACCACCAAGCCCTCCAACTCATCCGTCATTCTCAACTGACAGCCCAAGCGGCTATTATCTTCCACAAAGAAAGCTTGATCTAGCATATCTTCTTCGTCGTCACTCATCTCAGGCAACTCATGTTCAGAGTTCACATAGCAATGACAAGTAGAGCATAAAGCCATGCCACCACAAGTCCCTTTCACCGGAAGTTCGTAAGCTTTGCAGACTTCCATGAGGTTCATATTCATGTCTGTCGGCGCTTCCAATTGATGTTCTTTGTCCTCTCGATCTATTACCGTAATTTTTATAATGCTATCTGCCATTTTGTAATTGTATTGTTAAGTCATTTCACGAAAGTCCATCAATACCAGTAACTGTTGTGTATTTAAAAGATAATTTCTTATCCAAGGGACTGACCGTTCTCAGCTTTGTTGAGATGAAAAGTCGTAAATCGACTTTTTAAGGAAAGGAACCGAATCATCAGATTCG
>CAYTVR010000277.1:0-9827 GCA_964441245.1 uncultured Saprospiraceae bacterium | reverse complement strand
ATTTTCTCTATACTTTCTAGATTTTTTATTGGAATAATAATAAATGGTAAGCCCGTCGATATTTCTTCAATCGGTTTATTATCGCTTATTAAAGATGCTTCTATTCCAAGTTGATTTGATATTTCAGTTTTACTAAAGGACTTTAAAAATTCTGGTTGAGATTGAGTCATTTTAAATAAACAGTTCTCTAATTGATCACTATTTGACAAACTTACTTTAATATCTCCTTGAATTAAATGGAGAATTACTTCATCTCTTGGCTTCTCCATTAAATACTTAGAAAGTATAAAACTTGTTCCAATGGTAGGATGACCAGCAAATGGAATCTCTGATTCGGTAGTAAATATTTTAACTGCATATTTATTTTCAGTTATTCTTTTTTTTACGAAGGTTGATTCAGCAAAATTAATTTCTTTTGCAATACTTAACATTTCTGTATTTCCTAACTCATCTTCTAAATCAATAAAAACAGCTAATTGATTTCCCTCATACTTATGCTTTGCAAAAACATCAACTATATAAAAATCAATTTCCTTCATCCTTAATTATTTAGTTTTGACTCATAGAAGTCAACAATTCGATTTTATCATTTTCTATCCAGTCCAGAAGGAAGCATCAACCTGCTCCTAGGCTTTACTCCGATCTACATGGACAATTTGATCTCCTTCCAAGATCGGTTGTCGCATATATTTCAGTAATAACTGTACGACCGCCAAAACATCTTTTTCACAATAAATGGCAATTCGTTCTAAATCCTTTTCTTGCCAATAGACTCGTCCTACTTCACTTCCATCTATATCATCTTTAGGAGACGGGAAGCCAAAACAGGCGGCTAACAGTTTAAGAGAGGTATAATTTTTATAATCGCCAAATTTCCACATTTCCAAAGTATCTAAAAAGTATTTGGTCTCCCAAGGTTTTTTTCCAGAAATATCAAAAGGACGTGGCAATGGCAACTGGTGAATCAACATTCGTCTACATATATATGGTATGTCAAACTCTCGAAGGTTGTGACCGCAAAAATAGTGCTTGTGGGGATTGTTGTAATATTGCTCTACCAAAGCAGAAAAATCTTTTAATAAGGCTGCTTCGTCATCACTCGCAAAAGATTTTAGGCGAACAGCCAAACTTTTATCTTCCTGATTTCTCACAATAATACCTACCGAAATGCAAACGATCTTTCCAAACTCAGCATAAATCCCTGCTTTCTCCGGATACAATGGTTCTACCTCTTCTTCTGTTAATTCTTCATCATACTTACGTAGAATAGATTTTGATTTGAGTTTCCACAAATATTGAAAATTTTCGTCTAGCTCTTTATAAGTCGCCTTTCCGGAAACGGTTTCTATATCTAAAAAGAGGACGTTAGCAATGTCTAGTTGATTCAGCATAGGTTTGTATGTTTAAGTGATTGTTAGTTATTGGATATTGAATTAGGGTTGTTTAGAAAAAATATTGATTGGGTCATTATTCCTTCAAATTATCTGTGGATTATTTTTTTGAACACTCCTAAATATTGATTCTTATCTCCCTTCGCTTAAGGCGAAAATTATGGTATAATTAGTAAAAACAAGTTTCTACAGCAAAATTCCCTAATATAGTATCGAACAGATTATAAGATTACGTATTATTAAGAACTTTCACCAATTTATTTGATTAGCCAGTATAGGGGTTTTCCATGAAAAGACAAAAAAAAGCCTGCGTGATAACACCCAATTACACTCAAAATCACGAGATTAGACAATAGAATCTTGGTTTATTTCGCTTAGATAGTATAAATTTGTGATCATAATCAAATGGCTATTTTCATAAAATTTGAAAGTAGTAATTAAACAAGGTTTTTAGTTACAATTACTTAAAACCAATTTTTAACTTAAAATTAAAATATTATGAGCTTCTCCAAAGATTCAAAGCAAAAACTTTCTGCCATTGGTGCCGTTGTTATTGTCGCATTATTAGGAGTAACTGCCTTTTTATTGTATAACAACTATAACCAAGACATGGTTATTGACAGCCAAAAAACAGAGCTTCTGGAAACAGAACAACTCAAAGCTGAACTCGAAAAACAGTATTATGAGTCTCTTTCTGAGCTAGAAGAAATGCGTGGCAACAATGATGAGTTAAATGCTTTAATCGACCAACAGAAAGCAGAATTAGCAGAGCAAAAAGATAAAATTGCTCGTTCAATTCGATCTGGTAAAGCTTCAAAACGAGATTTAGCAGATGCTAGAAATCAAATCGCTCAAATGAGAGTTCAATTAGACGGTTACGTCTCTGAGAACCAAAAATTACAAGAAGAAAAAGAAATCTTGACGCAAGCTAATGCTCAGTTAACTACTGAAAAACAAGGCTTGGAAACGGAAGTCGCTTCTCAAAGAGTCATGAATGAAGAACACGTGACTGCTAGAGCTGCATTGGTGAGTCAAAAAGAAGAATTAGAAAATGTCAACAGTGATTTAAGCGCAAAAGTAAGTATCGCTTCTGTAGTAAAAATTCAGTCTATCAAAGGCGAAGGTTACAAAATCAGAAAAAGTGGAAAAGCTGTTCGAAAGAAAAGAGCGAGCTCTGTTGATCGCGTAAAAGTTTGCTTCACTGCTTTATCTAACGAAGTGGTAGAAGAAGGTGTGGAGAAATTTTATATCCGAATCATTGGACCAACTGGCGAAACTTTAGCGGTTGAAGACTTAGGTTCTGGTATCTTAACAAGTACTGTTTCTGGCGAAGAAATTCGTTACACGAAAGTGAAAGAAATCGATTACAACAATGGTGAAGTTGAAGCTTGCATGCTTTGGCAACCCAACACCGAATTCTCAAAAGGAAACTACGAAGTTGAAATTTTCAACAAAGGATTCGTAGCAGGAAAAGGTACTTTCTCCTTGAAATAAGAATTTTCATAACACACATAGCACTTTGAGTTTATCTCATGATGGTGACGAGCGACGGTTCGTCACCATTTTTGTTATTTGGTGTTCTGGTATTATAGTGTTGTAGTTGTTGGATTCTAAAACACCAAAATACCATAACACAACAACACTAGTATTCCCCCAAAATAACGGATTCAAGCGCTTCTGTTTCAAAGTCAGGACAAGTATTCACCTCGGCTATCCCTCCAAATTCACAGATCACATTTTGCTCTGCATCATAAACTATATTTAAACCATTTGGACAGTTGTGACAATCATCTATTAGGAATACACATTCGTCTTTATAAACGTATTGTATAATTTGCCTTTTGTAAGGAGGCAATGTGAATTGAAATACACCATGAATGTCCTTTAGCCAATCTATCGATTCAAGGGGATTTTCGATGGTACAAATGTCAACTTTTGTTAAATCTTGTTGTTTATTACAAGCAGAACAGGCCAATAAGAAGGCGAAAAAAGCTAGGAATGATTTAATTTTCATCATATTATATTTTAAGATAATTATTTCAACTTTAGACCACTTCATAAAGACAGACAGATGAAAAGTCTAAAAAGGTTGGTTCTGTAGTTAATAAATGTTTGATTTTTTTGTATTTTTATTAGTTGAATATTAAAAATGAAAGAAAGTAAAAAAACGACTGAAGAAGTTAAGGAAGCTCAAAAAGGCTTTATCAATCCAATTGATAAAGATAAAGTGGCTGAAAATCCGCATTTATTGCCTTATGCGCATACGGTTGGAGGAGTGGTTATCAAGCCAATTGATCGAGGTAGAATGAAAGGTTTGGCCATGTCAGCAATGTACGAACAAGCTGATTCACAGATGGATCAAATTCGAGAACAGATTGAGTTATTGGCTGACCAAGCACGAAAAATTCAAGATAGAATCAAAATATCTGAAGATATCTATGAAGCGGAGATGAATTTCAAGCCTTTGATCGGTAAAAACTATCATTTATATAAGAAATCGGATGAAAAACGCGTTTTATCCATGATTGGCCCAAATGAATGGGGAAAAAAAGCCCCTTACGAATTTATAGCCAGTATCACTTTATTGGCGGATCATACTTGGAAAGTTATTTAGTGAAACTCAAAACTAAATCTTTTTGACAATTTCACTTTTGAGCTAGATTAGTTTTGTTAAAAAAATTACATCCTCTTTTAAATTTTG
Source organism: uncultured Saprospiraceae bacterium (assembly GCA_964441245.1). GTDB lineage: Bacteria > Bacteroidota > Bacteroidia > Chitinophagales > Saprospiraceae > JALZUU01. The sequence goes on along the minus strand of CAYTVR010000277.1, from coordinate 5,735 downwards.
ATTTTGTAAACAGCTTTACAACTTTTTGAATCAAAATCGAATGAAATCTCGTTAAACCTATGCCAACAGTATGATTTTCTAGTATTCTAAAAATGTATTATTAACATAGATTTATATGAAATTCTGTTCCATCCTATTGATTTTTTTTCTCCCCTTTTTACAGACCACTGATAAAGTGATCGAATGGGTTACCGTAACGGAAATTGACTTCGGAGATATCGAAAAAGAACAGGAATCTACCTATGATTTCCAATTTAGAAATATTACCGACGCTCCTATTGTCATAGACAATGTACGTCCAGATTGTGGCTGTACCGCTCCAGAATGGGGACGCGAACCTATCGAACCAGACTCTATCGGGACCATTCAAGTGACTTTTGATGCACGCAAAAAAGGATACTTTTATAAAAAAGTCAAAGTCTTCTTCAGCGGACAGCGAAAAGCGGAACGTCTGTACCTCGAAGGATTTGTGAACTAGAAGGATGAATAATTGAATTTTGAATAAATGAATGATTGAATGGCCTTCTAACGCGAAATACCCGATAGAAGGCCATTCAATTATTCAAAATTCACCCATTCAATTATTCATTTATTTCCCTCCCTCCCCCAAAGTACGTAGAGTTTCGTAGTTTAAATAGTGCCGTCTGTCGAATTCCTTCACCGATAACTGTCCTCTCTTTCAATTTTCGTTTATATTTGTGTCATTATCAGTATAATTTAGCTGTAAATGGCTATTATTTTTTGAATAGAACCAAAAAATCGTGAGTATATTAATTTTCTTGATCATTTCTTATGTCCTTTTAAGCATCAGCTTATATAAAGTTTTTGAAAAAGCTGGAGAAGATGGCTGGAAGGGACTCGTTCCTGGATATAATTTTTTCGTTTGGAGCAAAATCATAGGTCAACCTTCGTGGTGGGCACTATTGTTACTTATTCCTATCGTCAATATTTTCATTTTCGCAGGCATGTGTGTAGACCTGGTTCGCTCTTTTGGGAAATACACCTTTTTTGATTCCGCTTTGGCGGTAATCTATGCTCCTATTGCCTTTTTCAAAATGGGATTCAATGCTGATGATAAATACATCGGTCCTACCGTCATCAAGGAAAAAGAGTATGCTCAAAAACTAATGGAAGCTCAAGAAAATAATGATGCAAGAGAGCTTCGAAAACTCATGGGTGCCAATCCTTATAAAAAATCTGTTGGTCGAGAATGGGCAGAAGCCATCATTTTCGCCGTTTTTGCAGCAGCATTTATCAGAATGTTTCTAATTGAAGCCTATGTGATTCCAACTTCATCCATGGAAGGTTCTTTGTTGGTGGGTGATTTCTTATTCGTTAGTAAAGCGCATTATGGTATTCGAACGCCAATGACTGTTGTTCAATTTCCATTGATTCACAATACGGTCCCCGTTTTAGGCAATGAGTCTTATTTGAAAAAACCGAATTTAGGTTATCATCGTTTACCTTCGATTGAAAATATTGATAGAAATGATCCAGTCGTTTTCAATTATCCTGCAGGAGATAGCATCATCATTGGTCGAGATCGAAATTATAGTTTAGAAGACCTCAGACGATATGGTGCCTTGAATAATCCAGAATTCAGAGGTAAGGAAATACGGGTACGTCCTATCGATAAAAAAGATCACTATATCAAACGTTGCGTTGGAATACCTGGTGATAAAATTGAAATTAAAGATCAACAATTATACGTCAATGGAACACCTGCAGAAAATCCAAGTAAACTACAATTCACTTATCGGATCAATCTAAATGGAGAGAAAATCAACGAACAAAAATTGGACGATTGGGGCATTAGTTTAGATGAACTAAATAGTCCAAAAAATGCCAATCAAAATATCAGAATTTATCATTTGAATAATGATCAAGTAGAAAAAATAAGAGGAATGGGACAAAACATTACGGTTGAATCTGTTCCTGATCCTGCTAGAGGTAATTATTTATTTCCACATGATTCTAAAAATTTCCCAGGTTGGACAAATGATAATTATGGCCCAATTACCTTACCTAAAGCTGGCGAGACGGTGACTATTACGCCTAATAATATTGAATTGTATCGACGCGTCATCACTGCTTATGAAGGCAATACTTTAGACATCAAAAGCGGTCGAATCTTTATCAATGAACAAGCAGTCACTAGTTATACTTTCCAACAAGATTACTATTGGATGATGGGTGATAATCGTCACAATTCAGAAGATTCACGCGTTTGGGGTTATGTTCCTGCTGATCATATTGTGGGTAAACCCTTATTTATCTGGTTTTCTACCAAGAATGGTAACTTTATGAATGGTATCAACTGGAGTCGAATCTTTTCTTCTGCTAATAAAATGTAATAATTGAATGAATGAGTTTTGAATGATTGAATGGCCTTCTTTCGTGCTTGGAATAATTGAATGAATGAATTTTGAATCAGTGAATCGCCTTCTTTCGTGGATTTCGCGTAAGAAGGCTATTCAAAATTCAATTATTCAGCATTCTACTATTCGATATTAATTATTCCTAAAAAAATAGCCAATTCTTTCTATATTTGGTTTTGATACTACTTTACACTTATTTCAAAACAAATCAACACCTCATTTGATCAACAACAAGGTAGTAGTCCATAGCAATGTACTCACCAAAAGCACCGATTCATAATGTCAAAACTTATCGATTTTTTTAAAAATTTATTTTCTGGCCTCTTTGGTGGTTCCAAAAAAAATACTCCTCCTCCTGTTACTAAAACAAACACTCCTCCTCCAGAAATAAAAGAACCGAAAACAGAAGTACCTCCGGAGACTCCTGTAGAAACTCCAGTAGAGACAAGCAATCCTCCCGTAGTGGAAAATGATACTCCCGCTGTTGTTATCAATGAACCTGATCCAGAACCAATCGAAGAAGTCATCACTACTGTTGAAGATCCTATTGAGGAAGAAGAGGATGAGGACGATGATGAACCAGAAATACCAACTAAGATCCCAACTGATGTATCAGATGTTGGAGATTTTAGAGATGATCCTGTGATCAATGAAACCGTGATAGAAACACCGGTAACAGAAGAACCAGAAACCACTCCTATTATTACTGAACCAACGGAAAATAAACCAGCTCACAAAGCACGATATTTATGGTGCCTTGACAATGGTCATGGTAAAAAAACGGCTGGAAAACGATCTCCAAAATTAAACGGCAAACGATTATACGAATATGAATTTAATCGAGACATCGTCAAACGAATCATCCAATCATTAGAGGTTATCGGTGTCCAATACTTTAATGTTGTTCCGGAAATTGATGTAGATAATTTCTTGGAAGGTCGTGTAGGAAGAGCCAATCGAAAAAAATCTGAGTTACCTAAATTATTTGTTTCTATCCATGCCAATGCTGCTCCTGCTCCTCCAGGCAAATGGTCAAACCCTAGTGTAAGTGGAGTAGAAACGTGGTTTTTCCACAACAGTAATCGAGGTAGAAAAATGGCTTCTGTATTTCAAAAACACATTGTTAAAGCTACTGGTTGGAAAGATCGTTTTATCAAATCTCAACCCGGTCGCCAGTTTTACGTTTTAAAGAAAACCAGTATGACTGCGGTCCTTACGGAAAATGGGTTTTATAATAATTTAGAACAATGCAAACTTTTAAAGACTGATGAAGTTCGCCAAAAAATTGCAGATGCTCACGTGCAAGCGATTTTAGAAATTGAAAAAAATGGAATCTAGAGGCGGGTGAATAATTGAATGAATGAATTTTGAATGAGTGAATGGCCTTCTTTCGTGGAGAGAATTATTGAATGAGTGAATGAGTGAATGAATGATCTTCTATCAAGTATTTCGCGTAAGAAGGCTATTCAAAATTCAATTATTCAACATTCAATTATTCGCCTCGCATTAGAAGGCCATTCAATTATTCAGTCATTCAACATTCAATTATTCACTATCACAATCTCTCCCGGCTTCGTCCATTTTTGAAATTCATTGGTGTAATAGAGATAGGCAACCGATGCTGGCGCTTCGTAAGTTCCTGGGATATCTGCTTTCAAATCTAAGCCAATTTTTTTCTCTTCATTCCCTGCTAATCCCCGATAATGAAAAACCACATAACCATCAAAAATTTCATAAAAGTCAAAAACACCTTTTTCTTGTAATTCTTTTAGCTGCCAAGCTTGCAAACTCAATCCCGCTGGAATTCCTATTTTAGCAATCGTATTGGGAATCGCTTCATCTTTAAGGTTAGTGATCGTCGTATTCAAACGGATGTTCTCCCCTACCGAAGCATTTTGAGTAGTCAATTCTGTAGTCAGATCGATTGGACATTGTTCAGAACTATTGGGTTGTCGAGTATTGTATTTCAAAGTCAGATCATAAGGTAAACCTTCTTCTTCTTTCGAAAATTTCACGGTCACTTTATTTTGGCCCGAGCCTAAATATTGTCCTAAGTTAGGAATGGTAATATTGTCTCGACTTCCTTTTCGATACTTTTGTTTAGCCACTTCTTTCCCATTGACATAGACTAAAATATGACCACCATTTATCTCGCTTTTTGTAAATTTAGCATATTGGACCAAAGCCTTCATGGCTAAGACCGTAGATTGAGTTGATCCAAATCCATAAGGGCTTTTTGAACTACTGATAAAATCAATGGCCTTTTGTAATTGAGGCATACCAACTTTATCTTTCATAATCGCGAGAGCGGTTAAAGAAGTAGTTTCTATCAATAATCCTTTTCCTCTAGAGTGAGTCATCGAAGTAGTGAGACCGTTCCAACTTCCATCTTTTCGTTGCTGTGGCAAAAGAATATCCATGATTTTTTGTGCTCGTTGATCTCCTCTTTCAAACATCGTATTTGCCATTAATGCCAAGAGATATGGATCCTTCGTTTTCATGGCGTCTTTATAAGATTTTTCCACCTCTGCATCAATGTCTTCGTCCTCACCTGCTTCCGTCAATGCCCAAACGATGAACGCATCTGAAATCGTACTGGTACTTGCCCAACTGTGTAATGCCCGTTTACTATTTTGCCATCCGCCATTACCATCTTTACGAGACAATAACCATTTGATATTTCGTTTCAACATTTTATTACTCACCGGATAAATCTGACTCATATCTGTAAACTGCAACAAACCATAAGCCGTTAATGCTTCATGTCCTGGAGGTCGTCCGTACCAATCAAAACCACCACCGGGCACTTCAAAACCAGTCAATCGTTTATACCCAGCATCTAAAAATTCTTGCGTTCGATCTGCCGTTGCTTGATCTAAATTATTGGTAGATTCTAATAAATCATAAACCAATACATTTGGATAATTAGAACTCGACGTTTGCTCAAAACAACCATTGGGTTGTCGCAACATTCTTTCCATTCCTGCCACTAAATCTTTCGCGACACTTGGATAACAACTTAAAACGGCACTGACCGAACCTTCAATTGGATCGTTTAAATCCAATAAAAAATCTTTTTCTTTTTCCCTTCCGGAAAACATTTCTTCTACCGGAAATCCCCGAGAAATGATTGTCATAGATTTTGTAAAAGCATCTTGATAATCCTTGGCTAAAAATTGAATATTAAAATCACTGACCGCTTCTGTGGCATTTTTTGCTTTTAGATTTAAGTAAACTGTTTTACTTTCTTGAGCTTCTATTTTTTGCTTTTCGCTAGGTTTTTTGACCCAAGTCAAGGCTTCAGGAATCTCAATTTGCAATTGACCTTTAATGGCTTGAACAGTATTATTCGTCAAA
>CAYTVR010000276.1:0-9833 GCA_964441245.1 uncultured Saprospiraceae bacterium | reverse complement strand
AAGCATGTCAAGTAGTGCTAGTGGTTTGAGTGGAGCTTCATTAACCAAGCATACGGAAGGATTATTAGCGATTATGTCTGATGTTTTATTGAATCCGTCTTTTCCTGTAGATGAGTTTGATAAGATGAAGAAGCAAACTTTATCGGGTTTAGCTTCCGATAAAGATGATCCAGATGCGATTGCCAATAATGTAGCTTCTGTTTTGCGTTATGGAAAAAATCATCCTTACGGAGAAATTGTAACAGAAGAAACCGTAGAGAATATCACTTTAGATAAATGTAAAGATTATTACCAAAACTATTTTCAACCAAGTATTTCCTATCTCGTCATTGTTGGGGACATTACCAAAGCGAAAGCGAAACCTATGGTCGAGCAATATTTCGGAAAATGGAAAAATGAAAATGCACTCCAAATACCTGCTTTTCAAAAACCAAAAGCTCCTAAAAAGACAACAGTGGATTTTGTGAATAAACCAGGAGCAGTGCAATCCGTCATTGCCGTTACTTATCCCATTGATTTACAACCTGGACATCCTGATGTAATCAAATCAAGAGTTTTAAATACCGTTTTAGGTGGATTTTTTCAAAGTAGATTGATGCAAAATTTACGAGAAAAACATGCCTATACCTATGGTTCGAGAAGTCGACTAGTCAATGATAAGACCATTGGTTACTTTACTGCTGGCGCAAGTGTTCGAAATGAGGTGACCGATAGTTCAGTTGTGCAGTTGTTACATGAGTTAAATGATATTCGCAATACGCCAATTCCCAAAAGTGATTTAGATATGGTAAAAAATGTGATCACAGGAAGTTTTGCTCGATCATTGGCTAGACCAGAAACGGTCGCTCGCTTTGCACTGAATACTGCTCGTTATAATTTGCCAGCGGATTATTATGCCACCTATCTAGAATCTTTGTCTAAGGTCACTCAGGCGGATGTTCAAGCGATGGCTAAAAAATATATTCGTCCAGAGAATGCACATATTGTTGTTGTTGGAAATAAAGATGAAGTGGCAGATAAATTGAAGCCATTTGCTACAGATGGAAAAGTTACCTTTTATGACAATTATGGCAGTGAACTGGAAGATCTAGAAATTCCTAAAGGTGTAACAGCCCAAACTATCTTGGGGGATTATTTGAATGCCATTGGAGGGGCATCCAAATTGGCAACGGTTAAAAGCATCAAACAAGAAATGGGGATGAGCATGCAAGGTTTTAATATCATCATGAATTCTTATTTGGTTGATGGTGAAAAATATGCAATGATCATGAGTATGAATGGACAAGTCATGCAAAAACAAGTCTATGATGGTAATAAGGCTATAGCAACAGGAATGGAAGGCGAAAAAGCCTTAGAAGGAGAGGAACTTGAAGAAATGAAAGGTTCAACTATTGCTTTTCCAGTATTGAAGTATGCTGAAATGGGTTTTAAATCTGTCTTGACTGGTGTCGAAATGATTGAAGGAAAAAAAGCATACAAGGTTTCAGTTGAAAAACCAAATGGTTTAAAGTTTACTGAATACTATGACATGGAAACCAGCCTTAAAATTCGAACAATTGAAGCCACAGGTGAGACGGTAGATCTTTTTGATTATAAAGCAATCAATGGTATTTTATTTCCTCACTTAACTAAAGTATCTGGAGGTCAAGCTCCTATGCCCATGGAAATGAAAACAACTGCTATTGAGGTGAATGGATCAATCGATGAAGGTGTTTTTAAAATTAAGTAAGTGGACGAAAATTAGAAATGAAATTTAAAAAAGAGAGTCAACAGTTTCGACAGTTGACTCTTTTTTTAGGACCCTATCTTTTTTGAAAAAAATTAAAGATTCGCTTTTTTTGCTTTAAAGCAAACACTTGTATTTCCATGGAAATCCCTATCATTGCATAATTTTATTTTAGGGCTATAAAAAGGCAAAATCATGGTTCAGATTTTTATTACAGGAGGGACATTTGATAAAGAATACAATTTTATCACAGGTGAACTTTATTTTAAGGATACGCATTTAAGTGAAATGTTTAATCGAGGTCGTTGCACCATTGATATTGATATCAAAACCCTAATGATGGTCGATAGTTTGGAAATGACTGAAGAGGATCGAGAGATTATCATCCATAATTGTCGTAAATCTAAATCGGATCAAATTATTTTAACCCATGGTACCGATCGCATGGTGGCTACAGCCAAAGCATTGGCCAAATCTCAGATATCTGATAAAACTATTGTGCTCACAGGAGCAATGATTCCCTATGCATTCGGAACTTCCTCTGATGGTTTTTTTAATCTTGGGTCTGCTTTGGCTTTCGCCCAAACATTGAGCCCAGGAGTCTATGTGGTGATGAATGGTCGATATTTTAATTGGAATAATGTCCGAAAAAATAGACAAACTGGTAATTTTGAGGAGTTACAGATGGATGAGCCTGAATAATAGGAATTTATATCAACTTAATTTTTGTCAAGTAATATTGACCATTACTAAACCAGCAACCAATCAATTATGGATATCTTAGGTTTAATATTTGAAATTTTATTTTTAGGATTAGGGATATACATTTACCTTTTTGTAAGAGGTTTTGTCAGTTATAAAGATCCTGAAAAGAAAGCAAAAGCAGATGATTTTCGAAAAGAAAATGGTTGGTGGCTACGCTTAATGGCGATTGCTTTGATGGCCGTAATGACCATTAATATTATTCTACATATCCAAGATTTTTTGAAATAACAAAATTTTAACATTTAAGGAGGTAGGTGGCAAAAAATGAATAGGGAAAGCTCGATAATATTGACGAATCCTAGCCTTCTAAATTCAGAATTTTGACTGCTTTTGACCAACTCCACATTTGATTTAGTAATGCCTCTTCCAATACCAATTAAAGCGATAGGCAGGTACTTTCCTCAGGATTCTGAAGGCTATATCCAAAATGATACTTCCTGGGAATACTTGTCAAAACCCTGGCAATCCGTAGCTCAAGAAATCCTTGTTTCTTATCAGCAAGAATTAGGTCTTGATTTGCATAGCGTATACCTCCGCGGAAGCCTTGCCCGTGGTACACAGGTAGACGGTTTTTCAGATATTGATACTTTTGCATTAGTTCACCGTCCTAATTTACGTTGGGTGAAAGGAGCTTGGCAATCCACTCTTGAGACAAGGCTTCAAAACACTTTTCATTTGGTGAAAGAGGTAGAAATAATGTTGAGCTCTTTTGATGAAAACATGAAGAAAAAATACCCTGCTTTGGCAATGCAAATCAAAACGCAGTCGTTATGCCTTTATGGCCCGGATTATGGTCAGTTGTTATCTCCTTATCGACCTTCTAAATCCATGATGATTTATTATCAGTGGTTAGATACGGATTTAAAGGCTTTTTTAGCCAAAGAAAAGATCAATAAAAAGGATTGCCAAGCGCTCATGAAAGGAATGATTCGATCTGGATTTGAATTGGTGATGATAAGAGAGGGGCGATTTACAACGGATCTTTACTTTTGTTATCAGACTTTCGGGAAGTATTATCCAGATTATGAACCGAATATGAAAGAAGCATTATATTTTTACTTGAATCCAATAGATGATAAAAAGCGACTAGTTTCCAAGATTTATTCCTTTGGAAATTGGTTGGTCACTGAAATAAATAAAGAATTATTGACCTAACGGAAATGCAAAATTCTTACAAAGCGACAAATTATAAATTTTCATCAAATTACAAAGGGGATTAATCCTGTGTATTGCGGTAAATTTAGTATTATTGCATTTCGGTATATCCGGTCATTTTTTGTGTTCTATAACTGAAATATGGAACGATATCATATTAAATTACTCGATTACTAGGTCTAACACCCGGTTAAATTTCTAAAATAGCTTATGAAAAAGTTGATTTTACTTGCTTTGAATCTTTTTTTAATCTGTAATATGAGCACATTTGCACAGTCTGCAGATGCCACAGATGACTTTTATAGCCCTAATAAAGTACATGAATTAAGATTAAAGTTTGAACAAAATAATTGGGCCTATTTGCTTGATTCCGTTCGAATACAAGGAGATGGTTTATTACTCGGTGATGCCACAGTTGATGGAAAAAAATATGAAAATGTAGGCATTCGTTATCGAGGAACCAAGTCTTTCGCTACAGATAGCAAAAGAAATGCCTTCCATATCAAATTAAACTATATCAATAAAAATCAAAATCATACAGGATACAAAACATTGAAGTTATCCAATGCTTTACGTGATCCAAGTATGGTTAGAGAAGTCCTCTCTTATGAAATTGCTAGACAGTATATGCCAGCACCCAAAGCTGGATATATCAAGCTCTATATCAATGGAGAATATTTTGGTCTATTCATCAATGTTCAAGCAATCGATGACAAATTTTTAGTTGATAATTTTGACTCTGATGACAATAGCAAATTCAAATGTGGAATGCATGTCAAACAAAGTCCAAAAAAATGCTTGAAGAATATCTCCGCTTCTCTACAATACGAAAAAAATCCAACATGTTATACTGCCAATTTTGAAATGAAATCAAAAGAAGGTTGGGATGATTTAATTGAGTTGACTAGAGTTTTGAATGAAGAACCAGATAAAATTGAATCGGTACTAAATGTTGACCGCACTTTATGGATGTTGGCTTTCAATAATGTCTTGGTAAATTTAAATAGCTATTCTGGACAAAACAGTGAAAACTATTATATCTATAAAGATGCCTATGGTCAATTCAATCCGATTATTTGGGATTTGAATCTCTCTTTTGGAAGTTTTAAAAATACAGGATCAGGATCTGATTTAAAGTTAGACGCTTTACAAAACTTAGATCCAATGCTTCATGCTGATAATCCTGGTAAGCCTTTGATTCATCAATTGTTGAAAAATCCTTTTTACAAAAAAGTTTACATTTCGCATATTCGTTCGATCATTTATGATCATTTTGTCGAAGGACAATACGAAAAACGAGCAAAAGCTTTACAAGCGACCATTCAATCGTCTTTAATGAATGATCCAAATAAATTTTACAACAATAACGATTTTAACGCAAGTTTGACCAAAACAATTGGTCGAAGAAGTAAGATTCCTGGAATCATTGAGTTGATGTCTAAGAGAGCTCGCTTTTTGAAAAAACATCCAGAAATTTCTATTTTTCCACCGGAAGTGGAAGAAATCAATATTGTTCGTCGACAAAAATTTCAAACCTCTAATATTAAAACTTTCCAAATCCAAGCGACCGTTAAGAAGCGTGCTAAGCGCGTAAAGCTTTTTTATCGAGCTAATGCTACAGATTCTTTTAGTTCTGTATTTATGTCGGATGATGGAAAGAGTAATGATGGAGCAGCAGGTGATAAAGTATTTGGAGTAACTATTGATCCGAAAGGAGCTTTCGATTCTATTGAGTATTATATCCTTACGGAAAATGCCAAAGCTGCAGGTTTTGATCCACCAAATTACATGTTTAAACCACACACGAGCACCATATCAGAGTTGAATAATTAGGGACTGCCGATAGTATAGCGACCAAAGATTCCTTTGGAACACCGTGTACAGAGGCTTACTAAATATAATTAGAAATATGGTCAAACATATCCTTTTGTTTTGTTGCCTGCTTTTTTCATATCATGGAATCGGGCAGGACTTATATGATATTCCACACATTACTGAAATAAGAATTACCTTTTCAGAAGCTAACTGGGATACTATTCTCGATTCGTTAAAACAAACGAACGCAAAGAAGAACAGACTAATTGCTAAGGTCAAAGTTGATGGTATCGAATACGATAGTGTTGGAGTCCGTTATAAAGGCAATAGCTCTTATTTCAATGTTCGTAACGCTGAACGTAGCAAACTTCCTTTCAATATTAAGTGCAATTATATCCGCAAAAAACAAACTTTTCAAGGAGGGTATAAAACGCTGAAATTATCCAATGTTTTTCGAGATCCTAGTTTTTTACGTGAAGTCATTTCTTACGAAATAGGTCGAAATTATATGCCGGCTTCCAAAGCTAATTTTGCTAAAGTATATGTCAATGACCAGTATTTAGGATTTTACAATAATACGGAATCTGTCGATAAATATTTTCTGAAAAGAAATTTTGGAGACTCAAAAGGCGTCTTGGTAAAATGTGATCCCAATTGGAATGCAACAAAAAAGAATAAATGCCCCAAAGGAGATAAAGCTTCTTTGATGTATTTGGGAAAAGACTCGCTTTGTTACGAAGGACTCTATGAACTAAAGAGTAAGAAAGGTTGGAAAGAATTAGTGGATTTGACTCGTGTCCTCAATAAAGAAGTCGACAAAATTGAACAACGTTTAAATGTCGATCAAGTCCTTTGGATGCATGCCTTCAATAATGTTTTAGTTAACTTGGATAGCTACAGTGGTCGTCTTTGTCACAATTATTATTTGTACCAAGATTCTTTTGGGATTTTTAATCCAATTGTTTGGGACATGAATCTTTCTCTTGGTGGTTTTCGATATGATGGAACAGGATCACCTTTGTCAGATGAGAAAATGCAAAAATTGAGTCCATTTGTTCATTATAAAAGTCCGAATCGCCCCTTGATTAGTAAAATATTGGGAAAGCCTTTATATCGAAAAATGTACGTTGCGCACATCAAGACGATTCTTAAAGATTATTTTTCAAATAATAAGTATCAAAGTCGAAGCCAAGCGATTCACCAAATAATAGATCGCCACGTCAGAGAAGATGCTAATAAATTGTATACCCACGAAGCCTTTAAAAAAAATATCAGAGAAACAGCACAAGCTGATAAATCAAAGATTATTGGTATTAACGAATTGATGATTGGACGAGTAGCTTACTTGACTGCTCATCCTTTATTGAAAAAAGAATCACCGATCATCTCCAATGTTCGTCATCAAAAAAACGGAGATAAAGTATTTGTTTCTGCGAAAGCTCCAAAATCAAAAAATGTTTGGTTAGCTTATCGTAAGGTCAAAAATGGTCCATTCAAAAGAGTGAAAATGAAAGATGATGGTGCCTCAGGTGATCAACTAACAGGTGATGAAACTTATGGATTTAGTTTAGATTATAGCGCAGGAACTCAATATTATATTATTGCAGAGATGGATAAAACAGCCGCTCTTTCGCCTGAAAGAGCATCGTTTAAATTCCATGAGATTCCTTAATTCAATCGATTAGTAAAATTTATTTGATCATTGTATTCAAAATTTAAAGTGAATTAGGCTATACTCAGCGAGGTATAATTGTTGAAAAAGAACCTAAAATCAGCACATTTCCACACCATTCTCAAGAAAAAACACCCAATAAGAAGCTAATATATTTTCATTCAAAAAGATGATCTGAAAAGAATGTTTTTTAGGCTAGACTATTGGTCAAATTTTTGCCTTTAGTTAAGAGCTAAATATCATTGAATATGTAAATCATTAATTTTCAATCTTTGAATTATTTGGGCACACATTAGAGAAATAGTTATTATAATATTAAATTTGTTCTATCAAAGCATTGTTTAAAGTGAAATTCGCAGTAGAGATTAGTTCTCATTCACCAGAAAAACAAATTAAAATTCCAAGAACATGAAAAGAACAGCACTGTTCGTAGCCTTTTTATGCTTACTAAGTTTGACCATTCTAGAAGCACAAACTCCTGAAAGACAAAATGCCTTTGTAGGCAAAAGACTTTTTAACGACTACCATACTCCTATATCAGGGGAATTTACCCAATTTGAAAATTATCGTGGCGGTTTTGAAGTAGCCTATCTTCGAAACTTAAGCCAGTATGCAAATTTTGGCATTCCTTTTCAGGTTGGTGTCATCAACATTCCAGAAGAAGATAATAATAGAACCATTATTGGATTAGATGCTGTGGTGCAGGTACAATATTACAAACCAGAGTTTCGGATTATTCCCTACGCAGTCGTTGGAGTAGGAGGTGTTATGGAAAAATTTGAAGACCTTAATTTTCAAATTCCTGCTGGTTTTGGGGTTAATTTCCGTTTAGGAAAATATGCTTTTATCAATGTCCAATCCACTTTTAGAAAATCTCTTTCAGCTGATCGAGATAACTTTCAACACGGAATCGGACTTGGTTTTTTAATTGGAAAAATAGGAGAAGAATCTCCCGAATTAATTTATAGTGCAGATGATCGAGATCGTGATGGAGTAGATGATAAGGACGATCAATGCCCAGATGTACCTGGTGTCTCCACATTTGCAGGATGTCCAGATACGGATGCAGACGGTATCCAAGATAGCGCAGATGCCTGTCCAGATGTTGCAGGATCGATTACGACCAATGGATGTCCAGATACCGATGGTGATGGCGTTTCTGATGAAAATGATGACTGCCCTGATGCCGTAGGTTCATTAAATGGATGTCCAGATACCGATGGTGATGGTGTGGCGAATAAAGATGACGATTGTCCAGATCGAGCAGGAACGAAAGCCAGTAGAGGTTGTCCAAATGCGGATGCTGATAATGATGGATTTGACGATAAGCAAGATGAATGTCCAAATATTTCTGGGACTTTAAGAGGTTGCCCTGATGCAGATGGCGATGGTATTGCGGATAAGAGCGATGCTTGTCCAAATGCTAAGGGAGAAGGTCGTTTTAATGGTTGTCCAGATACCGATGGCGATGGTATAGAAGATTCAAAAGATCAATGTCCTAATGCAGCTGCGCCAGAATCACCTACTGGTTGCCCAGATATTAGAGTGGAAGATCGAGCTGTATTAGATTATGCACTTCAAGCGGTACAATTTGAATTTGCCAGCTCTGTTTTATTGAATAATTCTTATCCTGTTTTAGATCAAGTTTATGATGTTTTACAAAAATATCCGGAGCATTATTTGAGCATCACAGGGCATACCGATAATGTCGGAGATGCTAATAGAAACAGAAACCTTTCGATTGAAAGAGCCAGATCTTGCTACGACTACTTAGTGAATAAAGGGATTCCATCCAATCGAATTAATATTGGTGGATATGGAATGGATCGCCCAATTGCCGACAACGAAACGGAAGAAGGTCGAACTTTAAATCGACGGGTAGAATTCCAAATTTTGCCACTCTAAGAATTTGATTATTTTTGTGGTAGTTTTAAAGATCGGCTTCTTTTAAAGGAGCCGATCTTTGACGTTATAACTAAAACATAAATAATCATTTTTATGAATGGACCAGATAAGCATACTGTTTTTCCGCTAGCGAATTATGACCGGCTTTGTTTCCTTAAAAATATCATCAAAAGCCCAAACATTATTGTAGGAGATTATACTTATTATGATGATTTTGAGGATATCAATAATTTTGAAAAAAATGTCCGATATCATTTCGATTTTATAGGCGATCAATTAATTATAGGTAAATTTTGTATGATTGCCTCAGGTGTTACTTTCATTATGAACGGCGCCAATCATTTGACCGATGCGATATCTACTTTTCCCTTTGCTATTTTTGGAAATGGATGGGAAGATGCGATGAAGGGGAAAAATTATCCGTCGAAAGGAGATACGATTATTGGAAATGATGTTTGGATTGGTTACAATGTAACGATCATGGCCGGAGTTAATATCGGAGATGGTGCTATTATCGCATCCAATGCTACGGTTACTAAAAATGTAGCTCCTTATTCGATAGTAGGTGGAAATCCTGCAAAAGAGATCAAAAAACGTTTCTCGCAAGAGAAAATTGAAAAGTTATTACAACTCAAATGGTGGGATTGGCCTATAGAAAAGATTACTAAAAATGTAGAACTACTTACTGGAAACACGCTGAAGGAATTATAGTATTTGTTTTTGGGTGAGCTAAGAAATTTTAAATTTAAATATCCAATATCCAATATCCAATATCCAATATCCAATATCCAATAA
>CAYTVR010000275.1:0-9867 GCA_964441245.1 uncultured Saprospiraceae bacterium | reverse complement strand
CTTGTCCATCATCCTCATAAGATAAGATGTGTGTTGCCAAACGATCAATGAACCAACGATCGTGAGAAATCACTAACACACAACCCGCAAAATTTTCAATTGCTTCTTCGAGTGCTCGTAAGGTATTGACATCGATATCATTGGTTGGCTCATCTAATAACAAAACATTTCCACCTTCCTTTAAAGTAATCGCTAGATGTAATCGATTCCGCTCTCCACCCGAGAGTACACCTACTTTCTTTTGTTGATCAGCTCCAGCAAAATTAAATCGACTTAAATAAGCGCGAGCATTCACTTCTGTATTTCCCATTTCGATAAAATCGTTTCCTCCACTCACTACTTCATAAATCGTTTTATCTGGAACTAAGTCTTCATGAGATTGATCTACATAGGCTAGTTTTACCGTACTTCCAACTTTGATGGAACCATTGTCCGGTTGTTCTTGTCCCATGATCATTCTAAACAAAGTTGATTTTCCAACTCCATTAGGTCCAATAATACCAACAATCGCATTTTTAGGAATCGATAAATTAAAGTTGTCAATCAAAACTCGATTATCATAAGCCTTGGTTACATTCTCAATTTCGATTACAGAATCTCCCAAACGTGGACCAGAAGGGATATATAATTCTAACTTTGCTTCCTTCTCTTTGGTCTCCGCATTACTCATGGCTTCATAGGCATTCAACCGAGCTTTACCTTTTGCTCGACGACCTTTGGCACTCATGCGAGACCATTCCAACTCTCGTTTCAAGATCTTTTGTCTTTTCGATTCTGATTTTTCTTCTTGCGCTAGTCGATTCGATTTTTGGTCTAACCAAGAACTATAATTTCCTTCCCACGGAATACCTTCTCCTCTATCCAATTCTAAAATCCATCCTGCTACATTATCTAAAAAGTATCGATCGTGCGTAACAGCGATGACCGTTCCCGGAAAATTTTGTAAAAACTGCTCCAACCAATGTACACTCTCAGCGTCCAAGTGATTGGTAGGCTCATCCAGCAATAAAATATCTGGTTTACTCAATAATAATCGGCACAAAGCGACCCTTCTTCGTTCTCCTCCAGAAAGGACAGAAACCTTGGCATCATCGGGTGGGCAACGTAAGGCATCCATAGCCAACTCTAAAGTGTGATCTAATTCCCATGCATTGAAGTGATCCATTTTCTCTAACCACTCCCCTTGTTCTTCAATGACTTTCATCATTTCTTCGTCACTCATTGGCTCTGCTAACTTGGCTGACACCGCTTCATAAGCAGTCACCACATCAACAATATGTTGTACCCCTTCTTGAACGATTTCCTTGACCGTTTTGGATTCATCCAATTCAGGCTCTTGGGCCAAATAACCAATTTTGTATTCTTTATCGAAGGTGACTTTTCCTTGAAAATTTTGATCGAGACCTGCTATGATTTTTAGCAAACTAGATTTTCCAGAACCATTCAAACCGAGTACACCGATTTTAGCTCCGTAAAAAAAAGATAGCCAAATATTTTTTAAAACGGTTTTGCTAGGTGGAAAGATCTTGGTAACTCCTTCCATGGCAAAAATTACTTTCTTGTCTGACATGTATGTTTAATTTTAGTCGTGTGTGATGGTAAAATTTCTTTAGTATCGATACTGAAAGATGACTATTCATCGTTTTCGTAAAAGGTCAATACTATGGTTTGTAAAAGTAAAAATATTTTGTTGGTCTTTACAAAAAAAGGATATTGAAAATGAAAGAAGCTTTAAAATAACCTAAGCTTTCATTTTTAATATCCTTTTTTATTTAGGAATGAATCGTCTCTTCTTTTCTAAAATTGAAATTTAAAGCCTCCCATCATCCATCTACCTGGCATTGGCGCGCCGAGAATATCTTGATATTCTTGGTTGAACAAGTTGTGAACCTGAAAGTTAAGACCGAAATTTTCAAGTAATTGAAAACCTAATCTGGTATTCCAAACGGTATAGCTAGTTTCGATATTGGCATTGATTGCTGCAGCTGATCGAGCATCTCTAGTTTTGTATAAACCATTCAATCCTAGTTCGAATTTTCCTGCTTGTAAAATCGCATTGGCGGTAAATAAATCTCCTGCATGACTCGAAATATAAACAGATACGACCTCTTCTTCATTTGTGGTATTGAGATAAGTATATCCAATACTTGCTAAAATTCTAGTTTGATCATTGATTTGATTTTTATACCAAGCTTCTATTTCAAATCCTTTGGTCACTACGTCAGTGATATTACTCGCGAAAAAATAATCTGCGCCATCTCGAAGCTTCGCATTATTTGGAATAACAGATTCATTGGTTCTAATATAATCAATCAAATTAGAAGATTGTCTTAAAAAAGCTGTAGCCTTTAATTGGAAATTTGAATTGATCGTATAATCGATTCCGATCTCTTCAGACCAAGATCTTTCAGCCACCAAATCAGGATTTCCAAGACTTCGACCTGGCACCAGATTTTCTAAATTAAAGGAAACATATCTTTCGGTATAATCCGCTGCTCGAATACTTTTCCCAACAGAAGCTCTCAAAACGATTGCTGGTAAGACGTAAGAAACATTTAGCTGTGGCGAAAATTCTAGGTCATAATTTTCATCATAATCCAATCGAATACTTCCCGTCAAATTGAGTTGAGCCATTGGTCGATATACTCCCATGACATAAATTCCAGTGTGCCAATCTTTATGATTTCCACGGTCATTACTTTCCACTTTTCGTTGATCCACTTGAATACCCAACTTCATCGAAAGTTGCTCATTAATAACTTGCAAGTGATTAATCTGAACATTAAAATATTCGGAAGTGTGGTTATTTGTCGATGGAAAATCAGGACTGAATACAAAACGATCAGTGTTGTTTTTGTAGCCTACATTCAGGTCTGTGCTACTTTTGTTTCCTGTTTTAGAAAGTTGGATTTGATTCCACCAATGTCGCGTTGTCTCTGTTGACTTGTCAACAGTACTGGTTGAATAAAAATAACGGGCACTGAAATCTCGATAATCATAAGCCGTTCTTCCACGAAGCACTATTCCTTTTCCAAAATCATAGGAAAAGCCTAGCCCAACTGTTTTTAAGTCAAAATAATTATCAAAGGCTTCTAAAGCATAGCTTTGAGTTGTATCTCCTCCGGCATTGATACTTAATGGAATAACGCGTTCAGCAATAGGTTCTCCATCAGATTGGTTCATACTAAATCCACCACCAACATATAGCTTATCCTTTTTAATCGCAAAACCTTGTCGGGCATTAATAAGCGCATTTTCACCATAATTAAGCGTACCACTTACTTCGGTCGCTTCTTTTAAATTTTTAGCGAAAGCTTTCGTTTGAATATGAATCACCCCTCCTACTGCATCCGCTCCGTACATGGCTGCGGCCGCTCCGCGAAGAATTTCAATCCGATAAATCTCAGCTGGCGTCACTGGAATATTGCTATTGAAATGTGCCGTTAAAGGATCATTCAATTTCAATCCATCAATTAAGATTAATACTTGGGTAAAAGTCGCTCCCCGTATAGAGATATCTCCTTGTGCGCCAAAAGCATTTCGAGATTGCACTTCAATTCCTGGAATAAACTGTAACAAATCATCTATAGAAGTAAAAGACATTTGTTGAATATCCGCAGATTCTAATACCGTAATATTTCTGCCTGTCTCTGCTATTTTAAGTGGAATTCTAGAGGAAGAAACCTCTATAGTATCAAAACTAGATTGCATTCCCTGAGCCTCTAAATCAACATAAAAAAGACTGAGAACTAGTAAGATCAAGATAAGATTCTTCATTTATCAATTTTTAGAAGTAACCAAGCGTATTTTTTATAGGTTACCTAAATGGGTTAAACAACTTTTTTTGAAAAAGATCGCAAGGTACAAAAAATGGGAACTAGCCCTACTTTTTTATGACTCATTTTAGTTTCGAAAATGAGTTAAGGTTTATTAGGAGACAGGGATGTTGATTGTAAAAAATTGGTCAAACCTAGAGCACATTATAAACGAAATATCCTTTTCCGAGCTTTAACCCATTAATAATCTGTTGTTTATGGTCTTTAAATTAAATCGATAGATTAAAAAACTCCTTTCCAGAACTTAATCTGAAAAGGAGTTTAAGGTTTTAACTAAAATATATTTTTATCTCAATTCTAAGCTAGACCAAAAATATACTTAGCTTGACTTAATCTAAAATCATTTTTAAAACCGCTTGATTTTTCGACGTTTCCAAACGATAGTAAAGTAAACCTGGTGCACCTAATTCTGAACGACTGATGACTGCTTCATTATATCCAGCTTGATAGTCATTCTGAATTCGTTTCAATTCTCGCCCTGAAATATCATAAATGGTCAAGGTAGCATTTGTTGATTCAGGTAAAGTAAAGCCAATGACCGTTTCTTTCTTGAATGGATTCGGTTGATTTTGATATAATGCAAAGACTTGTTCCACAGAAGTGGACCATTCGTAATCAAACGAAATACTTACATCCATTAATTCCATTCCTTTGGTATATGCTTCCGCTTCTAGGTATCGAGAATGGATCGTTATGAAGTCACTAAACTTCACTGCAGATTTTGCTTTCACAACTAAAGTAAATATCACTGCATCATCAGTCAAACTTGTTGCTTCACGATTATTCCAGCTAGTTGTTATGACACCTTCATTTAATTTAGTAAAACCAAAATTATCGATGTTCAAGCCTGCTAAATCTTTCGATTCGATATCAATGAATTCCACCAAGTCTTGATTGATTCCTAAACTAAATTGGTAACCTAACATTTCTGTAAAGTCCTTAGCGGAAAAATCAACTCGGTATTCTTTACCTACTTCCATTTGTTGATCATCTACTTTAAAATTCAAATCTTCAGCATCTGTTCGAGTATCACTACTCACTAACTGATTTGGGATTGCACTGTTATTAAGGTCTCCCATTTTCACTCCAACAAAATCTACAATCTCATCCGCAGATAAACTGTTAATACTATACTCCGTTGGGAAAGTAGCCGCAAAAGGATTGGTCGGATCTGCAAATATATATTCGGCATCTATGAATTTCCAAGATGCATTTTCAGGAAACTCAGCGTAAATCAATAAAATTAATTTACGTAATTCGACCATATCAAATGCTGTAATCGTACCTGAATTATTGATATCTGCAGCGATCATTTTATATGGAGAATCCAAGGTATTGATTCCAAGTATATGCTGACTCATTAGAATTAAATCCATCGTTGTAATACCATTCAAAGGATTATCATTTCTTTCTGGATCGATGCTATAGTTATTACCGGTCGGTAAAATAAAATCATAGAAACCATCATCAATAGTTAATTCCATCATTGAAACATTAGAGCCATTAGCATATACTTCTACGCTTTCGATCATCTGATCGCTTTCATTATAAATTTCGCCACTGACCATTCCAATGTCGACACCATTAGCATCTACCCAGAACTCTTGTTTCTTCGTTTCTTCATTACCACAAGCATCTGTAGCAATCCATGTGATACGATATTCAAATCCATGTTCACAATCACTAGGACTTCCATCACTGTATTCTTCTTCATAAGTGATTTCTACATCACTACAGTTATCAACCGCTACTGGCATATCCCCTGTTGGATCATACGGAAAATCAGCACAAATCAAATATCCATCTTCTGGGAAGTAGGTAAAGTCAGGCTCTCGGTAATCCTCTTCAATCCATAACAATGTTTTTACAGTGGAAGTGTTGCCACATTTATCCGTTGCAGTCCAAACTCGAACGATACCATAGCCATTGTCTTCACAAACAGACATTCCATCAAAAGTTTCCACGTAAGTGATTTCTACATCTCCACAATTATCCTCAGCAATTGGCTCTATAAATTCAGGAATAGCATTACATTCAATATTCTCTACATTTTCAGGAATGAAAACGAAATGAGGTGCTTCATTATCCTCAAAGTAAATAGTTTGAGATACATTGCCTCCGTTATCCGCTGTAGAATTACCACATAGGTCAACTGCAGTCCATGTACGCGTAACCGAACAATCACCTTCCACGTCCATATGTGTGATCGTTACCATATTACAATTATCACTTGCTTCTGGCATTCCAAAAACAGGATCGTCACCACAAGCTTGTGTTTCATCTGCGGGTACTGATGTAAACATTGGAGTCGTCTCATCATTCACAGTAATCGTTTGACTGACTGAAGAGCTACCTCCACAGGTATTTTCAAAAGTCCAAGTTCGAACAATGGTAAATCGATTTGGGCATTCTCCTGGCATCATTTCCTCCGTAGGAGCTACCGTTACCATATCACCATTACAACTTATAGTGACCATCAAATCAATCGCATCTGGGACTTCGCTTCCACAGGATACGCTTACATTTGCTGGTGGCATGGTTTCAATATCTAAATCTCCACTGACCATAATCGTTTGACTAACCGAGGAGGTATTCCCACAGGCATCTGCAAAAGTCCAGGTTCGGATCATCGTAAACATATCAGGGCAATCTCCAGGAATCATTTCCGAAGTAGGCATAACTGGCCCAATAGCTCCTTCACAATTATCCATTGCCATCAAACTCATTGGTGCTGGAATTTCATCTCCACATCCCACCGCAATATCTGCAGGTGCGCTAGCAATTGGAGCCTCTTCATCATTAACCGTAATCGTTTGACTGACGGATGAAACGTTACCACAAGCATCTGTAAAGGTCCAAGTTCTAAGCATTATAAAATCGTTATCACAAGATCCAGGAGTAATAACTGCAGTTGGCGAAACCGTCAGTGGTCCATCACAACTAAATTCCGCAGTTAAGTCTATTGGAGCAGGTACATCATCTGCACATTGTACAGTAACATCAGCTGGAGGCGTTGGTAAGTTTACTTCATTATCTTCATCTACAGTAATGGTTTGACTAACGCTTGATTCATTGCCACATGCATCTGTAAAGGTCCACGTTCTGACCATTATAAATGGATTATCACAAGATCCGGGTGTAATAACTGCAGTTGGCGAAACGGTGATGTCTTCTCCACAATTATCCTCAGCTGTTAAGTCTACTGGAGCAGGTACCTCTTCCGTACAACCTATCACGACATCTGCTGGGGCATCTGGTGCTACTGGCGCAGTTGTATCATTGACATTAATCGTCTGACTAACACTTGATTCATTACCACATGCATCTATAAAGGTCCACGTTCTAAGCATCATAAAATTATTATCACAAGATCCAAGAGTAATATCTGCAGTTGGCGAAACCGTCAACGGTCCATCACAATTATATACCGCAGTTAAGTCCATTGGAGCAGGTATATCATCTGCACATTGTACAGTAACATCAGCTGGAGGCGTTGGTAAGTTTACTTCATTATCTTCATCTACAGTAATGGTTTGACTAACGCTTGATTCATTGCCACATGCATCTGTAAAGGTCCACGTTCTGACCATTATAAATGGATTATCACAAGATCCAGGTGTAATAACTGCAGTTGGCGAAACGGTGATATCTCCTCCACAATTATCCTCAGCGGTTAAGTCAACAGGAGCAGGTACCTCTTCCGTACAACCTATCACGACATCTGCTGGGGCATCTGGTACTACTGGAGCAGTTGTATCATTCACCGTGATCGTCTGACTAGCTGTAGCCATATTACCACAACCATCATCAAAAGTCCAAGTTCGAATCATTGTAAAGCTATTCGGGCAATCTCCAGGAATCATTTCTCCAGTCGGAGCAACAGGTATTGTTCCTGCACAGTTATCAAAAGCATTCAAGCTTTGTGGTGCAGGCATATCCGCTGCACATTCTATTGTCATATCAGCTGGAGGAGTTGAAGGTACTGGTGCAGTATTATCAACAACAATAATATTTTGAACTCCTGTTGCGATACCACCACAGTTATCGGTTGCTGTCCAAGTTTTAGTTAAAGTATATTCCCCAGAACAACTACCTGGTGTATTAGTTTCTACACTAGTCAATGTAGTAATACCACATTCATTAAATACTGTAGGTGTATCAAAAGAAGGAATTGATTCATCACAGGATACCGTCATGTCCGTCAACGCGGATATACTTGGTGGAAAATTATTTTTTAATTTAAAATGGGCCTCTTTTGATGTTGAGTTTCCACATCCATCTGTTGCAACAAAATAAACTTCTGTAATTGCATAACCATTAATCCAAGGTCCTTCATTCGGAGCCAATGGAGTATAAGTCCAAGTTACTTCACTACAATTATCGCTAGCAGTCATATTCGCTAAATTATCTTGAACCCACCCCTCGTATTCTGATTGAGTCAAATCATCACATTCTCGGATAGTTAAATATGGATCTCCCTCAATTGTCGGCCCTTCGTTATCAACAATCAATATAGTACGGGCACAAGTAGATGTTCTTCCACAGGCATCCGTTAAAGTAAAGTTGACATTTTGAATTCCTCTTATGTTAGGCGTTGCATAAGGATTACTTAAACAATTTACATCCTGAAAATTATTAGGATCAAAATCATTAGTTACTCCTGCACCTAAACCACAAGAAGTCGTGTAAGTTGCATTCGCTGCATACCACTCAAAAGATTCGGTAATTTCCGCTGCATCCGTGGTACATTCAATAATGCAGAAAGGATTCGTTGGGCAAATTAATTCAGGACCTTCGTTTTCTATAGTATATGTCTGAACGTGCGTAACAGTTCTTCCACAGACATCTGTTGCAGTATATTTAAATTGGTAAATTGTTCCAGGACAGCTTGGTGTTCCTATAACTGGAAGTGCCTCTACACTATACGACAAGCCAAGGCTACAATCAGCTATCGCTGAAAAATTCGCCAACTGAGGGAACGCTTCGAATGCACATGCGACTGTTTGATCTTGAGGAATTTCTGTAATCATTGGCCCAACAAGACTTTGATTGAATTCAAAAGTTTGTGTACAATTACTTGGGTTTCCACATGCATCTAAAATTGTATATGTACGAGTAATGGTTCGATCAGCTGGATTAGAAGAACAAAAGTCAAGCTGATCTATTGTTTCAGGGCTATCGACGAATGTAACACTTAGCTCACTTTCTGAACTACAATTATCCATAGCTGATGCCCCATCCATTGCTAAAAATTCAAAAATCGTATTTACAACTGGTAAAGGGCCTGACAAACAATCCAAACCTGTCAAACTAGTAGGACAAGCAATTACTGGACCTGTGGTATCATCAACATTTATTATTTGTTCACAAGAACTTTCATTGCCACAATCATCAGTAGCTACCCATGTTCGCGTTATTGTGTATCGATATTGTTCGCAACCTTCTGTACCTTGAGTACTCACATCACTTTGACCAATGATAACATCTGCTGTGGCAGTACAATTATCTGTAGCTGTGGCTAAACCAGTAGCAGTACTGGAATTATCTGCATCACATTCAACAGTTGTATTCGCGGGACAAACAATGACTGGTGGTGTTACATCTTCATCATAGGTAAAAGTCTGTGCACACGTCGATGCATTCATACAGGCATCTGTTACTGTGTACGTTCGCGTTACCACAAATGGGCCATCTACCATACAAAAACTAAACGTCGAGGGATCTACATCATCTACAAAACTTACTGTTAAATCTGCCGTCGCTGTGCAATTATCGGATGCCGTGCCACCTGCTCCCGTGAACGCTGTAATATCTGTTACCCCTGCTGGTAAAGTACTTGTACAGGTCAAGCCACTTACATTGGCTGGACACATGATCATCGGCGCTTCTATATCTGCATCATAAGTAAAGGTCTGTGCACAGGTCGATGCATTCATACAGGCGTCTGTTACTGTGTAGGTTCGGGTCACTACAAATGGCCCATCTGCCATACAGAAACTAAACGTCGAGGGATCTACATCATCTACAAAAC
>CAYTVR010000274.1:2114-9883 GCA_964441245.1 uncultured Saprospiraceae bacterium | reverse complement strand
TAAAAGAGCAATTAGTGTTTCCAAATGCACCCACCAAAGTTTTTGATCCCATTCTAATTGTTGAAGTGGAGCTCCCTTAGCATCCAAGAAATAAAAAATACCTCCATGTTTTTCGTCCCAGCCATAGGTTAAAATTTCTAAACAAATATCAATGGCCCGTTCAATTAGTTTTGGTCGATTCAATTGTAGGGCTACATCCATAAGAAACCACATGGCTTCAATACCATGTCCTGGATTGATGAGTCTTCCTTCGTAAGTATCTAAGCGTTGATTATTGATGCCGACATGTTCGTAAATTATTTTTGATTCCTGATGATAGTGAACTTCTAAGATTTGGTGAATACAGTTTTCGAATATTTCTTTTTTCTTTTCAACGGAGGTGAAATCAGATAATTCCGAAGTTAAATAAGCGGTCATCATCGGCAAACCAAATGCTTTGATAGGGCGGTTGCCTGTTGTTTTTTCAAACTTTCCCTTGGGATTTTTTCTCCTTTTCAGAAACTGAAAATAAATTTGGCGGGCCTGCACTAAAGTTTGATCATCTTGAGTGGCTTTCGCAAATTCTCCATAAGCTAATGCAGCAAAACAATCGGCATAAATATTAAAAGCATGGGTGAGCGGTTCTCCAGTTTTAGTCAAAGAAAAATAAAAATTTCCATTGGCATCGTGACCATGTTTTTTTAGAAAATCAATTCCATTTTTGGCAATATTCAACCATTTTTGATTTTGTTCTACACGATTGTACAACATCGAGAAAGTCCAAACTTGTCGGGCTTGAAGCCAAATAAATTTATCCGTATCATAGACTTGTCCTGTTTGATTGAGGCAGGTAAAATAACCGCCATCTTCCCAATCTAAAGAATTGTTTTCCCAAAAGGGAATGACTTGATTTAATAGTGTATTTCGGTATAATTTGGCATAAGATTGAATGTTAGAGGTACGTGACATTTTTGTTTTAATACTTTTGGCGTTGAGAATGTAGAGTAGGGTTGTTTTCCCAAGAGGGAAGATAGATAAAAAGATTAAATAATGATGATGGAAGGCTTTGTAAATTTTCATCTGCTACTAATTTATTTTTTTAACGAAACTTAAAAACTTACATTTGTACCAACTGAATGGCTTTAGAAGTTGAGATGTTTTATGGATCTTTAATTGTTTAATTTGAATTTGAGGTTTAACAAATTTATAAGATGATTTTTAAGCGTTTGAAGGCTGGGGAAGTAATGGAGGATGAGGCCTTTGATGAGGCTTTATATCCTAAGGATCTTTGTGCTTTGTCAGATAGTTATTTTACTTCAATTGTCATTGCGAAAAAGGCGGCTTTGTTTTTAGCGGATCGAAAAGGAACTCGTGTGTTGGATGTGGGATCTGGGGTGGGGAAGTTTTGTATGATTGGAGCGACCATTACCGAAGGCTTCTTTACTGGAGTTGAATTACGATGGCCTTTACATCAGTTGGCCAAGAGGATTGCTCAAGAGCAACAGTTGAAAAATATTAATTTTATTCATGCGAATATCAATGTTGTTGATTTTAGTTTATACGATGCTTTTTATTTTTATAATCCATTTATTGAAAATATTGCTCCCCTCGAAAAGATTGATGATTCGATAACGCTTAAACATGACTTGTATAAAGTGTATACTAATTATGTCAAAAATCAGCTTTCCCTTCTGCCTGTAGGAACTAAACTGGTTATTTATTTTAGCGACAGCAGAGTTGTCCCAGATTCCTATATGGCTCATTCCAAATATGAAATGGAGAAATTGACTTTTTGGATCAAAGAGTCTTAGAGATCTTTCATTCTTACTTCCTTTTCCATTGCATTCTATAAATGTAAATAAACTGTTATTGCTTGTCCTTTTTTTGAACAATACAGACCCAAAGTAAAGAGCTATGTATTCTCTGTTCCTTTGTGGTTCAAAAAAATCATAGGATATTGTAATTGATTCTATTAATTGCTTGGAATGGTCTTTGAAATTGTTTTTGAATTTTATTCTAGGAGGTGTAATCATAAAAGTTATAAATCATATTTTATTTAACTAATTGATAATTAATTACTTGTGTTATTTTAGTGTTTCGTGTTTTTTTAAAAATAGAATAAATAACCAAAATAGTTGTATTTCGTATTGAAAAGTATTATGTTTGAATGGTCAGATAAAATTGATGGGACATTGGACAATTCTAAAATCCATTAAATCAAATAAAACTTTCGAGGATGAATATTATAATCAAAGATGATACAATTGGAGGAAAAACTAAAAACCGTTTTTCTTTTCAAATTGAAAAAGATTCTTGCACTTTGGCAGAGTTGATTAGAAGAAGAATTGATCAGGAGGTAGCTCAATACAATGAGGAACGACCTTCTTATTTTAATACCTTGGTTCAACCTTCTGAAGCGGAAGTTACTTTGAATGGTTATCAATTGAAATCGGGAAAAATGATTGATCCTGAAAAGCAATATTATTTAGCTTTAGGTGCATTCAAGAAGAATGGATTCTTTGTATTGATTAATGATGATCAAAAAGAATCGCTTGATGAAGAGATCAAACTTTCAGATAATATGGAAATGCAATTTATTAAACTGACGCCATTGGTAGGTGGATAGTTACTATTTTATCGTTTTAGTTGCTCGGAAAAATAAACTCCTTTTTTAATGAAAAAATTATTTGATAAATTTTTTGGTAAGAAAAAACCTGAGAAGGAAATTAGGCCATTAGAAAGCAATACGGAACAACATAAACCCACTGAAGACATGCCTGATCAATTTATTTTTCTAGATACTAATTTTCAAGTTACTCCAACTTGGATTGAAATATTTTCTCACTTTATTCTTTTGGAAGAACACAATAAGATGCCAACGAAAGATTGGTATGCTACTTTAGAAGTACTCATTCAAGAAATTGGAGAAAAGGAATTTGCAGAAACAGGCTATAAATGGATCAATGCATGTATCGAAAAAAGCGCACAAAATTCGAGAAATTATAAGAAATTTGGGCCACTTGCAGCTTATGAAGAGATAGGAAATAACTTAAGGCCAAAACATGCTAGTGCAGAATGGGTGCGACGAGTTTATGGTAAGGTATTATCGAATGAGAATTTTTTTACAGTCAAAAGCCAGGTTTGCCTACAAAATTTTCAATACTATTTTTACCATTCCTTGGGAGGAAGAATCATGAGAGGGTTTTTACATGCTACCATTTTATTACCCAATACTCAACTACTTGATTTTCTGGATACCTTTGCACTTGCAAATCCAAATTATTCTCAAGATGCCATCTATGTTTACAGTCAATTACCAAAAGAAATTTCCGTCCCTAAATTGACCGTTCTTCAATCTCGGGCCAAAAATAAAAATATACTTAGTCGCATCAAAAAAGCTTTCATAGCAATAGGAAAAAGAGAAGGCTTGTCGAAAGCAGAAATACAAGAAAGTGTTATTCCTGATTATGGTATAAATAGTGATGGTCAATTCATTGCAAACATAGATGATTATCAAGCGGTATTTGCCATCGAAAATCTTAAAAATTCTAAAGTATTTTATATTTCAAAAGAAGGTAAGGAACAAAAAACGATACCCAAATCACTAAAAGATAATTTTTCGACGGAAGTCAAAGCATTTAAAAAACAATGTAGCCAAATTAAAAAAAGTTTGAGCGCGCAACGTCGTCGTTTGGAATCATTTTATTATCCTGATCGGGAAATCACTTATAAAGATTTCATTCAATATTATCTAGAGAATAATTTGATTCGCATCATTGCAAAAGACTTGATTTGGAATTTTAAAAATGAAAAAGAGTCCCTTAATCTCCTTTTTCGGGAAGGCGATTTTCAGACCCATGATGGGAAAAAAGTAAACCATGATGTATCAAATCATCAAATAAAATTATGGCATCCAATCACCTCAAGTCGAGATGAAATATTTGGGTGGAGAAACTTCATGATGGAACAGGAAGTCATTCAAGCCTTTAAGCAAGCATATAGAGAGGTATACATTTTGACCGATGCGGAGAGAACGACGGAAAGTTATTCCAATAGATATGCTAGTCATATTTTGAACAAGGATCATGTTTCTGCTTTGTTAAAAGCGCGCGGGTGGTCGCCAAGTGGAATCAATAATTCTGGAAAGACCATGTTTAAAATTCCAGATACTGATCTTAAAGCGGAATATTGGGTATCAGATGTTGAATTAGGACAAAGATCTATGACCTATGGTTCTGCTCATATTTCAACGGATCAAGTTCGTTTTTATAAAAAAAGAACCCAAATCAATTTGGAAGAGGTTCCGGAAATTATTTTCTCTGAAGTGATGAGAGATGTAGATTTATTTGTCGGTGTAACCAGTATTGGAAATGACCCAACTTGGTCCGATCGAGGAGTAGATGGTGCGATGAATTATTGGTCTCGATATACCCAAGGTGAATTGACGGAAAGTTCTAAGGTTAGAGCGGAAATCATTAAGCATATTGTACCCAAAATGAAGATTAGAAATGTATCCGAAATAGATGGAAAATATTTAAAAATCAAAGGAAAATTAAGAACCTATAAAATCCACATGGGATCTGGAAATATATTGATGGAGCCCAATGATCAATATCTATGTATTGTGCCTGCGCGAGCTACTTCAGTTACTAAAAAATTATTTATTCCTTTTGAAGGAGATGGCATGTTGTCTATTATTTTATCAAAAGCTATTTTGTTAGCGAATGATGATAAGATTGAAGATCAGACCATTACTCGCCAAATTAACAGACAATGATTGATCCTTTTTTGCTGCAATATCAAAAGGAAATTAACGCTTTATGTTTAGAACATGAAGTAAGCAAATTGTACGCTTTTGGATCTATTGTAGATGGTCGTTTCCAAAAAGGAAAAAGCGATATTGATTTGTTAATTGAATTTGATCACAATGACAAACAACGACAATCTAAATCACTCTTCATGATGTGGATTCAATTACAAGATTTATTTGGTCACAAAGTTGATCTGGTCACATCTGATAAATTAAAAGGAAAATATTTTAAAAAATATCTAGACTTATACAAAGAAATATTATTCTCAAAAGAAAAAACTAAATAGCGGCCAGAGCTATTAGTTCCCCTGTTATCCTTCCATTTTTCAGTCGTCAACTATTGGATTTTGATTATATTTGCTTTCGACGCTAATTCCTGCCTACGGAAGTTTTCCATTTATAAAATATATTCAAATGAAATTTCATTATTTATTGCTGCTTTTTATCCTTTTTAGTACTTCATTATTTTCTCAAGTTGACAAAGAGATATTCGATAAATTCACACCAATGATGATTGAAATTGATGGATATCAAATCAATGTAGAAACTTTAGGAAAAGGAGATCCTATTTTCTTTTTTGCTGGTGGTCCCGGAAATTCTCACGATTATATGCAAGGGAATTTTGGTCAATATCATTTGACACATCAAGTCGTATTTATTGATATGTTAGGTAGAGGAATGTCTGATGATGCAAAGCATCCAAATGAGTATTCAGTGGAGAATGATGTACACATCACAGAAGAAGTAAGGAAAGCATTGAAGCTTAGAAAAATATCATTGGTTGGTCATTCTTATGGAACCGTGGTGGCTCAAGCTTACGCAATTAAATATCCGAACCAAGTAGATAAAATGGTTTTGATTAATGGTTTTCACTCTGGTGAAATGTGGCAGGCCAACTGCGATAGTTATAATCATTATGCCAAAACACATTTTCCTGAAAAGTGGGCTCAAGTTGATTCTTTAAGAGCTTTAGGTTATGTTTCTAGTGATACTACTTTTAGTAAACTTTACGGAAGTTTTCCCTCCAAATATGTCTATTACCATAATACTTCAATTAAGCAAAATAGACCCAAAGAAGATTATCGTAATTGGAACTCAGATGTCTATTATTCAATCATCGGACGCGATGCTGATTTCTTTGTCAGTGGGAGTATGATGGATCTTGACTTTCGTCGAAAATTAGCGGATCTCAACTTTCCAACTTTAGTGGTAGCAGGAAGGTATGATGGAGTCTCCACTCCAGAATATAATGTACATTATAAACAATTTATGCCCCAAGCAAAATTTATCATGTTTGAAAAAAGTGGTCACAATCCTTATTTGGAAGAACCAGAAGCTTTCTTTAAAGCATTCGATGAATTTTTTGGTGTAGAATAAAATCCTTCTTTGACAAATCCTGTTGACATTCATAAAATCAGATGAGAAAGCGACCAAATGAAGCGTTGAATTTCATTTTTGGATTTCTTTACACACCCGATTTGTCGAATAACCCCTAAAACAAAGTTTCTCACCTAAATCAATGAATATTCACCTATCCATTTTCCGCAACAGCGGAATTTTCCCCTTAAAAAAGTAAAAAATAACGACCTCTCCCAATTAAAAATGCAAAGATGGACTAGGAATAACAGGATACATTTTTAAAAAAATAAGTGTCGTGATAAAATTGTGAACTTTTTGTTAGAATCTGATGATACTAATAGCTTTATTTTGTAATCATAAAATAGTTTTTGATTTAATTAGTTCATTTTTTCTCCAAAAACACTTACAACTATGAAAAAGATCCTACCCTTTATTCTTTTTGTTTGCATCCTCTTTTTTAATCACATATCTGCACAAAATACAGCAACTTATAAAGTGACTTTCGAATCTGCCTGGAGTGAGGTTACTCATCCTGTAGATATTCCGTCAAATCCTCATTGGTCTGGTTTAGTAGGAATGACACACGATGAATCTACTCATTTGTTTGAACTCGGAATGATTGCTACCGAAGGGATTGTAAATGTAGCGCAGTCAGGACAAAGAGATGATTTGAATGATGAAATTGAAGATGTGATAGATGATGGAGGAGCAGAATTTTTAGTCAATGGTGGTTGGATTCCAGACTCTCCAGATGAAGTAGATTTTGAGTTCGATATTTCTACTTCGCATCCCTATCTTAGCATGATATCAATGTTGGCACCGAGTCCGGATTGGTTTGTGGCTTTACGTGACATCAATTTATATGAAGGTGGCGAATGGGCGGAGAGTCGAGTTTTTCAATTTCGTATTTATGATGCGGGATCTGATAGTGGAGTGACCTTTGAGTCTTCCAATGATAACACCAATCCACGAGAGGGAATTTCTGTTTTTGAAGATTATCCCTTGTACATCAATGGAGCATCATCAAGTTTAGGATTATGGCGAATTGAGCGAATCGATAATGATAGTGAATGTGAAGTCAGTGGAGGAGTACTGGAAGGCGGCCCTTTTGAATTTTGCGTAAATGGATCACCGGATAATATCGATCTTGGAGAAATCACGATTGACGATGATTCGGGAAGCAATAGTCAATGGATTATCACAGATGAAATGGGGGATATTCTAGCCTTACCCAATTCTTACACAGATGTGAATTTTGATGCTGCGGGAGTTGGGATCTGTTATATCTGGCATTTGTCTTACGAAGATGATCTGACTGGTTTAATGCTTGGGAACAACTTAGAAGATTTTGAAGGATGTTTCAATTTGTCCAATAGTACTTATGTGAATCGAATTCAAGATGAAGAAACATGTATTGAAACGGCTACCTATCGTATTACTTTCGAATCTGCCTGGAGTGAGTTAACTCACCCGACGGATTTTCCATCGAATCCACATTGGTCAGGCCTAGTAGGAATGACACACAATGGATCCACTCATTTGTTTGAGCCTGGAATGATTGCAACCGAAGGGATTGTAAATGTAGCACAGTCAGGACAAAGAAATGATTTGAATGATGAAA
>CAYTVR010000274.1:0-2014 GCA_964441245.1 uncultured Saprospiraceae bacterium | reverse complement strand
AGCGAATCGATAATGATAGTGAATGTGAAGTCAGTGGAGGAGTATTGGAAGGCGGTCCTTTTGAGTTTAATGTTGATGGAATAGAAGATCGAATTTCTTCAGGAGCCATTAGTTTAGAAAATGTATCTGGATCTAACAATCAATGGATCATTACAGACGAAAAAGGAGATATCTTAAGTCTACCTAACAATTATACAGATCCAAATTTTGATGGCGCAGGTGAAGGTATTTGTTACATTTGGCATTTGTCTTATGAAGATGGAATGATTGGATTAGCAGAAGGAAATAACTTGGATGAGTTTAGAGGTTGTTACCATTTGTCAAATAGCACTTATGTGCTAAGGACACAAAATTTCTTTGCGGATCTCAGTTGTAGTAATATTTCGGTAACGACCCTTCCTGGCGCAACTAGTGTGCAAGCAAATTGGGAAACGCCTCAAATTTCTACCAATTGCGATCAAAACGTAGGTGACCTAATTCAGGTAAATGGACCTACGAATGGAAGTGATTTGCCAATTGGTGTGCATACTGTTGAATATGCCTATGAAACCGATTGTGGTATAAACCCAAGTTGTACCTTAACGATCACGATAGAAGAGGAACCAGCTGTTTTATCCTATAATTGTCCAGAAAATATTGAAAGAAATATTGATGTTGGAGCCGATGGAATGATGATCAATTGGAATATTCCAACGCCAACTTCTAATTGTTTTTCTGGAGAGGCGATGATTAACCAAACGCAAGGCCCAGAAAGTGGAACTTTGTTTACCGTTGGAACAACAAACATTGTTTATCAAATTTCTGATCCATGTGGGACACAAGAAACCTGTAGTTTTAGTATTGAAATTGAACAGGAAGAATTGACTTTTGATCTAGATTGTGTTGATGATATAACAATCAATGCACCTATTGGAGCCACAGGCGTAAATATCGAATGGGAGGAACCTTTGGCAGAAACGAATTGCGAAATCGCTGAAGACGAAATCGAACAAATTGGTGGGCCTACCAATGGGAGTTTCTTCTTCGAAGGAACAACTTTAGTGGAATATTCTTATAACACAGGATGTGGAATCAGTACGACTTGTTCTTTTGAAGTGACTGTCCTTACGGAGGAAGCTGTTTTGACCTTGGATTGTCCTGATAACCTTACGGTCAATGCTAGTGCTGGTGCAACAAGTGCATCAGTGGAATGGGAAGAACCAGATGCCAATTCAAATTGTAGTCTTTCTAATGTTTCAACTGAACAAACGGCAGGATTAAATAATGGAAGTGAATTTCCTTTAGGAACAAGCATGGTGACATACTCTTCAATAGATGGATGTGAGAATGCCTTGTCTTGTAGTTTTGAAGTGACTGTTTTAGAAGAGGAGGTAGTTGTAAATTTAGATTGCCCTTCGATCACTACGATTCAAGCACCGATAGGAGCGACGGGTGTGGTGATAGAATGGGATGAACCAGTAGGAACAACGAATTGTGAATTAGGAACGCCTGAAACGACTCAAACTTCTGGTTTGCTAAATGGCAGCTTTTTCCCGGAAGGGACCACACTAATCGAATATACGTATAGCACTGATTGTGGTAATACAACTAGCTGTAATTTTGAAATTTCAGTAACTACTCAAGCAGCAAATCTTGATTTTGATTGTCCTCAGAGTTTGACCATTAATGCGCTAATCGGTGCTAATGCTGCAACAGTAGAATGGGACGAACCAACAGCGAATTCTAATTGCTTTATGAATGGAGTGACTTTAAGTCAAACAGAAGGCTTGGAAAA
Organism: uncultured Saprospiraceae bacterium; assembly: GCA_964441245.1. Taxonomy (GTDB): domain Bacteria; phylum Bacteroidota; class Bacteroidia; order Chitinophagales; family Saprospiraceae; genus JALZUU01. Next base: position 240 of record CAYTVR010000274.1, on the reverse strand, counting down.
TGGGAGTCAATTTCCAATTGGGTTAACAACGGTTTCTTATGATATAACAGACAATTGTGGAACAGTCGAAAATTGCAGTTTTGAAATTACAGTTGAATCAGAAGAATTGACTTTTGATTTAAGCTGCCCAGAAAACATAATTATGAATGCGCCGATTGGTGCATCAGGCATGGTAGTGAATTGGGATACTCCAATTGCCATGACGAATTGTGAAGTTGCTGCTGCCGAGTTAGTACAAAC
>CAYTVR010000273.1:0-9899 GCA_964441245.1 uncultured Saprospiraceae bacterium | reverse complement strand
AAAATAAAAAAATTGCGCCAGTCATTTTGCTTCCTTTGGTTGAAAATGCTTTTAAACATGGTATCGATCCAGAACAAAAAAGTTTGATTAGCATTCAATTGCGCATCGATCAAAACACCTTACTTTTCAAGATCAAAAATTCTGTTTTTAAAGACAATAAAAAGGGGAATACCGAACGAGGGATTGGTTTAGAAAATGTTCGCGAACGACTTCAGTTACTTTATCCGGACCAACATCATTTTACAATAAAGTCGGATCATTCTTTTTTTCATTCGTTACTTGAATTGGAATTAAAAAACGATGACAATAAAATATAAACTATGCTAAAGGCATTTATACTCGACGATGAGATCAAAGCTTTAGAATTACTAAAGTCTTATATCGAACAAATTGATTTTTTAACGCTAATTGGAGAATCTCGGAATCCGGTAAAGGCCTTTCAATACTTACAAGAAACAACAATCGATGTATTATTTTTAGACATCAATATGCCCTTACTCAATGGCGTTGACTTGTATAAAAACATTCGAAAACCTCCGGCAGTAATTTTCACAACAGCTTACCCAGAATATGCTGTGGAAGGATTCAATTTAGAAGCGGTCGATTATTTGCTCAAGCCAATTACATTCCCAAGATTTCTTAAAGCTTGCGAACGTTTACTCAAACAAAAAAATGCCGAAAAACCAAAATTTTCTGAGTCATCTTATGTATTCGACATTGTCTATGTAAAAAGTGGTGCGGTGACCCACAAATTATTTTGGAAGGATGTTTTATACTTAGAAAAAAATGAAAACTATGTGATTTACCATAGCAAAGACAAACGTATTTTGAGTCGCCAAACGCTAAGCGATTTGGAAGAAATTTTTCCTTCTTATCTTTGTAGAATTCATAAAAGCTACGCAGTCTCTTTATTACACATTCAAAGATTGGAAAGAGAATTCTTAACTTTAGTTGGAGGCCAAAACCTACCTATCGGGCGCACGTATAAAGACAAATTAAAAACACAATTGACTACAATCAAAAAAGAATCTTAACGCGATTAATTCGATTTTAATTTAAATCCAACACCATGAATATTTTCAATTTTCAAGGCATCATCTTCTTTAAGATACTTCCGTAAACGAGAGATAAAAACGTCCAAACTTCGTCCCATAAAATAATCATCTTCTCCCCAAATTGTTTCTAGAATATCAGATCGCTTAAGTACCATGTTTTTGTTTTGCACAAAATACTTTAGTAAATCAGCTTCCTTTTGCGTCAATACTTTTTGCTTAGATTCTTTACTTAAAGAAAGGTTTTTGTAATCAAACTCATAAGCCCCAATTCGAAAACTAAGAACTTCTTGCGGAATTGATATCTTGCTTCGTCGTAGAAATATTTCAATTTTCAAAATCAATTCTTCAATGCTAAATGGTTTGGTGATATAATCATCTCCACCTAGCTTGAGTCCATGTATTTTATCTTCTTTCAAAGACTTTGCCGTCAAAAAAATAATCGGTACTTCTTGGTCATATTTTCTAATTTCTTTTGCAATGGTAAAACCATCTACCTCTGGCAACATTACATCCAATATGCACAAATCAAATCGCTGATTCGCAATGGCTGCCATCGCTTTTGCACCATCCTCAAAATAAGTAATTTGATAGCCTTGCAACTCCAAGTTATCCCGAGTTACAAAACTTAAACTTTCATCATCTTCAACATACAATAAATGAGCTTTCATGTTTTATTATTTTTTGGTTAAATGCAGTTGCTAGGTCTCCACAGTTGTGAGCCTTTTAACTTCTAATTCTCCTATTAAGAAGGAATCATCAAAGTAATTGTCGTTCCGACCTCTGGTTCACTTTCCAAATGTAGCTTCCAAGAATGAGCATCACAAACATTTTTGATATAGTATAAACCCAATCCAAAACCTTTTACATTATGAACATTCCCAGTTGGAACTCGATAAAATTTATTAAACAACTTAGCTTGATGCTCTTTTGAAATGCCAATTCCTTCATCTGCTACAATCAACGAAACATGGTCTTTTTCATCTTTAGTTGATATTTCTATTTGGGGTTGTTGATTAGAATATTTGATCGCATTATCTAACAGATTATGAACGATATTAGTGAGGTGCAAAACATCAGCAGAGATGATCGGCTGATTCGCTTTTAGGTTACTCTTTAGCTCTCCTTGAAACTCGCCAATTTTTAAATCCATATTATCCACGACGCCTTTGACCAATTGATTTAAATCAATCTCTTCTTTATTCAACATAAATCCGCCCCGCTCAATTTTGGCCAACTGCAATACTTTTTCAACTTGATTATTCAAGCGTTGATTTTGGTCTTTTATGATTTGTGCATACCGATGCAAACGTTCATTTCCTTTGATTTGCGGATTATTTAAAAACACGTCTGCAGAAATTTTTATCGTAGAAATCGGCGTCTTAAATTCATGCGTCATATTGTTGATAAAATCTTTTTGCATTTCAGACAACCGCTTTTGCCGAAGAATAATAAACATCGAATACATAAAAAAGAAAACCGATAACAATAGAATCATAGAAAAGAAAATAGCCAATCGCATATCTTCCAAAATATGACTACTTCTATTCGGAAAACGAACACTAAAATAATATTCAAACTCGCCATTAGTCGGTAATTCTATTTTTTTATTCGGAGCTTCTTCATCTTCATTGATGTCTTTTCCATAGTCAATATATCGACCATAGACCATGTCTTTACTTTCACAATCATAAATACCATATTCGAAATCCGTATTCAATGCACGATCTTCTAATTCTCGTTGAAGATAATATTCCAACATATCTGCATTGATCTCATCATTGATATTGACCAAATAAGTATTACTCGATTGCTGACTAATCAATCCTTTTGCTGGTAAGCTATTTCGACCACTCAGTGCTTCTAAATCTTTGGCAACATTGAGTAAGGCAATTTTTACCGTTTGATTAAAATCTTGTTCTTTTATATCCCAAGTTCGCAATACCCAATAGGTCTGTATGCCCAAAATCCCAATGATGGTAATGGCTCCCAAAACAACAACCCGCCGAATAATATTATTTCCCACTGTTCAATTGTAATTGAATGATTATAAGAAAATCTTCTTTGACAAATCTTGTACGTTAATAACACTTCCAACCAAGAGCATCTTCTTCACGCATTTAATATTAACGATGTTTTTTTATAAAAGTTATTAAACTAAAAATAACAAAACTTATCGTATTCCTCTACCCTGTATTCACTTACGTATTATATGCACAAGTTAAGCTCATAAAGGCGCATAACCAATAGCCATCAGAATGCTTAACAGCTCATTAACAATTATTGAAATCTCATTAACAGAGAATAGCTCTTTCTTCCCCTATCTTTGAATTATTAATTATTTATTCACCAAAAAATATAGATTATGAAAAATGTAATTCTTCTTTGTTTGATCGCTGTACTTACAGCCAACGTTCAACTAAATGCTCAAAAAGCAGTATTCACTAGCTACACTGCTGAGGAAGTTAGCATCACTGAAGTCAATCCTGTTGCCATTCAATGGGATAAGCAAGAACATGATTATGGCAATATTCCTCAAGGTATTCCTGCCTCCTCTGATTTTGTATTAACTAATAATGGTACAGAGTCTTTAGTCATTACTAATGTAAAAGGATCTTGCGGATGTACTGCTACGCAACACGACAAAGAACCTGTATTACCTGGAGAGAGCACAACGATCACCGCAACTTACAATGCGAAGAAACAAGGGATTTTCACTAAGACGATCAAAGTCAGTACAACGGCCAACGACGAACCTATTGTATTAAAAATCAAAGGTAAGGTGGTCAAGTAATTCACCATGATGAAATGCTATACTTTATGTTCCTGATTCTTTCAGAAAATAAATGAATAGCAAGACTATCCGATTGATGTAATTCAAAACCGTAGCATCTTTCCACTTGGAAATGCTACGGTTTCTTTTTTTGAAAACCTCCCATCTAAAATGTTCGTAGTGTAATCATTCAATATCTAATCGCTAGAAAATTGGGGAAACCACTCAGATAAACTATTTTTGCGCCATATTGATGATGGATCGAAAATACATAAAAAACTTTTTGTCTTTTGCCTTGTTATTCCTGGCTACTTTCCTTTTTGGTCAACAGAGTAACAACCCCTTTGATATCAGTACACGCAAAGACAAAAACGCCGAACCCACAATCGAACAAGTAGAGGAAATACCCGAAGTAATCGAGCAAGAAAACATCATCGACAGTATTGAAGTCCAAGAAGCTACCACTATCCCACCAGAAATCAATAACGCTCCTAATCGTGAAAATAACTCCAATAACCCTTTTGATATCGAACGGTTAAAGCCTGGTCAAAAAAGGACATCGCCTCCACAAGTAAAACCACCAAACAAATCAAACGAAAATTCGCCTAAAACTCAATTAGGCCCCAAAATAGATATTCCCATAACCGGAAATTTTAAATTTTTTATGTCCACTACACTTATTGTTTTACTGACTTTAAGTGTCGCATTATACAGTAGTTATATTACCAAAGTCTATCGCGCCTTTATCAATGAGAATTTCTTAAAAATGATCCACAGAGATCATGGAACAGTAGCCATTATCCCTTATTTCATCTTATATGGTCTCTTTTTTATCAGCTTGGGTATATTTTTATTTTTAGTGTTTAAATACTTCAATATCTCCATATTTAGCAATACAATTGGTGGTTTACTCACTTATATTGCTAGCGTTGCTGCGATTTTTTTAACGAAACATTTCCTCTTAAATATGATTGGCTTTGTATTTCCGATCAATAAAGAGGTTAAACAGTACAGTTTTACCGTTATTATATTTAGCATTATACTCGGTCTCTTTCTCATTCCAGCGAATATTTTAATTGCTCATGCCCCTTCATCCATGACTAGTTTCCTGATTTATGGAACATTTGTTGTAATCCTTTTCCTATATCTATTCCGAATACTACGAAGTCTATTTATTGCAAGTCGGTTTATAACATTATACAAGTTTCATTTTTTTATGTACCTTTGCACCCTCGAAATAGCACCTGTATTGATACTACTTAAAATTGTGCTATCGACAACGATGGAATTTTAAGGTTTACTCACAAAATCATTTTGAATGTCATCAACTTCTAAAGCGGTGGAAAAAACTTATAAAAAAGTAAAAAGTATATTGGTTTCACAACCGAAACCAGAACGATCTCCTTACTACAAGTTAGAACAGAAATACGATTTACAGATAGATTGGAGACCATTTATTCATGTTGAGCCTGTTTCTATTAAAGAATTTAGAAAGACTAGGATCAAGCCAGATGAGTACACGGCAATCATCTTTACAAGCAAAAATGCAGTAAATCATTTCTTTCGTATGTGTGAGGAAATGCGCATTAAGATGTCTCAGGATACTAAGTATTTCTGTATGACAGAATCAATTGCTAACTATCTTCAAAAATTTATCGTTTATCGTAAACGAAAGGTTTTTGCTGGGAAAAGGACTATTTTGGACCTAAAACCAGCTTTAACGAAACATAAAGCCAAGGAAAAATTCTTATTACCTTGCTCTAATTTAGGTAGTAAAAGAGTATCTGCTTTCCTTACGGAAAATGAGTTCAACTGGCAAGATGCCATGATGTATCGAACCGTAAGTAGCGATCTTTCTGATTTAGAGAATGTATTTTATGATGTTTTGGTCTTTTTTAGTCCATTAGGTCTAACTTCTTTATTCGAAAATTTTCCTGATTTCAAGCAAAATGATACTCGAATCGCTGTTTTTGGTAATAGTACCAAAAAAGCAGTCGAAGAACTTGGCTTGACCATCAATATCATGGCTCCTGCACCAAAAGCGCCGTCTATGACTATGGCATTAGAACAATATATACTACAAACAGTAGATTAGATCTTACATTTTAAATGTATAAAAAGCCCTAACAAATCAACTTTTGTTAGGGCTTTTTCATTATAATAAGTAGCAAACCAAAGATTAAGATGGATAATGGTATCTGATTCACTTTATCCATTAAACAATACCTGTACCCAATGACTTTGAATGAAACCATCCTGCAGCTTGAATCACAACTAAGAAAACCACTTCCAGGCCGAGCAGCCCATGCCGCAATGGCCCATTTCAATCGGACTTATTATCCTGACGCTCCTGAGGATGCCAAAATTGCCTGTGTGCTACTTTTACTATACCCCAAAAATAATCAAACTCATTTTGTCTTGATTCAGCGTATGTCAACGAATAAAAACGACCGGCATAGTGGCCAAATTAGTTTTCCTGGTGGTAAATTGGATCCTACAGATTTGACCTTATTGGATGTTGCTTTAAGGGAAGCAGAAGAAGAAGTCGGTATCAATCGAAAAGATGTCAAAAACGTTGGTTCTTTAAGTGATTTATACATTGACGTCAGTAATTTTCAAGTTTTCCCTTTCATCGGAGCACTTGATTATACTCCAAAATTCGTCCCACAACCGACAGAAGTCCAATCCATCATCGAGGTTCCCCTTTCTTTATTACAAGATCCTGCGACGCTACAAACCACCGATATAAAACTTGGAAAACGTATGAACATCAAAAATGCACCTTATTTCAACCTTCATGGTCATGTCGTTTGGGGTGCTACGGCTATGATGCTCAATGAATTTTTAGAAATTTTGAAAAGAAATGTTGAATGAATGTCTCTTCTACTGCAATTCACACCTTCGAAGGCCCATTCAAATTTTTCAATAAATTTCTTACAAAGGATTCGTTTTTAGTTAAGAAGTTGTTTTAAAATGATGTTCAAAGTCGAAGGTAAAGGCTTGATAGTCAGGACGAAGCTCTTTTTAAGTTTCGTAGCCTTAGCTACGGGACGAGAAAAAGCTGAAGCACCTGGCGATCAATGCTTTGTCTGTAGACATGAAGCTCTATTTTAAAACAACTTCAATAGAGATTTAGAGATCCTCTTAGTTCATAGCTCCTCAAAAAACCGTACTTTTGCTCTGAAATTACGATTGAAATCCATTCGTTTTTTCAAAAAATAGTATTAATCTACCGCTCTAACCAAATTAAACTATACACATGGAAAAAATCGCACCCTATCAGCCCAAAAACAAGGTACGAATTGTAACCGCAGCTTCTCTTTTTGATGGACATGATGCTGCGATCAATATCATGAGACGGATCATGCAGAGCTCTGGAGCAGAAATCATACATCTTGGGCACAATCGATCTGTTCAAGACATCGTCAATACAGCCATTCAAGAAGATGTTCAAGGTATTGCCATTACTTCCTATCAAGGTGGGCACAATGAATTTTTCAAATATATGCTCGATTTGCTTAAAGAAAATGGAGCAGGGCACATCAAAATTTTTGGCGGTGGTGGCGGAACTATTCTTCCCACGGAGATTGAAGATTTACATCAATATGGAATCAGTAGAATCTATTCTCCAGATGATGGTCGAAAAATGGGTTTGCAAGGCATGATCAATAACGTATTAGAAGAATGCGATTTTCCTGTAGGTCAAAACGTCAATGGAGAACTTAAAAAATTCACTAAAAAAGATCCTCATGCTATCGCGAGACTCATCACTGCTGTAGAAAATTTTCCTGTAGAAAATGAAAAATGGTTGGCTGATATTCGCAAAAAAATTAAGAAAAAGAATATCCCAGTTTTAGGAATTACAGGAACCGGTGGAGCCGGAAAATCTAGCTTGGTAGACGAATTGGTTCGCCGCTTTGTTATGGACTTTGAAGACAAAACGATTGCGATTATTTCGGTCGATCCATCAAAAAGAAAAACAGGTGGAGCCTTACTTGGTGACAGAATTCGAATGAATTCACTCAACCCAACTTTTACGCAAAGTAGAATATACATGCGGTCCTTAGCCACCCGACAATCCAACTTAGCCTTGTCCAAACATGTACAAGCTGCTGTTGATATTCTCAAAGGAGCAGGATTTGACTTGATCATTTTAGAAACCTCCGGCATCGGTCAATCAGACACAGAAATTGTCGATCACTCCGATGTTTCTTTGTATGTCATGACTCCAGAATATGGTGCAGCTACGCAGCTCGAAAAAATCGATATGCTGGATTTTGCGGATATTATTGCCATCAACAAATTTGATAAACGAGGAGCACTCGATGCACAACGCGATGTCAAAAAACAATACATGCGCAATCACCAATTATGGGATATTCCGATGGAAAAAATGCCCGTTTTTGGAACGATCGCTTCACAATTCAATGATCCAGGCACCAATACTTTGTATCGCAATTTGATGGAAGTAGTTGTTGACAAAACAGGTGCTGATCTCAAATCTACTTTTGCGACCAGCGATGAAATGAGTGAAAAAATTTACATCATTCCTCCCAAAAGAACGCGATACCTTTCTGAAATTTCTGAAAACAATCGGCAATATGATCGCTGGGTAGATAGTCAATGTGATATTGCCAGAACGCTGTTTGGTTTAAAACAATCCATCGCTGCAATTGAGCAACAAGACAACCTCAATAACCAAGAAGAAGTATTGGCAAGTTTACAAAAAGCTTATCAAGATACTGAATTAGATATAGATGGTCGTTGCAAAAGAATTTTGGATGGCTGGGAAGAAAAGAAAAATGCCTACGCAGCTGACGAGTATGTTTATAAAGTCAGGAATAGAGAAATCAGGGTTCCTACATTTACTGAATCGCTCTCTCATTCTCGAATTCCTCGAGTGGCATTACCTCGTTTTAAAGATTGGGGTGAAATTTTACGTTGGGTATTGTTAGAAAATGTTCCAGGTGAGTTTCCATTTACTGCGGGTGTATTTCCATTCAAAAGAAAAGGAGAAGATCCCACGCGAATGTTTGCTGGAGAAGGTGGACCAGAACGAACCAATACTCGTTTTCATTACCTTTCATTAGACATGCCTGCGAATCGATTGTCAACAGCTTTTGACTCCGTTACTTTGTATGGAGAAGACCCTGATTATCGGCCAGACATCTACGGAAAAATTGGTAATTCAGGCGTTAGCATTTGCTGCTTGGATGATGCAAAAAAACTATACTCTGGTTTTAATTTATGCGATCCAAAGACTTCAGTTTCGATGACCATCAATGGACCTGCGGCTACGATTTGTGCTTTCTTTATGAATGCCGCTATTGATCAGCAGTGCGAAATATATATCAAAGAAAATGCTTTGGAACATTTGGTGGAAGCCAAATTAAAAGAATTATACGATGATAAAAATCAAACGCGTCCAACTTATATCGGAGACATTCCAAAAGGAAATGACGGACTTGGTTTACTGTTATTAGGAGTAACAGGTGATCAAGTTTTAGAGCCTGCGATTTATCAAGAATTGAAAGCAAAAGCACTTTCCTCCGTTCGTGGAACGGTCCAAGCAGATATTTTAAAAGAGGATCAAGCACAAAATACCTGTATTTTTTCTACGGAGTTTTCACTCAAATTAATGGGTGATGTTCAAGAGTATTTCATCAATCATAATGTTCGAAATTTTTATTCTGTTTCCATTTCTGGGTATCACATTGCAGAAGCTGGCGCCAATCCAATTACACAATTAGCATTTACCTTAGCTAATGGTTTCACTTTCGTGGAATACTACCTTTCGCGAGGAATGGACATCAATGCTTTTGCACCGAACCTTTCTTTCTTTTTCTCCAATGGTATTGATCCAGAATACGCGGTTATTGGGCGCGTAGCTAGAAGAATTTGGGCGAAAGCCATCAAACTAAAATACAAAGGAGACGCTCGTTCTCAAAAGTTAAAATATCATATCCAGACCTCTGGTCGCTCCTTACATGCACAGGAAATTTCATTCAATGATATTCGAACAACCTTGCAAGCATTATATGCGATTTATGACAATTGTAATTCTCTTCATACCA
>CAYTVR010000272.1:0-9912 GCA_964441245.1 uncultured Saprospiraceae bacterium | reverse complement strand
TTGACCTAATTATTTATCAATTATTGACGGTAGATTTTTTCCTTATACTTCGTTATTTTACTCAGCAATAGCTAGGCTATTCCTTCTAAAAATGCCTCGTCTAAGAAAAAAAACTACTCGGTCATAATGTGCAAATAATTAAGTCAAGCTACTTAATAGCTTAGTAATCAGTACATCATGTACTAAGGTTAAATCATCTTGTAGTCAATTGGAATTATGGATCGTTTTTAAAGGGAGAGGTTACATAGGGAAGGATACCAAAATCAGGCCATCTTTCGACTGCACTTCGTTTCGCTCATTTTGTCTTCCTGAGCGTAGTCGAAGGATGACAAAAACATCTTTCAAATTTTTAACTTTTTGATAACTTGACGAGGTCTAAGGTTGATGATTCTGGAAATGAAATAAAAGCTAAGCTTTGGGCAAAGCTTTCCGTGTAAATTGTTAAGTTCATGTTTAAGATTTATGAGAACTGATCAGTAATGTCTCTAATCAATCTGGTGATTTATCTTTGAATTTTGACACTATTGATTGGATTTCATCTGCGCAATCGAACGAGGATTTTGTGTAACCTGTGTAAAGAGATCTATCTCATTGGGAAAGGAGTTAAATTCAAATTTGAGCTAAGAGCCAATCTTTTTCAGTCAATGGTTCAGTCGCTTCAATGGTTTTGCGTAGCAGGTTTTTTTCCTCCGTATCAAATTGATTAGTAGATAAAAGTTTGCTAGTGTATTTAACGATATTCAGATAATTGGTTTGATGATAGCCAATGACTCGCTTTCTACGAATAAAATTTTTCATGGCTTCAAGATGAGATTCGAGTAAGTCAAATTCTTTTGTTTCGTAATATATTTTTAGCAGTGTTGCTTTTGAAGCTAAATTCAATAAAAGATCTCGGTAATTGGCCTTTTGTAAAAGCAATAAGGCCGCGTTATAATTTTTTCGGCTATATTCCAATTGTCCAAGAGAGAAACTAACGGAACTTTCTCTAAACTTTCTTTCTAGATTATTTTTATAATGATTAATAAAAAATTCAACCCAATCATAATTTTCGGTTTTTATTCCAGCTTTTACAATATTATGGTAAGTAAATCTAGAGAGAATTTGATTCACCAATAAATATTTTTTCTCTAGTCCTTTTCTATATAATTCGAGTGCTTCAGAGTAATATTGATCATTTCCTTTATTGATTTGTTTGATACAGTGATTAATCGCTAATAAGTATAAATCACCGATTTCCCGAGTAGCAAAAATGTCTCCATGGGATAATAATAATTGTTTTAAAACGGTAAAATGTTTTCCTTTTTCTTGATCAGATACTATAAAATAGGAATGATAATAAATAGCAATAGCTGGAATCTTAAGATAATCATGTCCTTTTAAGAATAATATAATCTCCTCTAGCAAATGAATCTCATAATTAGATTTATATACAGCCTGATGAGAAAGGAGTAAAATAGTTAACCTTAACTTGGAAATTAAAAAAGAAATGTCCAATGTATCGGATAGTTGTTGTCGATTCAAAGTATCCGTTGGGGTATTCGAAGCTTCTAATTGAAGTTGTTCAAGTTGTAGTTGAAAAACTTGTTGATACCATTGCGCATTTCGCAAATCTTTTTTTTCAATTAATTGAATGCCATCTTTAATGTTTCTGTGCCTTTGAGTGGGAAGATTTCTATTTTGATAAGCTCGGGCAATTAATAATTTTGCTTGTCCTTTATCTTTTTCTACTTCTTGAATAAATAAATATTGCTCAATTAATTGTAGTAAATAACTCATCACGAGGCGAAGTTGCTGTTGCTGATAAGCTTTACCAGGATATACAATCTTATATATTTCAGTTGGATTCCAAATGGGATTTTTCCTTTGTAAAACAATGGAAATCTCTTCAAATAATACAATAACATCCTGACGTTGATTAAAGTAAGGAGAACGTAAAAACTTTTTAAGTGCCCTTTTATCATACTTGCTGAGGTGAGAAATAACTTTTATTAGTCTGCTATTTTGCATTTATTTGAGCTTTGAATTATAATTTTTTTCTACAAGAATAATATAAATATACTAAAAATCAATGAGTTATGAAGTATGGGTGTGAAAATAACTCTACAAATGCTATTTTTTGTCTTTGTGAGATTTCTAAAAAAGTCTGACTTTTATATTAAATAAGTTAATCAATAGGCTTTCAAGCCTAGAATTTTGGTTTGTTTCGATAAAACAGTTCTAAAAGATATAATTTATCAAAAGCAAAGTAGAGTTAGAAAACAACACATGTAATGCAATTGAAACGATTCTTATCCTATTTTTTAGTTTTTCTATTCTGTGGCCTATTGTCTGCCCAGGATCAGGGATGGGAGATTGCTTTAGGTGGCTTGTTTCAAAATTCGACGGAGGATTTATTAGAAACAGATAATGGTGATTATTTACTATTGGGTCGAGGAAGAGCTGCAGCCAATCCCAATTCATTAAAACAATCTTTTTTATGGCGTATTTCTCCAGATGGCGAAATCGTTTGGAATCAAGTCTATGATAATCCTAATGCCAATAGTACAGACTCTCCTCATTTAGCGAAAGCGGTTGATGGTGGATATGTTATCGCCGGCAATCGAATGGATCAAAATGGTAACTGGGAATTATATCTTTTTAAAATAGAAGAGAACGGAGCAATTGTATGGACGAGCACAGAAAGCTTTGATCAAGAAATTATCATCCATGATATTGCTCCCACAGTAGATAACGGGTACATCCTCACAGGAAGTATTGCCAGTGAAATGACTGCTTTTAAAGATGTTTTATTAATCAAAACCAATAATAATGGGGTAGTTGTTTGGTCAACAACTTATCCTTTTGAAGATACTAATAATAACGACGGCGGAAACGCTGGGTATGTAGTGACAAGCCTACCTAATGGTGGTTATGTAATAACGGGACGTGTCAATTCCAATTTAAACCCTAATGAAGAATTATTTCTGTTGGGAATAAATGATGAAGCTAGTGAAGTTTGGAGGACTTCTTTTGGTGCATCGCCTGGAGTTGATATGAGCATAACACCAGATGGGGGCTATGTCATTGCTACAAGTGATAAATTAATAAAAACGGATAGCGAAGGAAATGGGGAATGGGAATTTGGAGGAGGTACTAATTTTCGATCCATTTCACCTACGAGTGATGGTGGTTATATCGCCACTGGAGCGATGACGCTTTTCGGAAATACGGATGTATTGTTATTAAAGCTGGATGAAAATGGAAATGAAACTTGGTCTAATAATATTGGTCAAGTATTATTAGAACGAGGAAAGTCTGCTTTACAAACGCAGGATGGCGGATATATTGTAATGGGCTTGACGGATAGTTTTGGAGATCAGGATACTTATTTAGTGAAAACTAATCAAGACGGTTACCATTTTCCTAATTATTTAAAAGGAAAAGTTTTTATAGATTCAGATGAAGATTGCGAATTGGATAGCCTAGAGACAACTTGGTCCAGAAGAATAGTTCAAGCAATAAAAGGAGATGAGGTATATTATGCTATTTCCGATATGGAAGGGAATTATGACTTAAGTTTGGATACTGGATTCTACGAATTAAAACTATTGTTACCTAATGATTATTGGATCTCTTGTGAAAATTCGTATCTGATTGATTTATCTAATATCAACGATAGTTTAGGATTTAATTTGCCTGCTCAAAAAATCATCGAATGTCCTTACTTAGAAGTCGATATTTCTACTCCTTTTTTACGTAGATGTTTTGACAATTTATATACGGTTGAATATTGTAATACAGGAACCATCACCGCACAAGATGCACGAGTGGAGGTTACTTTAGATCCATTCTTAACTTATATCAATGCTTCCATTCCATTGACCAGTCAGAATGGACATACACTTCTATTTGATATTGATAGTCTTGGAGTTAATGAATGTGGTAGTTTTCAAATCAATACTTATCTCAATTGTGATTCGACTATTTTGGGGCAAACCCATTGTGTAAGTGCACATATTTTTCCAGATTCACTTTGTAGTCCGATTAATTCAGCTTGGAGCGGCGCGAGTTTGAAAGTAGATGCACAATGTACTGGTGATAGTATCTTCTTTTTTATCCGAAATGTTGGCTCAGAGGATATGTTAAATGCTACCAATTATATCATTACGGAAGATGTAATTATGCGGGATTCTAATTCCAATATTTTACTAGCAAGCGAAGAAATGATTACCATTGGTTTCCCATCTACCGGTGGCACCTATCGACTTGAGGTAGTGCAGGTAGAAAATCATCCTGGTCGAAGTAATCCAAGTGTAGTTGTAGAAGGTTGTGTACCTGATGGAGATCCATTCAACATTGGTTTCGCTTCTGTTTTTAGCGAAGATGATGGAGATCCTTTTATTTCTATTGATTGTCAGGACAACAGAGGTTCATTTGATCCAAATGATAAGCAAGGTTTTCCGAAAGGTCTAGGTGAAGAACATTTTATTAGAAAAAATATTGATCTGGAATACTTGATTCGTTTCCAGAATACGGGGACCGATACAGCATTCACCGTTGCTATAAAAGACACGCTCTCTGCATTCCTAGATGCTACGACAGTACGTCCGGGAGCAGGAAGTCATCCTTATGATTTTAGTATCAATGGACAAGGTATATTGACTTTCCAGTTTGATAATATCATGTTGCCGGATAGCAATATAAATGAATTGGCTTCCCATGGTTTTGTAAAATTTAAAGTAGCGCAAAAAGCAGATTTACCTGCAGGTACCGTAATCTATAATGATGCATCGATTTACTTTGATTTTAATGCACCTATTTTGACCAATGAGACCATGCATACGATTGAGGATTCCTTTATTATGGTCAGTATTGAAAAACCATTTTTACCCAACACCAGTATCAAAGCGTTTCCTAATCCATTCCGATATGAAACAACCATACAAATTACGGGGCTGCCCAATGAAGAGTTGACTTTAGAGGTTTTTGATTTGCAAGGTCGATTATTAGAAATTCAAAAGACGAGGAATCAAGAATTTGTCTTAGGACGAAAAAATCTCAATAGCGGAATGTACATTTATAGTATACAAAAACAAGGACTACTCGTTGGGGTAGGGAAGTTCATCGTAGAATAAAATAACAAAATATAAAGCTGCGTATACCCAATAACCAAGAGAAACATATCAAAGATTTCGACGAAGGTCGAGACGATCAACAACGCAATCCCTTGAACAAGAGAACAGGCTCCCCAATTAGGGTTCGGCAATAAAGATTAGATGGCTAAAAGTGCCGAACCCTATCTTCTCTGCTTCAAATGAAACGATGAATAACGACATAAGCCGAATTCGTAAGTATGCGATTAATATTTTCCGAATTCGTTTTTATGTAATGTATGTAGTGATCCTAGGGATTACCTGACTGGCGGCGGTCAGGTATTCCCGGGACTTTTTTTAGTCATAAACTCTATTACATGATATGAAAAAATTCTTATTTTACCTGTCACACTTGGTGAACTCCTTTGAATGATCCTTTGTGTTATCTTGTAAAATATTTTAACATAAAACATGAAACGAATATCCATTACAACTTTGTTATATGCATTGCCGCTTTTGGGTGGACTACCTCTTCTTTTATCTATTTTCCAATCTGCCGATTTATTACTAAAAACGAATAATGAAGAATTGAATATTGAATTAATCGTTCGTAATACTTCTTGCGGTCAATCCAATGGTAAAATCATAATGGAAGTGACTGGAAATGAGAATCCCTATACTATAACTTGGAGCAATGGATCATTAGATACCAATGCCATCTATAATCTAGATCAAGGCATCTACTCTGTAACCATCGATGATGGAGTGGAAACCATCAGTGCAAGTACAATGATTTCTTATGAAAAAGAATTAGAAATTGATTGGACAAAAAATTATGGTGGTAGCGCATGGGATCAAGCAGAGTCCATTCAAACTACTTTGGATGGCGGATATATTATGGCTGGATATTCCAAGTCTGACGATGTTGATCTGTTGTCGAATTATGGTAATTATGATTTTTGGGTGCTTAAGATAGACGAAAACGGAGAGATAGAATGGCAGAAAAATTACGGTGGATCAAACGAAGATAGAGCGTTTAGTATTCTTGTAACAGCAGATGGAAATTATATGGTTGGTGGATTTACTTATTCAACGGATGGAGATGTAACCGGAAATGCAGGTGGACAGAAAGCTTGGTTATTACATCTTGATGCTCAAGGAGAAATCCTTTGGAACGAAGTGTATAGCAGCCAAGTCGTTAATGATATCCAAGCAACTATTGATGGACATTTTATTGCTGTAGGAAATTCAGGTGATTTTTGGGCCATGAAATTTTCAGCAGAAGGATCTTTATTTTGGCAAAAAAAATATGGCGGTTCGGCCATTGATAAAGCCAATGCGGTTGTGGCCACGGAGAATGGAGAATATATGATTGTTGGTTCGTCTAGTTCTATGGATGGTGACTTAACGGACAATCAAGGACTGACAGATTTTTGGACCGTAAAATTGGATGCTAATGGAATATTACTGTGGCAAAAAAATTACGGTGGCTCTTCTTTTGATATTGCCAATGCAGTGTTACAAGCGGATGATGGTAACTTTATTGTAGCTGGTGCTACTCGATCTTCGGATGGTGATGTTGGAGGGAATATTGGAAATGGAACCTATGATTATTGGATTCTTAAAATTGAAAATGAAGCCGAAGGCAATATCATTTGGGAAGAGAATTATGGAAGTATTGGAGATGATTTAGCCTATGATATTCAAAAAGCTAAAGAGGGGGCTTTTATCATTGCCGGAAATTCTTTTTCGGCAGGAGGAGATGTCAATGAATTTATTGGAGAAGATGATTTTTGGATTATAAAAATAGATGCTTCTGGAGGATTAGAAGGAGAGAAGAGTTATGGTGGTTCGAATCCAGATTTCGCAAGAGCGATACAAGCGACTGCCGATGGAGGATTTATTGCTACAGGTTATTCTGAATCTAATGATGGCGACGTAAAAGATAATTTTGGTACAGGAAATATTTCAAGAGATTTTTGGATTGTAAAATACCAACCGTTTCATTTTGCCTCTTCTTTGAATGCGCCTGAAATATTTTGTGGAGAAGAACGAAGCTTGGCTTGGATCAGTGTTTGTGGAAATGAATCACCCTATAATGTGACTTGGAATATTGGAGCAGAAAATGTAGATACATTGTTTGATTTATCTGCAGGTTTTTATGAAGTGGCCATTGAAGCTGATGGTTTTGTAGAAAAAAATAGAGCCAATATCATCTATGAAGTAGATCCGTTTTTACTCAACAATCAAAATTACGAAGGTCAATTTTTTGATTATGATCATGTTTTTCAGCAAACAGAGGATGGTGGTTTTATAGTAGCGAATATGGAAATGGCGACAGGTGATGCAGATATTCATTTAGTGAAAACAAATGCAGCATTCGAAGAAACTTGGGACCAAACCTATATCGATGGAGACATTGCAAGACCTGCTTATGTATTGCAAACAAAGGATAAAGGATATATGATTGGTGGATACTCTAACGCTTTCGCTGAAGAAGATTATTGGGTTTTAAAAGTAGATAGTATCGGTGCCTTAGAATGGAGTAG
This sequence comes from uncultured Saprospiraceae bacterium, assembly GCA_964441245.1. Lineage (GTDB taxonomy): Bacteria > Bacteroidota > Bacteroidia > Chitinophagales > Saprospiraceae > JALZUU01. The sequence continues at coordinate 2,291 of CAYTVR010000272.1, read as the reverse complement.
AAACTACGGAAGTCCTTTTGATGAGCGAGCGACTTGTATTCAAGAGACCGCAGATAGTGGTTATTTGATTGGTGGAAAATCTCGTTCTGCAGGTGGAGATGTGGGAGCCAATAATGGTGGTTTTGATATTTGGTTGATCAAAGTAGATTCTGTTGGTTTGCCTATTTGGAATAGGAATTATGGCGGATCAAGAACTGAAACTTTACAATCGATTACCTCAACTGAGGATGGTGGTTTTGTATTGGCAGGTGAAACAGAATCGGATGATGGTGATGTGAGTGAAAATAAAGGAGGGAAAGATTATTGGATTTTTAAAATTAATTCTATTGGTGCTTTACAATGGGAACATACTTATGGTGGTCCTGGAAGACAACGGCCAAATAGTGTTAGAAATACAAAAGATGGCGGTTTTATTGTCGTAGGATCTTCGGATGATAAGGGGGGAGATGTTAGTAATAATAATGGTTTTCAAGATTATTGGATTCTTAAATTAGATAGTGAAGGAGAATTGGAATGGGAACGAAATTATGGCGGAAGCCGTATTGATAAAGCCTACTCTGGAGTAGAATTAGAAGAAGGAGGATTTGTGATTGTTGGCTATTCCCAATCAAAAGATGGAGACGTTGGAGCTAATTTTGGTGGGCGAGATTACTGGATCATTCGATTAGATGAATTAGGTAATTTATTGTGGGAAGAAAATTATGGAGGTGCTTTTGAAGAACGTGCTTTTGCTGTAGAAGCAAGTAATGAAAATACTTTTGTCATTGCAGGCAATGAAAATGAAAATCAAATATCGTCTTTGATGAAAATTGAATTACCTTATATTCCAACGGTTCAACTGGGAGATGATTTATTGTTTTGTCCCGATGTTCCCGTGGTATTATCTGCGCTGGATACTTTTTGTAATGATTGTTCTTATAAATGGAATGATGGTTTGACTGATGCGGTCCGTACGGTTTTACCTGCTACGATTTCGAGCTATCAAGTAACGGTTACAAATAATCAAAACGCTTGTACCAAAAGTGATTGGATTACAGTCGGTGCTTTACCACCTGAATTTGATTTAGGAGAAAGGATAGAACTAGTGGAGGGGAGTACAGCTATCATTGGAATTGATAATGCTGATTGGACTTATGATTGGTCAACGGGATCCATGGAATCGTTTATCGAGGTGAGTGAAGCTGGTTTTTATGTGGTGACGGTGACCAATAATATAGGTTGTACGGCCATTGATGGAGTAGAGGTGGATATCATCACTAATACAGATGATATGTCATATAACAACGTGTTTTTGGCATACCCAAATCCAGTTTTGGATCAGGTGTTTATTGATGTCAATGAGCCTTTAGAAGCACCTTTGCAATTGAGTTTGTTAGATGTAGCTGGACACCAAATTCAAGAGGAAGTATTTTTACCCCATTCCGAATATTTAGGATTTAAAGTAGCTCATTTGCCAGCAGGAATGTATTGGTTGGTTTTAGAATATAAAGGCCAGCAAGTCGTTCAAAAAATAATTAAAAATCGTTTTTAAAATATTTATATCAGCAAGTAAGGGGGATAGCCAATATCGTTTTTTATTTATTAAACAGTAATTGTTTTTAAATCGTAAGCCCGATTTTAAGAAAGGATGGTTATACGCTTACTGCTGGTTTTTTTAAAATTCAACATTTCTAAGAATTACAAAGAGGGGAGAACCAATGGTCAAATGATGTGTCGAATTTTACAAGGAAGATTTATGTTTTTTATAGAAAAGAAAATGATAATAAAATTTCTAAAAATATAGAAAGAGTGCATGATAAATAAGCGGAGCAAATCTTAAATGAATTTATATTTCTTTTTTTATTCAAACAAGATAATTACAAAATTGCTTATGGGTCATGCACTCTTGGTTTTTTAAATTTCCTTTATGATCTCTAGTTGAAATTCAAATAAGAATCCAAGATCCAACCACTTTGACCTTCATATTCTACCAAAACAAATTTGGTCTCTTGGCCATCTAAAATGATTGATTTGTCAGAGTACTCAATCACTCGAATCAAAGAATTATCTGGAATTCGAATGGTATTGATCGCAGCACCCATGTCTGGTTTTGCTCGAAGAGACAAACTTCCACTGTTGCTATTGGTCATGGCCATCATTTCAGATGGAGCACTTGGCGCAGGTGTTGGCGTCGGTGCAGGAGTAGGTGTAGATTCAAAAACCGGTGGAGCAGGAGGAGCTGGTGTAGCCGGAGCTGCATTTTCTTGAGCGGCAACTTTTGCTTTCAAGGCTTCGATCTCTTTTAACATATC
>CAYTVR010000271.1:0-9913 GCA_964441245.1 uncultured Saprospiraceae bacterium | reverse complement strand
CAAGAATTTTTCCTCTATTTTTTTTCGATTGAAAAAATAGAGCCGCCGGAGGCAAACGACGAAGTATAGTTGTAAAGCATTGGATATCAGTGAATTAATTGTAAGTCAATATTTAGGCTTTACCGCATGCGATAGCTATCGGGAGGGTGAAACTTATTATAGCTTTCCTCTTTCTCAATTAAATATACCAAACGAAATCATTTAGATCCAGGAAAAAAGGAAATCAATAATCAGGATAGAGGTATCTTATTTTTTTGACTCGTGACCTTTATTGGAGCAGGACAATTGCTCAAATAATTTTTGCTTGTTATAGAATTTAGGCCAGCTATTTGTTTTTTGAGCTTTCGCAAAATGAGGACTATTTTTTAAATCTTCCAAGTATGGATTATGGAGATAACAAAAACTAAATTCACCTAATTGGAGGAATAATTTATCAATTAATTGAGCAGGATTTAAAGCGATATCACCACCATTCCACCCCCAAGGTGCCCGCACATTATTGCGAGTACATCGAATCATAAATTGATCGCCACATCCACCACTTTTATTTCCTTTGATTGCACCCCATTTTGAAAAAGTGATGCGTTGATCAAATGGTAAGTTTGCCTCTACTAATTGTTGGGACCATAGGCTTTTATTTTGGTGAAGATCAATTAACACGTAGCTGCTGCAACAAGTATCTAATGAAGGAACACTTGCTGGAGTTGAGGAGGGATAATAAATGATTCCATCTTGACCCGAAGCTCCTCTGAAATGACTTTCAAATGGCCAGGCAAAGCAACCATGACCTCTCGCTTCTTGAGTTGTTTTAGGATGAGCAAGGCCTTCCCATTCCTCCAGAGAGAGCAAACAGTTTTTATGTTTCTTTTTGGGAAGTATAGTACTGTTTTCAGGAAGGTAAGTGAATAACTTTCCATGTGCATGAGTGACCATTCCTTCTAATTGTCCAAAGCTTGTTTCGTCCTTTCGGACAAATAATAAAAAGCCTTCTAAATCATTTTCATGTTCAGTTCGTAGCCACCCTTCTGCTCGATCTCGAGGATGAAAAAAAGCATAAAGAATAAACCAATGCGTTTCAGATTCTACAACAGAATAGTAAACCGCTCCAGACAAATCTCCCATGAAAAGGTGGTCCCAATTATCGCTAGCATCATAATTGCCATCATAATCAAATCGAGTCAAATAATCAGCTTGTGGGTTGGTATCATCGACGTCTTGATAATGGATGGGCGCATAGCGGTAGGCTAGTTGCTGATAAAAAGCAGCGATACAAGTAGAAAGGTGGCTAAAGAAAATGAAAAATATTAGGATGAGCTTCGGGGATTGTTTAAATTGGGACATAGTCAAAAGTAAAAAATCAAGAGAAGTTTTCAAAAGATCAAAAAAGAAATATTTTTCGATGTTTCCAATATTTAATCAACTTTGGTGTACTTTTGTAAACCGACCCCAGATAATATTTTAGGCCTTTTATATTTGCATTAGATTTAAAAATAGACTTAAATATATATGACTTCCTTTTTTACGATCAGTTTTATTATAGTTTTTATAGCTGTATTGATTTTTTTTGATCAATTAGGCAAGCTTTGGTGGTTGATTGGGAAAAAGGAAAAGGAAGCATCAGAAAAAACACAAGATAGCTCCTGGCAGGAGGCGCTTTCGGGGAGCAAAGCTTATGGATTAGCCTTGATGATTTTGACGATTTTGGGATTGGTCTTTGTGTTGTATTCACAATTGAAAGGGACGCCTTATGAAGGTCATTTGAAGGAATGGATGAATATCATTGTACGTTGGGTACATATCACTTTTGGGATCGCTTGGATTGGGACTTCCTTCTATTTTGTTTTTTTGGAAAATGCACTTAATCGTAAAAATCAACGGAAAGGAATTGCTGGAAATCTATGGTCGGTTCATGGAGGTGGATTTTACTATTTAGAAAAATTTGAAGTAGCACCTGATGAAATTCCAGAAAATTTGCATTGGTTCAAATACGAAGCTTACTTTACTTGGTTGAGTGGATTCTTATTGTTGTGCGTCGTTTATTATCTGAATGCAGAGTCTTATTTGATTGATCCAGAGATTATGGACATTTCTCCGATGGCTGGGATCGCCATTGGTATTGGAACCTTAGTTGGAGGTTGGATTGTTTATGACTTGTTATGTAAGTCGCCACTTCGACATCATAAAATATGGTTTGCCTTAGTTGGCTTTGCGCTAATGGTTTTTGCGGCCTGGGGATTGTGTCAAGTTTTTAATAGTCGTGCTGCCTATATTCATGTCGGTGCTTTGATTGGAACTATGATGGCTGGAAATGTATTTTTTGTGATTATTCCCGGTCAGAAAAAGATGGTAGAAGCGGGTCGAAAAGGAGAACCTGTAGATCCACAATTAGGAAAGAATGCTGGGCTTCGATCTTTGCATAACAATTATTTTACATTGCCGATTTTATTCATCATGATCAGTAATCATTTTCCAAGTACCTTTGGTCATGAATATAATTGGGCCGTTCTAGCCGGAATATCTTTTGCGAGTGCTTTATTTAAACACTTTTTAAATATTCTTGAAAAAGGTGCTTACTCCGCTTGGTTTTTTCCTGCCTCGGTTTTGATGCTTTTAAGTATCACTTATATTACCGCTCCAAAAGTTAGCTCAGAATCTTGTGATTCTACCGTTCCATTTACTCGGATTTATAGTATCATCCAAGAACGTTGTACCACTTGCCATTCCTCTCGACCAACCGATAAAGTTTGGACTTCACCGCCCAATGGAGTCGTATACGACACAGCAGATGACATCAAAAAAATGTCCGAAAAAATTATGCAACGAGTGGTGATCACTAAGACGATGCCGCAAAACAATCAAACAGGAATCACTCAAGATGAACGTGATTTAATTCGCTGTTGGATTTTACAAGGTTCTAATATCGAGGGACAGTAATTGAGTTTTAAATGAATGAATAATTGAATGGCTTTTTAAACGTATGAATTACGATAAAAGGCCATTCAATTATTCAAAATTCAGTCATTCAATGATTTCGCGTAAGAACAACTGAAGGCCAGGAATACGCCCTCAAAATAAAAAATCTGGAATTGGTCATTAAGACCCTCGCCTGTTGTATCTAATCTAAAATATTCCGTTATACTTGTTAAAGAGACGTTAATTAACATTTGAAAAGAAGTAGATTTCTTGAAAATGTATAATTTTCATTTTATTGTAAAAGAAGCAACCCTAAAAAATATAAATTGTTTTTATAATAGAACTTCGTAAACAATGAAGATTATTTAAAAAACAAAATCCTAGGAAAACTAAAACCACACCCTCAATGCCTCGTTTAAAGATTTTACTCCCATTTCTCTTCCTATTATTAGCCGGTGCAGCTTATTATTTTTACAGTCCAGCCGTTAGCTCAAGTAAAAAAGTGAATATCAAAACTACGGTGCAAAAAGGTGACTTTGTCGTCAGAGTAACGGCCACCGGTGAACTTAAAGCTAAGCGATCGGTTAAGATTCAAGGGCCACAAGGCATGCGTTCTGCACGAATTTATCAAACCAATATAACGGATATGGTAGCAGAAGGAACGGTGGTCAAAGAAGGAGATTATGTGGCGACGTTGGACAAAACGGAGTTGGATGGAAAAATCAAAGAATCGCAAACGGAAATTGATAAAATTGAAACACAATTAGAACAAGCAAAGATTGATACGATTATAGAACTACGCGGTATTCGGGACGATTTAGTGAATCTAAAATTTTCGAAAGAAGAAAAAAAACTACAAGTCGAGCAGAGTAAATTTGAACCACAAATGGTTATTCAACAAGCAGAGATTGACTTGAAAAGAACAGAAAGAGACTATAGTCAATTGCTCAATAAATACTCTTTGACTCAAGAAAAATCGGCTGCTGTTATTTCTGAAATTATTACGTCCTTAAAAAAGGAACAACTTCGAATGGATCGTTATTCCGAACTGGCATCAAGCTTTAGAATCAAGGCACCAAAAGATGGAATGGTCATTTATACCCGTAGTTGGAACGGAAAAGTAGGCCCAGGTTCGCAGATCAGTACTTGGAATCCAGTCGTTGCAGAATTACCGGACCTGAGCGATATGGTATCCAAAACTTTTGTGAATGAAGTAGATATTAGTAAGGTTAAAAAAGGCCAAGAAGTCAAATTGAAAGTGGATGCTTTTCCGGATAATGAATATACTGGAAAGGTAATCAAAGTGGCCAATATAGGAGAGACTTTGAAAAATTATGACTCTAAAGTTTTTGAAGTAACCGTACAAGTCAATGAATCTGATTCGATTCTCCGACCTGCTATGACGACTAGTAATGAGATTGTAACGGACATTTATAAAGACGTCATTTCTATTCCATTGGAAGCTTTGTTTAGTGATACTTTGGCTTACGTCTATAAGGATGAAGCTGGAGATATAATCAAACAGGAAGTAATCACCGGAGCTTCCAATGATAATGAAATCATCATTGAACATGGTTTAGCAGATAATAATGAAATATATTTTGCGCCTCCAGAAGATGTTTCTAAAATGAAGTACAATCCCATCGATCCGAAAATAAAAAAAGAGATTCGCGATAAATTGATGGAAGCGAAGAAACTTCGACAAGCCCAAATGTTGGAGAAAATGAATCAACTAAAAAACGAAGACTTACCGGATGAATCGAGTAGTAGTGGTGGTGGTGTGATTATTTTGAATTAAAAGGGCTAGCTATTATATAGTTAAATGTCCTCAAATTTCAAGTTTGGGATTTTATCAAGACCTAGATTCAAGCTAACCAAAACACCCTCAAATGCATCGAGTTATTTTTAATTTTATTTTGGCAATGGAAGCTGTTTTTGCAAATAAATTGAGAGCTTTTTTAACGGCACTCGGTATCATATTTGGTGTGGCAGCGGTCATTGCCATGTTGGCAATTGGTACGGGAGCGAAGCAATCTATTTTGGCTCAAATGAAATTAATTGGAACCAATAATATTGTGGTCAAGTCCATTATTCCATCAGGAGAAGATGATTCAAACGGAGGTAACTTGGGACAAAATAATAAGACACCTTGGACGCCTGGTTTGACTTTAAATGATGTGAATGCCATCAAGAAAACTTTACCAACTATTGAAAATTTTAGCCCTGAAATGGTTTTGAACACACCGATCATTCAATCTGGAAAATTACAACGAGCTAAGTGTGTTGGGATTACCAATCAGTTTTTTGAATTGAATAATTTGAAATTGGGTTTAGGAAATAATTTTCATAAAAAGCACATGGAAATGGGAAAGCCCGTTTGCATTATTGGTAAAAGTATTCAGTCTAAATTTTTTAGTCAAGAAGATCCCGTGGGCAAAAAAATTAAATGTGGCAATACTTGGTTGACTATAATTGGGGTACTGGAAAGGAGATTGGCGAGTAAAGAAAGTTTAGAAAATCTAGGGATACGAGATTATAATTCTGATGTTTATATTCCGATCACCACAGCTTTGCTTCGCTTTAAAAATAGAGCATTTATCAGTAAAGAAGATATTTCTGATGGAGATGACGACGATGATGAGGAAGGAAATAATGTGAATGCTCAACAACAAAATTATCATCAATTGGATCGACTCGTTTTGCGCGTAAAAGAATCGAATACTTTACAAGCTAGTGCCGATGTTTTAGGGCGTATGTTGAAGCGAAGACATCAAGGAATCATTGATTATGAGATAGAAGTACCAGAGTTGCTTTTGCAGCAACAGCAAAAAACACAGGATACTTTCAATTTCGTTTTGGCAGTTATTGCCGGCATATCTTTATTGGTGGGTGGCATCGGAATCATGAATATTATGTTAGCTTCTGTGTTGGAACGAATTAAAGAGATTGGCCTTCGTCGTTCTTTAGGGGCGACTCAAACGGATATCATTTTACAATTTCTTTTTGAAGCTATTTTTATCAGTTTAATTGGTGGAATCATTGGAATTATTTTGGGCGTTTCTGCGGCTAGTGCAATAGCTTCTTCTGCAGATATTCCAACTGTGGTATCTACGTGGTCAATTTTATTATCTTTTGGAGTGGCGGCTTCAGTAGGTTTAGTTTTTGGTTTGTTTCCCGCAAGGAAGGCGGCGATACAAGATCCGATTAAGGCCTTAAGAAGTGATTGATTTTTTTTAAAAAATAAAGAGAATTATTCCTGGTAAATCCATTATATTCGATATCCACTATCGCTTCAATATGATTGAGGCATTCAACCGTTTTTCCAAATTTCTTATCCTTCTGTTTTATTTTAAAGAAAATTTTTATGAAAAAATATTTCCATATTTTTCTTTTCCTAAGTTTTTCATTTTGTCAAATGTCGGCCCAGACCGAAACGATGAAACTCAGTTTAGAAGAAGTCATTGACTTAGCACAAGGTGATGCACCTGATGTGCAAATTGCGAATACTAAATTGAGCACGAATTACTGGCTGAATCAATCTTTTTTAGCGAATTACAAACCAGAAATTAGTTTCTTTGGTGAGTTGCCAGATCTCAATCGAAGCATTCGAGAAATAACTTTACAGAGTGGAGAACAAAGTTTTATTTCGAGTGCTTTTATGAGTAATTCGATTGGACTCCGATTGTCGCAAGACATTGCGCTGACTGGAGGAAGTGTATTTGCAAGCACGAGTTTAGAGCGATTGGATATTTTTAAAACAGACATCAATCCTAAATCGACTTCTTATTTATCTACGCCAATTGTGATCGGTTTTAACCAACCCTTTTTTGGTTTTAATAGTTTAAAATGGGATAAGAAAATTCAACCTTTGAGATATGACGAAGCGATTCGGGAATACAGTGAAGAAATGCAAATGGTTGCTTATGATGCGGCTAGTTTTTTCTTTGAAGTGTTTATTGCTCAAATCAATATGGAAGCTGCTCGCCGAAATAAAATCAATGCGGATACTTTATTTGCGATTTCAAAAGGACGCTATAGTGTAGGTAGAATTGCAGAAACTGAATTACTTCAAATTGAATTGGGAGCGATGAATTCTGATACAGATTTGGCGGAAGCCACCTTGAATTTACAATCCAATACAGAAGCCTTACGGAATTTTTTAGGTATAAAAAATATCGTTCAATTTGATCTATTAGCGCCAGATAAAATCCCTGAATTTCAAATTGATGCCAATCTAGCTTTGGAATATGCACGGAAAAATAGAAGTAAGACCATAGAATTTCAACGAAGGTTGGAACAATCAGAACGAGCTATTGCCCAAGCGAAAGGAGAAAATGGACGAAGCGTTAATTTGTTTGGTCGTTTTGGCTTAAGCCAAACAGCTAAAAATTTGGGAGATGCTTTCAGTCGTCCAAAGGATCAAGAACAACTGGTGTTAGGTATTCAAATTCCAATTGCAGATTGGGGAAAAGCAAAATCACGTATTGAAATCGCTCGCTCGAATCGAGAATTAGAACGAATGAATATAGAACAAGAACGCATTAGTTTTGAACAAGAAATATTGCTGCGTGTCAATCAATTTGATTTGATTCGAAAACAAGTTGCCTTGGCAGTTCGGGCCTATGATGCGTCCAAAAAAAGAGAAGAGATTACCCGAAAAAGATATTTCATTGGAAAAATTGGGATCATTGATTTGAACCTAGCTATTCGCGAACAAAATGAAGCTCGCCGAAATTATATGACTGCCCTCCGTGCTTTTTGGTTGGCATATTATGAATTGAGAAATTTGACTCTATACGATTTTGAAAAAGGAGAAAGTTTGGTCAGAGAAGTGAAAAGATAAGTGGAGTGGGTATATGCTTTTGAACTCCAAATAAATTTTTTTAGTCATAAAAAAACTAAACTTAAAAAATGAAAAATTTAATAGTATTCGTCTTACTCTTATTTAGTGTTGAATCAATTGGCCAGAATAAATACAGTCATATTGATTTTAACAAACTAATTGAAATTAAAGGAACTGAATACGTAATAGCATCAATTGAAAATAGAGGGAAACAGAGAAATGACAAGGGCGAAAATTTGTTATTTGTCAATACGGAAACAGGGGGAACAAAGAAAGTAGAATTTACAAATGGTAGCTACATCCATCAAATTGAACAAGTCAAATTGGACCGCTTAGGAATAAACAAAATCATTGTCGAAGCTCAAACAGTGGATTTAGATGGAAAGAAAGGAATCAGTTGGAATGATCCAAAACAGATGATTATCATCACTATAGATGGAGAAGAAAAAACAACATTAACAGAGAATCAATTTTTCACAGAAACGTGGACAGTTAATGAACAAACTGGGACAATCGTAGTTACTGGTCATCTTGATTCTAACAATAATCTAAAGCATGATGAAAAAGACAAAAGTGAAATTAGAATTTATAATTTGAAAACATTGAAACTATTGACTAAGATAGAGTGAAAAAAATGACGCCCAAGCACTACTTCATGTATGCTAAGTTAATTCCAATAAATGCATCTACTAGACGATAAAACATATAGTAAATGAAACTTATATTAATGTGCAATATGTAAATGTTATTAAAACCGAACTATTCTTTATACCTTTAAAACATGTCAAATACATATTTTAGATTTAAAGCTGAAAATGGAAAACCATTTGAAATTCCTATTGAAGGCTCGCTCGGATTATTAGCTTATGGCTACATCGGTATAATGCTTTGGCGTGAAAAACGGCAAGGAAATATACCAGAAAATGAAGTCAAAAAAACAGGTAATAAGAACTCTTCTCTTTAACAACCATCAGAAAAAATACCTTCTAAAAAAATAGTACTAATAGGTTGGGATGGAGCAGATTGGAAATATTTAATGCCGCTTATTGATCAAGGGTTAATGCCCAGTTTGAAAAAACTAATTGAAGGGGGATGCATGGGACGTCTTGCTACGCTTGACCCCCCTCTTTCACCTACCCTATGGACTTCTATCGCCACAGGCAAACGTCCCTACCAGCATGGAATTCATGGTTTTACAGAACCTGATCCAAGTGGTGAAGGCATCCGCCCAATATATATCACCAATCGAAAATGTAAAGCGATTTGGAATATCCTGACTCAACACAAATTGAAAACACATGTCGTAGGATGGTGGCCTTCACACCCCGCAGAACCCATCAATGGGGTGATGGTTTCAAATTTGTATCAGCGTGCCTCCGGAGGTTTAAATGATCCTTGGCCTATGCTCAATGGCACGGTTCATCCTAAAGAAAAAAGCGATTTATTTGCCAAACTTCGAGTCCATCCCCACGAGTTAACAGGTAATCATATTCAACCTTTTGTAGAGAAATTAAATGAGGTTGATCAAAGTCAAGATCCTCGCTTGATGACTATTGCTAAAACCCTTGCAGATTGTTCTACCATTCATTCTGCCGCGACTTATATAATGGATAATGAGGAGTGGGATTTTATGGCTGTTTACTTTGATGCGATTGATCACTTCTGTCATGGATTTATGAAGTATCATCCACCACGTCGCCCTCATATTCCGATACGTGACTTTGAGCTGTATAAAAATGTAGTCAATTCTGCGTGTCGATATCACGATATGATGCTTGGAAGAATTATGGAAATGGTAGATGAGGATACGACAATACTATTAGTTAGCGATCATGGGTTTCATCCAGATCACAATCGTCCTAATGCCATTCCAAATCAACCAGCAGGTCCTGCAATTGAACATAGCCCATATGGTATTATTGTGGCCAATGGGCCTGGGATCAAAAAGGATGACACTATTTTTGGGGCTAGTTTACTGGATATTACGCCGACACTATTGACGCTTTATGGACTTCCTGTTGCTGAAGATATGGATGGAAAGATCTTGATGAATATTTTTGAGAAACCACCTGAGATCAAAACCATTAAAAGTTGGGAAAATATCAATCCTCCCAATAATCCTGATGGCACGCGTGCAGATGGTTCCCATCCCCCTAA
>CAYTVR010000270.1:0-9963 GCA_964441245.1 uncultured Saprospiraceae bacterium | reverse complement strand
GTTGTTGTGGTTGTTGTTGTGGTTGTTGTTGTTGTTGGTCGATGCCTTTGAAGGCCCAATGCCACAAACAAGATATGTATTGAGCAAAGCGATTGCACTAGGTTTGAAGCCTATTGTAGTGATCAATAAAGTAGACAAAGAAAACTGTCGACCGGAAGATGTTCAGGAAATGGTTTTTGAGTTAATGTTTAACTTAGATGCAACTGAAGATCAATTGGATTTTGCAACAGTATATGGTTCTGCGAAGCATGGTTGGATGGCTGCTGATTGGAAAACACCTACAACGGATGTGACTTACCTTTTGGATCAAGTGTTGGAACATATTCCGGCTCCTGCAAAAAAAGAAGGAACGCCTCAAATGCAAATCACTTCTATTGATTTTTCAAAATATATTGGTCGGATCGCAATCGGTCGGATAACTCGTGGTATGCTAAAAGCAAACTCTCCTGTTACGTTAGTCAAGAGAGATGGATCTAACGTTCAATCAAGAATCAAAGAATTGTTTGTCTTTTCTGGCTTAGGCCGAGAAAAAGCGGAAGAAGTTTTTTGTGGAGATATTTGTGCCGTCAATGGTATTGAGGATTTTGAAATTGGAGATACGATTGCGGATTTTGAAAATCCAGAAGGCCTTCCTCCTATCTCTATTGATGAACCAACGATGAGTATGTTGTTTACGGTTAACAACTCTCCATTTTATGGAAAAGAAGGAGACTTCGTCACTTCTCGTCACTTGCGTGATCGTTTGTTTAAAGAAACAGAAAAGAACTTGGCTTTGCGCGTAGAAGAAACTGCTTCTCCTGATTCTTATACTGTTTTTGGTCGAGGGATTTTGCACTTATCTGTTTTGATTGAAACGATGAGACGGGAAGGGTATGAATTACAAATTGGAAAACCTAGAGTCATTATCAAACAAGTGGATGGTGTAAAATGTGAACCAATTGAGATGTTGGCGATTGATCTTCCGGAATCTGTTTCTGGAAAAGTGATTGAGGCAGTCACGATGAGAAAAGGAGAAATGACCATCATGGAACCGAAGAGTGATTTGATGCACTTAGAATTTGAGATTCCTTCAAGAGGGATCATTGGTTTGAGAAATCAGATTTTAAATATTACTGCTGGGGAAGCGATTATTTCTCATCGATTCTTGAAATTTGATGCTTGGAGAGGTGAAGTTCCTTCTCGAAATAAAGGGGTATTGATTGCTCACGAAACAGGTACAACGATTCCTTTTGCAATGAATAAATTACAGGATCGCGGTAAATTCTTTTTACCTCCTGGTGATGATGTTTATGAAGGTCAAGTGGTCGGTGAACATACTCGTGACAATGACTTAATGGTGAATGTGATCAAAACGAAGAAGATGTCGAATATGCGTTCTTCTGGTGCAGATGATAAGGTAAAATTGGCTCCGTTTACTCAATTGTCTTTAGAGCAAGCGATGGAATATATCGATGAGGATGAGTACGTAGAATTGACACCAAAAAACATTCGACTACGTAAAATTTTATTGAAAGAGCATGAGCGTAAGCGTGCGGGGAACAAGAAAGTGGAGGCTTAGGCTTTATTGAAGATATTTTAAAAGCACGTGAGGTTTTCTTGCGTGCTTTTTTTGTTTGTTGACGCGTGTTTTTTTGAACCATATAAGGAATTTAAGTTCATTTAAGAAATACCGCGGTAAAACTTATATGTCCCTTTTATGCCTTATATGGTTCGAACGCATCACGCAGGTAACCCACGATATAATTCATTTACAAAAGTCTTTTGTCCTTCTTTATAGATGTTAACTACATTAAAATTAATTAATAACCCTTCTGGAGCTTCTAATAATTTCATGTAAGTCAAAATTTGTGCTTCATGGATTGGATGAATAGCATCGGTTGATTTGAGTTCGACTGGTAAGATATTTTCAAGATACAAATCACATCTTAATTCAGCTTCTACATTTAATCCTTTATAATCAACAGGAACGCTCATTTCAGAAACAAAATTGATACCTCTTATCGCCAACTCATGCTTCATACATTTATGATAAACACTTTCTAATAAACCTGGACCTAGACATTTATGCACTTCAATAGCAGCACCATTGACTTGGTGGATCAAGTCTTTAAGATAAGACTTTGTAATTTCCATAGTATATTTTTTGTGAGGTTTATGAACCATACGAGGTCATTTAAGAAATACCACGTTACAACTTATATGTTCCTTAAATGTCTTATATGGTTCGAAAAACTTAATAATTAGACCCGAATATAAATCTTCCGTCGATCCATCCACCAACCGACCAACCAACAAACCATCATAAAGGCAAAGGCAAAAGCAAAGGCGCTCCAATAAGGGCTAATCCAAGTAAATCCTTTTTTATAAATATAGTTGTACAAGGATTGTTGACCATCTACTCGAACGGATATTAAGATCACCGTTAGATATTGCGAGAACAAATAAATGGCTAAAGGATTTTTTCCAAAAATCTCAAAGAAATGAAATTTGATCGGACTTTTTGAGAAGTCTAATAAATAAATTAAAAAAGCTAAAATCATTAAATCCAATCCAATAGTGAGAACAACATAAGAACTGGTCCATAACTTTTTATTGACCGGAAAACTTAAATCCCAAAGATAAGCGAGGAACATTAATCCTGCTCCAACCAGCATGAGTTTTGCTATTTTTTCAAAGTCAATCCTTTGTCCTCTAATAATATAAATCCCAGCTAAATATCCACCAATTACATTGACAACAGCTGGTAGTGTACTCAGTAATCCCTCCGGATCAAAAGGAATACCTTCTCCTCCATACAAATGATTTGATCCAAACAACCATACATCGACTGTGCGAGCAAAATTATTTTGCAAACTATAATCTCCGAAGCCTAATAAGATCATCCAATAACTTAAAAGCATCAAAGCGGAACTAATAACCAATTGCCTTTTTGATAAATAAAAAACCATAATAGCTCCGACAAAATAACATAAAGCGATTCGTTGCAAAACACCGAAAAATCTAGTTTCACTAAAAGGTGCCCCAACTAATTCTCCTGCGGCGGACCATTTCACAAAAGGAAACCAATACAAGGTATAGCCTAGGAAAAAAATGATCAAAGTTCTTTTTAAAATTTTACCAAAAACGTCTCTAATAGTTTTATCTCCCCAACGTGTTTTGACAAACGCTAGTGCATTTCCAACAGCAAAAAGAAAAGAAGGGAAAACCAAATCTGTGGGAGTAAATCCATGCCAATTGGGGTGTAACAATGGAGCAAATGTTTTACTCCAATCTCCTGTGGTATTGACAATGATCATAAAACATACGGTCATACCTCTAAAGACATCGAGCGCTTTAAATCTTTTCATTATTTTTCGTTTTATTGGACAAAGAGTCATTGAAATGAATTGTTCCAATGATTCAATCAAGAATAATATTACGGAAATTTTAAAGAAAAGAAACCATCTTCCCTTAAAGAAATAAGTTAGCAGGTTGGGATCACAAGGGAAGTAAAAGAAAAATCGAAATTAACATCAGTTTGCTAATTTCGATTTATTTAAAAGGATTTAATTTACGGCGCGTACTAAGCCTCTTCATCAGCTTCAGGCATGAAATTTTCTAAATCGCGATCGAATAAATACAAACCTCCCTTATCTGTTCCGATCATTTCGAGTTTATCCAAAATTTCTCTAGCCAATGCTTCTTCTTCAATTTGTTCAGAAACATACCATTGCATAAAATTATACGTCGGATAATCTTTTTGCTTTAAGCAAATATCTACGATTTCATTGATCGATGCGGTGACATGTAACTCATGTTTTAATAAACCTTCGAAGCAATTTTTTAATGATTTAAAATCTGCCATCGGTTTGATAAATGAAGGGACGATAGCTTTTCCACCACGTTCATTAATGAACTTTATCAACTTCAACATGTGCTCTCGCTCTTCATCAGAATGGCGATATAAAAACTGAGCAGTTCCTTTCAATCCTTTTCCTTCTGCCCAAGAAGCCATTGATAAATACAATTGTGAAGATTGCCCTTCCGCCTTCACTTGTTCATTTAATTTTTTTTCCACTTTCTTGTCTAACATAATGATTATTTTAGTTCTTCGGAAAATCCTATAAGTACAAGACTTTCTGAAGAAGGTTTATTTTTCTTCGAAACATCAACTAGGTTTCGCTTAAAAATTGTGCTACAAACTTATGACATTTTTGTTTAAAGTCAGTGCGAACATTATTAAACATCCGAATAAAGAAATAGTTTAGAATATTTCAAAATAATATTCTTCAAAAATGTTCTTCAAATTTTTGATATTCAAATAAATTTTGACCGCCAAAAAAATGGCAATAGCATCTCCTTTCGGGTCCTCTATTGCCATATAACAATTCACAAAA
This sequence comes from uncultured Saprospiraceae bacterium, assembly GCA_964441245.1. Classification (GTDB taxonomy): domain Bacteria; phylum Bacteroidota; class Bacteroidia; order Chitinophagales; family Saprospiraceae; genus JALZUU01. The sequence continues at coordinate 5,587 of CAYTVR010000270.1, read as the reverse complement.
AATCTAAATTCGGAGATCAAAGACCTCCTTCCTTTAGTCTCATAGTATGTAGTGTAGTAAAAATATTCGTTTTATAAAATGAGGTACACCTGAATCAAGTTTCCCTCATTTTTTCTGTTATCTCTGTATCTGTACATATCCAGAATGCGTATTCCCTTCACCATCGGTAAAGACATAGAAATAAGTTCCATCTGGAAGATTTGAATTTTCCCAAGATCCATCCCAAGTATTGTCATATCCCTCCATTCGGAAAACTTGATTCCCCCAACGGTTATAACAACATAGCACATTATTAGGGTATAAGGACAATCCTTCAATTAAGAATACATCATTGACGCCATCTCCATTTGGAGAAAATCCAGTATAGAATTTCAATTCATTACAAGTTACGGTGATACTCACGGTCGCAGAATCACAACCAGCAGCGTTACAAATTACATAAGTCAAACTATCTGGCACTTGAGAATTACAATAACCTTCATCCGGTACATAAGTAATCGTCGCATCATCTTGATCTAATGTTGCGGTACCAAAATTTGGTTGAACAGAAATAAACATATTCGTAATTGATAAGTTGCCTGCCACATCATTATCCATGATTCCAATGACTACACTATCTCCCTGAATCGTAGTACTGACATCAGGACTTGCAATCGGTGGATCTACTACAGGTATCGCAGTTATGTAAACATGCGTTGTATCACACCAACCTAAATCATCACAAATAACGATACAAGCCGTGTCCGTTCCAATCTCTACTCCTTCACTTGTCATACAATAAAAGCCATCAATAAAGTCCACCAAAATCTTTTCGCCAGAAGCGTCTGGGCAAATATTTTGAATGCTAACAATATTTCCTAACAATTCACTTGTATCTAAACAAATAGTATCTATTGCACCGATATAAGTCGTGTCTACCAATATTGAATTTTCAATACAAGCCACATTTACGTCCAAGGTATCAGTACAACCTAAGAGGTTATCTGTAAATACAATTTGGTGTAAACCTGTTGTTAACTCTAAGGTAGTTGCCGTTGATGTCAAATCAATAATCGGTTGAAGTACCGTCAATGAATTGAGTAAAATCATTCGGATTTCTAATGGTCCATATGTATTATTTGGATTCGCTCCACTGATGATAAAGGTCACTGGATCTTCTACCCAATTGGCTGTTGGATCCCAAGTATTTAGGGAATCTAATAAACCAGCAACATCCGTAAATTCACCTGTAAAAGTCACTCCATTCACTTCCCATCCTTCGATGTTATAAGGGCCAAATGTTCCGTTGCCGGGCAAGGAGACATAGTTATAAGTCAAGGTACTATCAAAGTCACAACCTTCTAAGGTTTGAAGGTAAGGTGATCCATTATCTGTAATGTTGTATCGAAGCAATTCATCTGTTCCTATCTCCAAACAAACATCTGTTGGTTCTCCACAATTATTCGTAACTGCTACCATTTCTGTAGCAGCAATCACATCCTCACAAGGACCACAACCGACCGTTACTAAAGCTGTATCTAAACAACCTGTAATCGTATTGGTAACAATGATTTCATGATAACCTGTGTCTAAGTCTATGGAAGTACTAACCGCAATTAATTGTGGACTAGGCGCGGCATCTGCTACTTCTGTTCCAGCTGAAGAGATCACCAAATTTCCATAAGTTCTTAATTCATCACCTCCAGAAATCACCAAGCCATTCAAGCTCCAATTTCCGTTGGCATCCCACACATTCATGGAGTCGACTAATTCTGTTGCTGTTGCAAAATTATTTAGCGTGTAATCCATTCCATCTACCGTCCAACTATCCACAGCATAAGTTCCGGGTAGATTGAAACCAACTGTCAAATAAGATTGTAGCGAATCAAATTCACATCCTTGGAAACTTCCATTATATAAAGTCCCATTATCAAGGATCGAGTAATCTGTAATTTCAAGTGGATTAATAGCCATACAGAATGGTGCCGTATCATCACAATCCATGACACCAAGCATGGTCATTGGTTCAAATAGAACAGGACAATCTGGGCAAGTTATTTCAATATTTAAAGTATCAAAACAACCTTCAACTGTATTTTCAAAAACAACTTGATGCATTCCTACTTCTAAACTCACCGCAGCACTTGCAGGTATATTTTGAATATTAGGATTTGAAATGGCGACTACTTGTCCAGATTGTGCAACAATGATATCTCCATAAACTTGCGAATAATTTCCTCCCTCAACTTGTACTCCACTGATCATCCAATTTCCAGTCGGATCCCAAATATTCATTGAGTCAACTAAAGCCGAGATATCAGCAAAGTCACCTGAATAAGTATTTGCATCCACTGTCCAAGCATCTAAGGTATAAGGTCCAGCTGTTCCCAAACCAGGGAAATTAGCATAAGAATAAGTAATAATCGTATCACTATTACAACCGAAAATACCGCCAGTATAAGGAGTGCCATTATCTGTAATCGTATAATTAATAATATCGTTAATTCCAATCGGTGTACAGTATTGTGTTGGCATTGCACAATCCATTGATTCAATAGTCATCGGTGTGGCAAACATTGGAACACAATTATCACAAACGACATCCACTATTAATGTATCCATACATCCCGTTGATGCTTTTGCAAAAATGACCTCATGCATCCCTTGTCCGAATACCAACCTAGTACCAATCGGTACTAAACTTCTATTCAACTGTAATGTTTCTGAATCTGAAGTAGCAATATGTGTCGTGATTAAATGACCATAAGTTTGTGAAGCCTCTCCTCCATTGATGGTACCAGATCCTGTGTCCAACATCCAATTACCAATAGGATCCCAAACGTTCATTGAATCTGTTAAAGCATTCATATCTACCACTTCTCCAGAGAATGTTGTTCCATCTACGGTCCAGTCATTCACCATATAAGGTCCATTCGCTCCAGCTCCATCTAAAGTCGTATAGACAAAGAAAAAAGTTGTATCAAAATCACAGGCTTGTATTCCTCCATTGTAGCTTGTCCCATTATCTGAGATGTCAAATCCTCCAAGATCGGTTAGGGAAAGATTTAAACAGATAGAACCTAAGTCTCCACAATCATCTAACATGATCGTTTCTGCAGTAGTGGACAGTACCTCATCACAAGGAGGAGGTGTAATGGTTACAAACATGACTGTAGTATCACAAGCTCCGAAGTCATCACAAACAGAGAAACATAAAGTATCTAATCCGATATAGCCTGGGTTAGGTTCATAAGTCACACATTCATCTGTTCCCAATGTAATGGTACCAAAACTTGGCATTCGACAAGAAGTCAAACTAGTAAACTCCCCCGGTAAATCTGAAATATCCGCACACAAAGTATTAATAGTCGTTTCAAATGGTGTTACATCAAAAATGGTATCTGGTTCCATTTGATTTAGAACTGCAACAATAACTGTATCTCGACAACAAGTGCTGGTATCTCTAAATACAAGACTATATACGCCAACTCCACTCAAATTAACTTCTGTGGCCATCATTGCCATGGTATCATTATCACAAGCAGTCGTTGGATCAGTATAAACATTTCCATTCAATGTAATTTCATAATCTGTAACCTCTGTAAATGGAAGTGGTAAACAAACCACTGGTGCCATTCCTGCTTCTACAACCATGGTGTCTACATCAAGAATATCTGTACAAACCACCGTGTTATCTGTCAAGCTAACTATCGTCACTGGTGACATACAAGTCGTATCGCTATTGGCCACAACTATGGAATAATTATCCGCCATTAAGTTTTCAAATAAATTACTTGTTTGGAAGCTTGTACCTCCATCGTTACTATAGATATGAATTCCTCCTGTTGATATTGCCGTTACTAATATTGAACCATCAGCTCCAAGACAAGTACTTGGATTGATATCAACCGTACTATCCACAATAGGATTTGGATTAACATTTACCATTACACTATCTATTCCGGTACATCCGGAAACGGTAGAAATCGTTACAAAATATTTCGTTGTTGTCAAAGGTGTAGCCGTTGGATTAGCAATGTTAGCATCATCCAAAGAACTAGCTGGAGACCAGACAAATGATGTCCCACCTGTAGCTAATAAAGAAGCATCTGAATTCATACAAATACTTTGATCTTCTCCTGCATCAACCACAGGGCAATCAATCGTGAATCCAGCATCCATATCTGTGTTTGATCCATTCGCAGGATCAAAAGCAAATGTTGCAGTAATGCCAGTCATTGGATCAGCATCACTATCTTCATCATCCGTTGATGCATCTTGTGGACTTCCGGCATAAGAAGCTCCAGCTGTATTGGTTGTCGCATCAAAATCGAGATAGTAATTTCCTGCAGGAACACCATCGAAAGCGTATTGACCATTACTTCCTGTCATTACCGTTTCGATCAAAGCATCATTATCATCATACAAGCTTACGCTCACTCCTTCGATTCCAGGTTCACCCATATCTTGTATGCCATTTCCATTTAAATCATCCCAAACAAAATCTCCAATCTCTGCAGCTGGAATCAATCCTGCATCTAAGGAATCATCAAATTGACTCAGACCTAAAGTAACCGTCGCACTTTGATCGGTCATTGGATTAATATCGCTATCGGTTGAATCATCTCCTCCCATATCTAGAGGACTAAGCATATAAGATCCAGTCAAAGCACTCCAATCGATTTCAATATAATAATCTCCCATTGGTAAACCGGTGAAAGAATAGAATCCCATTCCACTTGTATTCACAGAGTCAATTGGCATCATAGTATTGGCATCATAAAGAATGACCTTTACATTCGCAACTCCTAAATCACTTAAGTCCTGTACACCATCTCCATCCGTATCTAACCAAACTCTATTTCCTAGCACACCGCCAGTATAAAAACCAGCATCTATATCCATCTCATCTCCGCTAACCGGATCATAGCTAAAGGTATTTGTTTGACCACTAAAAGGATTGGCATTACTATCGGTAGCATCAGTTCCCATACCTGTTGGAGAACCAGCCATATTAGTAAAACCATTGTTATTTGTTGATGGATCAAAAACAATATAGTAATCGCCACTAGGAGGATTTAGGAAACTATAAAATCCTGATGCATCAGAATAAACGGTATCTATAGGCATATTGGTGTTCGCATTATATAAAACTGCTTGAACACTATCTAGCCCAGATTCGCCCATATCTTGTACGCCATTTCCATCCGTATCTAACCAGACAAAATCGCCAATCGTTCCGGCTGGACATGCATCCACTACAACATCCGTTGTATTCACAGCAGTACATCCATTCGCACTCGTGATCGTTACACTATAAGTACCCGCTGCATTCATATCTGCAGCAGTAATCGTTGGATTCTGGTCGCTAGAGCTAAATGTATTTGGTCCGCTCCAAGTCCAACTCACGGCATCTCCTCCTGTTTCTGTTAAATCTAAATCAGTACCATCACAAACCGGTGAATTACTTCCTGGTGTACTAGCGATGGATGCACAATCTATAAAACCAGCATCAAGATCTAAGTCGCTTACTAATGGATCAAAAGTAAAAGTATTACTCTGTCCATTTAATGGATCTGCATTACTATCCGTTGTTGGATTTCCGGAG